>NZ_CP033219.1:2400000-2736187 GCF_004006175.1 Parasedimentitalea marina
AGCACCACGGGCGATGTTCAACATCCCCAGCGTGATGATAAAGGACGGTAGTGCCCAATAGGCACTTATCACGCCGTTCACCAGACCACAGATCAACCCAGCCACCAACCCGGCGAGGATCGCCAGTAAAATCAGCTCGGTGGTGCCAAGTCCCGGCAATGTAATGGCTTTGCCGGCAATCACTGCTGCAAATGCCATTACTGATCCAACGGACAGGTCGATGCCGCCAATCAGGATTACGAAGGTCATACCGACGGCCAAGATCAGGTTGATGGTGATTTGGGTCAGGATATTGGTGATGTTATTGGGCGACAGAAAAAATTCTGAGGCGACCGAAAAGAAAAGGATCAAAAGCAACAAGGCAAGGCCGATACCTGCATTGTTCACGATCGACTTGACTGAAAAGGCACTGGAGCCCTTCATCAGGTTTTGGCTTTCACTGGAGCTCACTGGTTTTGTCCTTCTGGTGTCTCTGATTGCCCGTAGGCCAATTTCAAAATGGCTTCTTGTTGATAGTCTTCAGGCATCAGACTGCCCTGAACTTTATGCTCAGACATGACCAACAAACGGTCCGTTAGTGTGATCAGCTCAGGCAATTCAGACGACACGACAATCATCGACATCCCTTGCGCTGCTAAATCCTTTAGAATGGCATAGATTTCGGCTTTGGCGCCAACATCCACGCCACGCGTTGGTTCGTCCAAAAGCAAAATCTCAGGGTGCGAGGCTAACCATTTGGCCAGCACGACCTTTTGCTGGTTGCCGCCAGACAGACTGGATGCTGGATCGGACGCCTTGCCGTATTTCAACTTTAGACGGGCCCCACCCTGGATCGCCATCAGGCGTTCTTTGGCAAAGTTTAACAGCCCCTTCACCGATACATCCTTGATGCTGACCAATGACGTATTGGCAGCAATGTCCATATCCAGAATAAGGCCTTCGTCTTTGCGGTCTTCAGTTACAAAGCCAATTCCGGCGGCGATTGCATCCCGTGGGTTGCTGATTGAGATCCGATTTCCATTGCGAGAGATTTGCCCGGACTGGATTGGATCTGCACCAAAAATGGCCCGTAGCACCTCGGTGCGTCCGGCACCCACCAATCCCGCGATACCCAGAATTTCACCCTGTCGTAGGTCGAATGAAACGCCTTGGGGATGCGGGCTGGCTGCTGTTTGCAGGCCCTCAACAGACAAGACAATGGAGTCGCAAATAGCGTCGTTTAACTCTTTGGTTTGTTCCGACAATGTGCGTCCAACCATGTGGCGAACAACACCTTCGGGCGAGGTGTCAGCTATGTTTTCCGTGGCAATGGTTTGGCCATTGCGAAAGATCGTTACCCGATCACAAATCGCAAAGACCTCATCCAGGTGATGCGACACAAAGACGACCGTAACACCTTTGGCCTTGATGCCTGCCACAATGTCAAACAACCGCGAGGTTTCGCGTTCGGTCAAAGTGGCCGTCGGCTCATCCAGGATCAGAATCCGGCTTTCGGTTTGCAGCGCACGCGCGATCTCAATCAATTGCCGGTGCGCAATGCCCAGCCTGCTGACGGGAGTGTCAACATCCACGTCATTGAGGCCAATTGCATCTAGCGCAGTGCGGGCACGTCGCTTCATTTCGGTCCGATCAAGCAGACCGAAGCGGGCCCTTGGAAAGGCCTCGATAGAGATATTCTCGGCGACACTCAGATCGGTCAGAAGGTTAAACTCCTGGTGGACCACCTGAATGCCGGCCGCTTTGGCAAAGTGCGGATCAGAGGGTTCAAACGCAGCCCCGCCAAGAGATATTGTACCTGCATCATAGTGATGAACACCGGTAAGCACTTTGATCAAAGTGGATTTACCGGCGCCGTTTTCACCGACAAGTGCGTGAACTTCACCAGCTTTTAGCGAAAAACTAACGCCACTTAACGCATGCACACCGCCAAAAGATTTGCGCAGGTCTGTTACGTCCAGCAGTATGTCATCTGTGGGTGAAGCTTGGACAGCTTGGGCCATGGTATGTGGTCCGATCCTGATAGTTCTAATGAACGCCCGGCACCAAAGCGCCGGGCGCAGGTCATATTACTGACCTTTAACCAACTCAATTTCAGTTTTTACCCAACCCTCAAGGGCCGGGCCACCAGCAACAACCTCAAGTGCGAGGTCGATGGAGTCTGCGGCCATACGGGTGCCAAACTGGTCAACAGTCGCCAACATACGGCCGTCGGCGATCATGGGGCCAACGGCTGGAATGTTGTCGAAACCAACCACAATGATGTCCGAACGCCCTGCAGCTTCCAGTGCTTTCACAACGCCCACCGCCATCGAGTCATTGGCCGCCATAACGCCCTGGATGTCAGGATGTGCAGTCAACATTGCCGAGAAGACCTGGTTGGCTTCTTCGGTTTCCCAATGCGCCGTACGGCTATCCAGCAGGTCCAGTTTGTATTCCTCAACCGAGGCTTCAAAACCCAAACGACGCTCGTTTGCGTTGTCTGCGCCTGGGTTGCCTTCGATGATGACGATTTTGCCGCCGTCACCTAAAGCTTGACCCAGTGCGTCACCAGCCAGTTTTGCACCGCCACGGTTGTCTGGTCCGACAAACGCAAGATCGATACCCTGCTGTTCTTTGGCAGCTGCATCAAGCGAGACATCAAAGTTCACCACGACAATGCCTGCTTCCATCGCACGCTTGATCGGACGCACCATGGCACGGCTGTCAGCTGGGGCGATAACAATCGCATCAACGCCCTGGGTGATAAAGTTTTCAACCGCATTGATTTGCGATTCAAAGTCGGTTTCGTTCTGCATGCCGACAGCGATCAAGGTGTAATCCCCGCGCATTTTAGCGTGCTCTTCGGCGCCAACCATCATGTTCTGAAAAAATTCGTTGGCCAAGGACTTCATCACAAGTCCAACGACGGGTTTATCTTCGGCAGCTGCAATTCCAGCAGACAACAAGATACCGGTCGCTGCCGCAGCAGCGATTTTAACAAGCTTCATTCGAGCCTCCCTAGTTTATATGGGGCCGACTCCACGCGTCACGACGTAGCAATCAACCTGTGCTTTAACATGAGGAGATTCTGCTTTCTGTCAATATGAAACGTTTCATAAATGACGTTCTTTGAATTTGCAGCCTTCAAGTCGCGAGACTTTATTGTTTAAATTTAAAGACTTAGCACAACTTTTTCTGCTCACAATTTTTGAAATCCCCGTGTTAGACACATGGATTTACGGACTCTAACCTTGGCATTTATGCAAAAGTCTACTGTCGGCCAGGCAGGAACTGACCTGACACCATCAGGAAAATTCCCACTCGATACAAGGGCGAGTCTTTAGTCATGTCCTAGGGCAATGCGACCGCCCATCCCGCCGAAACATTATTGGGTCGCTGCAGCCATCAATCGATACACAATCTGCGCGGCAGTAAAGTCCCAAGCCGCATTGCCGTCCGGGGCAAGTTCTACCACGTCCAAGCCGACGCATTTACGGCCCTTCAGCGCGTGTTCGACAAGTCGCAAGGCTTGGTAGAACCCCAAACCACCCGGTACAGGGGTTCCGGTTGCGGGCATTTGCGCCGGGTCCAAGCCATCAACATCAAAGGAAACATAGATCAATTCAGGGAAATCACTGGGCAAATCGACCGCCAGCGTATTTGTCGTTACCAGATCCTCAGCATCTCGAAAAAAGACGTTATTTTGTGTCCGGCTGTCCACCTCTTGCTGGCACAGCGCGCGCACTCCAAACTGGGCAATATGGATGCCCTCTTCGCTGAGCAGGTGCATGACCGAGGCATGCGAGTGTTTCTCGTCCTGATAGGCGATTCGAAGGTCAGCATGGGCATCGATCTGCACGATGCCAACCGGTTTCCCAAGCGCCCGCGCCACTCCCATAACGGCCCCATATGAAAGGGAATGTTCACCGCCCAGCGTCACCGGAATTTTCCCGGCTTTCACTGCCGCCTCGGTGCGCATGGCAAGTCGGTCCATCACGTCAGGCAATGGACCGTCGCAGTTCACCGCGGTCTCAGTATAGATGCCTCGCGAGCAGGGTTCAAAGCCATTGCACAGACGCTCCAGCTCATCACTGGCCTCCAGTATGGCCTGCGGGCCGTGCTTGGTCCCGGCCCCATAAGACACTGTACGCTCTAGCGGCATCGGAATGACCCGAAACAACGCATCTAGGCTGCGTTCGGCTGCGGTCAGTTCACTGTCCAGAAAAATGCTCATATCATGAAAGCCTGTTGCGAAAATCTTCATAAGTAAACTCGCGGATCATCGTTAGGGCATCCGTGTTCGAGTTCCACAGAGCAATGGCCGGCAGGGCGACGCCATTGAAAGTATTGGTTTTAACCATCGAATAATGCGCCTGATCCAAAAACGCGAACCGGTCGCCGATGGCAAGTGGCTGCGCCCGCGCATAATCACCAATCACATCACCGGCCAGACACGATGGCCCGCCAAACCGATAAGACGACCCATCTGCGACCTCATCCAACATTGCCGGACGGTACGGTGCTTCGATGACATCGGGCATGTGGCAAGTGGCCGAGATATCGGTGATGGCCAGGTTGATCTGGTTACGCGGCAAATCCAGCACCTCGCCAACCAGAATGCCCGCGTCCAGCGCCACCGCCTCGCCTGGTTCCAGATAGATCTGCAACCCAGTGCGTGCTCGCAGATCGGTGATAAAAGCAATCAGGGCCTCGCGGTCATAGTCAGCGCGGGTGATGTGGTGACCGCCACCAAAGTTCAGCCATTTCAGCTGCCCCAGATAAGGCTTGATCCGATCCTCGATCGCGGCCCATGTACGGGCCAAGGGTTCAAACCCCTGTTCGCAAAGGGTATGCATATGCAACCCGTCGACGCCTGACAGCACCGCATGATCCAATTGAGAGACTGGCGTGCCCAGGCGGGACCCCGGAGCACAGGGGTCATATTTGGCAATCTCGCCCTCGGAATGTTCCGGATTGATCCGCAAGCCCACATGAACGGGGCGATCCGATGCCTGCACGCGCGGCAGAAACCGGTCTTTTTGGGCGGGAGAGTTGAAAATCAGATGATCCGAAAGCGCGATAATCTGGTCGATCTCACTGGATTTATACCCGGCGCAATAGGTAACAACGGTGCCGCCATATTCCTCACGCGCTAACTGGGCCTCATACAGGC
The DNA here is from genome assembly GCF_004006175.1 of Parasedimentitalea marina. GTDB lineage: Bacteria > Pseudomonadota > Alphaproteobacteria > Rhodobacterales > Rhodobacteraceae > Parasedimentitalea > Parasedimentitalea marina. The sequence continues at coordinate 2,405,153 of NZ_CP033219.1, forward strand.
CCGAGGCACAGGTGCCCGACAGGTAGCGCCGCACCAGTGGGGCCAGCGAAAACATCGAGAACGCCTTGAGCGCCGACAGGACCTGAGCGCCAGATTGATCAGCCACGTCCCGCAGGATCGCGAGGTTGCGCTCCACCGCAACCTCGTCAACCACAAAGCAGGGACTGGGGACCCGGGACAGATCAAACTGCCTAAAGGCCCCCGCATCCCCGGCCTGGGTTTGCATCACATCTGCCAAGGCTTAGAACTCAACCGGGCCGTCAAGCTCATGGACCTGCCATGGCAGGCCATGATCGTTCAGCATGTCCATGAAATTGTCGGGATCCAGCTGCTCCATGTTCCAAACACCCGGCTCACGCCAATTGCCTTTTAGCACCTGAGCCGCACCGATCATCGCCGGAACCCCGGTGGTATAGGAAACGGCCTGACTGCCGACCTCGGCGTAGCATTCCTCATGGTCACAGATGTTGTAGATGTAGTAGGTCTTCTCACCACTGCCATCTTTGGCCTGCCCTGTCGCAATATCGCCGATGCAAGCCTTGCCCTTGGTCAGGGCCCCCAGATCACTGGGATCAGGGAGAAGCGTGGTCAGGAACTTGATTGGGATGATCTCATGCCCATCGTGCATCACTGGCTCGATGCCGGTCATGCCGATGTTCTGCAGCACTGTCGCATGCATGATGTAGGCGTCGCCAAATGTCATCCAGAACCGGGCGCGCTCGATCTCAGGGAAGTGGGTCGACAGCGACTCCAGCTCCTCATGATACATCAGGTACATATTCTTGGGGCCGACGCCGGGGAAGTCATATTCGACCTTGTGGGTCATCGCCGGGGTCGGCTGCCAGGCACCGTTTTCCCAGTGACGTGCCTCGGCCAGGACTTCTCGCAGGTTGATTTCTGGATTGAAATTGGTGGCAAAGGCCTGACCGTTGTCCCCGCCATTGGCATCCAGAATGTCGATCTGGCGGATGGTGTCCAATTTGTGCTTTTTCAGCCAGGTGGCAAACACCGAGGTTACCCCCGGATCAAAGCCTGAGCCCAGAATGGCGGTCAGACCAGCGGCCTTGAACTTGTCCTGATAGGCCCACTGCCAGTGATACTCAAACTTGGCCTCGTCCTCGGGTTCGTAGTTCGCCGTGTCCAGATAGTTGATACCGGCTTCAAGGCAGGCATCCATCAGTTTCAGATCCTGATACGGCAGCGCCAGATTGACCAGCAACTCGGCGCCACTTTCGCGGATCAAGGCCACCACGGCAGGCACATCCATGGCGTCCACTTCAGCGGTGCGAATATCGACGCCGGTGCGCGATTTCACCTCCGTCGCAATGTCATCGCATTTGAATTTGCGCCGAGACGCCAGCGTGATCTCGGTGAAAATATCCGAGTTCATAGCCATCTTATGTACGGCCGCAGACGAAACCCCGCCCGCGCCGATCACCAGTGTTTTACCCATGGGTTTGCCTCCAGGTCGTTGTGTTATTCATAGTAGGTATAGCCGTTAATACTGTCGCGGTATGCGGCCATCAGTGTTTTTCGATCTTTGGCGTCCAGTCGATTTTGTGAAACCGCTTGATCAATCAACTTACGAAAGGCCGCAACGCAGTCACGCGGATCATATTCAACATAGGACAGGACCTCGGCAATTGTATCGCCTTCCTGTTCGTGCAGCAGGTCAAAACTGGCATCGTCGCGCAGCTCAATCGTGGCCACGTGGGTATCGCCGAACAGATTGTGCAAATCGCCCAGTGTTTCCTGATAGGCGCCCACAAAAAAGGCACCGATGTAATAGGGCTGCGTATCGTCCAGCCCATGCACCGGCAGCGATTTGGACACCCCGTCGGCCAGAATGAAACTGTCGATCTTACCGTCCGAGTCGCAGGTGATGTCAGACAGGACCGCCCGTCTATCAGGTTCCTCGTTCAGCTTTTGCAAAGGCACAACCGGATGCAACTGATCAATGGCCCAGACATCTGGTAACGACTGGAACAGCGAGAAATTGCAATGATAGATGTCAGCAAGTTGTTCCAGATGGGCATCGATTTCCGGAGCCGCTCCCGGCTCTGGCGCCAAATGTTTGATCTTGGACATCAAATGCAGATAAATCCGTTCCCCCCGTGCCATCTGACGCAGGTCGATATACCCCCGGCGGAACAGAGCCCGCAGTTCGTTTCGATAAAATGTCGCATCATTCAGACATTCCTGCAGACGTTTCTGGCTTAAGTACTCCGCGATGGCTGCAAGGTCGGTCACCAGATGATGGTCACCAGCATCGGGCTTCGGGGCCGAATGCGCGTCATATAACGTTGCCTCAAGCACATTAAAAATCAGCATCGACGACGTCGCAACAACGGCCCGGCCACTTTCCGTCACAAGGGTGGGATGCTTCAATCCGGCCTCGTCCAAGGCATAGGTGACGGTTTCCACCACATTGGCGCAGTATTCTGCCACTGAATAATTGATTGAGTTTTCACTGGCCGCTTTTTCACCGGTATAGTCCACCCCCAGACCGCCGCCGAGATCAAGATGAGTGAGGGGCACACCCTCGCGGGTCAATTCAACAAAGTAACGGCAGGCCTCACCAACGGCACGACGTACATCATTGACGTCCGGAATTTGTGAGCCCAAATGGGAGTGCTGCAGCTTTAGGCAATGCAGCATCCCGGCGTCTCTAAGCCTGTCAACGACCGCAACCAACTGATCGGTGTGCATGCCAAAGGTGGACCGATCGCCGGAACTTTCGGCCCAATTGCCACTGATCTGATTGGTCAGTTTGACACGAACACCCAGCAAGGGTTCTTGGCCCAGCTCTTCAACGACCTGCAAAACGGTTTCCAGCTCTTTAGGGCTTTCCAAGACGATGACAGTATTAAAGCCAAGCTTGCGCGACAGGATCGCCAGCCGGATGAATTCCGCGTCTTTGACGCCGTTGCAAACAATCAGCGCGTCCCTAGCCAGTCTATGCGCCAGTGCAATCACCAATTCGGGCTTTGATCCTGCCTCTAATCCATAAGAATAAGGGCGGCCAAATTCGACGATCCGGTCAATCACCTGCGCCTGTTGGTTCACCTTTATTGGGAACACACCACGGTATGTCCCCTTATAGCCTACCCGGTCGATGGCGGCTGCGAAGCTATCGTTGATGTTGCGAATACCCTGCTCAAGAAACGAGCTGACACGCAACAGCAGCGGCGTATGGATACCACGCTCCTGCAGGCCATGGATGATCGAGGGTAAGCTGACAACCGGCGCGTCAGGGTTCAGAGGATTTTTAAGGCCCAGATCGCCGTTCGGCAAAACCGACACCAGATCCATGCCCCATCTGTCAATCGCGTAGACTGCGTGTGGTGGTGTCTTTTGCACTGTCACGGCTGGCCCTCCTGAGATGGGGTGTGAAAACGGCGCGACTCGGCCCCGGATCGGTCATATATCCCCAAATATTGCCGTCACAAGTAAAATTTATTGCTGTATCAGGTCTGTGGCAGCATTATTTGGCCGCACAGAGCTATCGATCTATAACAACGATGTAAGTTGCGCTGATCGTCTGGGTTAATAGACGTCATTTTCCAGTGCAAAGGGAACACCCAAATCCGGCCCCCTTTGCATCTGTTTTTACTTATAGAACGCAGGTTTTTCAATAAGTGAGACTGCCGTTTTCTGGCCACTCGCCAAGGCCGCCACACCCGCTTCGGCGACAGCCGTTGAGCAATATCCATCCCAGGCATCCGCCGCAGCTGCAGAGGTTTTTCCACTACGCACAAACTGCAGAAAATCCTTGTTTTGCAGACGATACGCCTCAGAAAAGCGTTTACGCCAATCTGCCGGATACGACTCGTATCCTTTGAAGCCGAGATTGTATTTGGACGTCACTGGCGTGTTCAGGAACACAGATCCCTTTTCGCCAACCAATTCGCCGCGCACGTCATAGCCATAAGTTGCGTTGTTGTTGACCTCGATATTGACGATTTGATCGTCAACTGTTTCCAAGACCATGAAAACGGGGCCAACTTTGCCCGCCACTCCAGCCGGCGCAAAGGCGGTAATGCTTTTGAATTCGGTCCCCAGAACAAACCGGGCCACGTCGAACTCGTGACAGGCGGAACTGGTTATCGCCATGCTGGCCTCAAATCCAGTTGGTGGAGTGTCCACGTTACGGTGGAAATTATGCATCATCAGGGCTTGGCCCAAAGTGCCGTCCGTCAACGCCAGTTTCATATCAGAATAAGACGGATCAAACCGGCGCATAAAGCCCAGTTGAACCATTTGCCGCCCCAGTGCCTCTTCGGCTTTCATGACTTGAATGCACTCGTCCATGTTGGGGGACAGTGGTTTTTCGCACAGAACAGGCTTGCCCGCATTGATGGCAGTCAAAGTAAGTGCTGCGTGGGTGTGATCCGGACTGGCAATGACAACGGCATCCACGTCATCGCGCAAGATTGCGGCCTCTGGGTTCGAAACAACGTCCTGCGCGCCCAGCTGATCGGCCAAGGCTTTTGCACGATCCGTAGCAGCGTCGCACAGGACTTGCAGACGCACACTTGGCAATTCGGTCGCAAAGATGCGAGCGTGGTCCGCCCCCATGATTCCAGCGCCGATGATGGCAATTCGAATAGTCATGTCATGTGCCTAACTTACATAGAAAGCGCCCATTCGCGCTATGGTTGAACAATCGGGGCTACACATAGGCCTGTCAGCAATAATCACCATTGCAAAAGCTCGCCTGTTACGCCGAGATATAATTGGATCGAAGGTAGAAATAACGCACTCAACGGTATCCTATAATTAAATACTTCACCTCAACATGCGAAACCACGTAGCACGGAGGACGGATGTTGCATAGTAGCGCTAACAATTATCTGACGACATAATACACGCCCCGGGCCCCGGCCATAAAGGCTAGACGATAATCGGAAAAACGCTTGTGTTTTTGACCACTCCATAAACAAAACTGGTATCAATTGAGGCAATGCCGCCAATGGAGTGTAGTCGTTTTCGCACGAAATTCTCATAATCCGCCAGGTCTGCCACGACGACCCGCAGCAGATAGTCCGACACCCCCGTCATGACAAAACACTCCAAAACTTCGTCGACCTGACGGACACTTTGCTCAAACTGCCCCACACAGGCATCCGTGTGGCGTTCCAGTGTTACCCGCACGAATACCGTAACGGGTAGCCCGTAAGACGCAGCATCCACATCAACGCTAAATCCCTTGATGGCTCCGCTTTTCTCCAACAGCTTTACCCGGCGCAAGCAGGGCGAGGGAGACAGGTTCACCTCGGCAGCAAGATCTTGATTCGTCATCCGACCATTTCGTTGCAATGCCCGGATAATCTGGCGATCTTTATGGTCCATATGGCACTCCAGTAGCATAATATGCCAATGTTGGATCATATATTGGCATACTTGGCAATATCCACCTTACCCCATCAGCATAGACTTCTGAAAAGAGTTCAGGAGATCCCAATGCGCAACCAACCCGATAGCTTCGCCACCCGTGCCATTCATCATGGCTATAACCCGATGGATAACGAGGGATCGCTGACGCCACCTTTGCATTTGACGTCAACCTTTGCCTTTGAAACCGCCGAGGCCGGCGGCGAGATGTTCGGAGGTGAACGCGCGGGCCACATCTACTCGCGTATCTCGAACCCCACATGTGATTTGCTGGAACGCCGTATTGCCGTGCTGGAAGGCGCAGAGGCCGGATTGGCGCTGGCCTCGGGCATGGGCGCAATCACCTCGGCAATTTGGACCTTGGTTGCCCCGGGTGACGAGGTGATCCTGGATAAGACCCTTTATGGCTGTACATTTTCCTTCATGCAGCATGGTCTGGCCAAGTTCGGCGTCACCGTCACCCATGTTGACCTGACCAACCCCGAGAACCTGCGCGGGGCCATCAGCGCCAAAACAAAAGTTGTCTATTTTGAGACGCCGGCAAACCCTAACATGCGTCTGGTCGACATTCAGGCAATCGCCGACATCGCCCATGAGGGCGACGCAAAAGTGATCGTCGATAACACCTATGCTACGCCCTATTTGACCCGGCCAATTGAACTTGGCGCCGATCTCGCCCTGCATTCAGCAACCAAATACCTTGGCGGGCACGGAGATGTCGTTGCCGGCCTCCTGGTTGGCAGCGCCGAGCTGATCCAGGAAATCCGGCTCTATGGTATGAAGGACATGACCGGGGCAGTTATGGCGCCTTTCAATGCCATGCTCGTGCTGCGCGGGTTGAAGACACTTGAACTGCGCATGGATCGCCATTGCTCTAGTGCCCAGACCATTGCCGAAATGCTAGAGGCGACGCCGGGGGTTCAAAAGGTTTGGTATCCAGGGCTGAAAAGCTTTGAGCAGCATGAACTGGCGCAACGCCAGATGGCACAGTCCGGCGGCATGATTGCCTTTGAACTGGAAGGTGGCCTGGAGGCAGGCCGTGCCATGATGAACAAGTTGCAGCTGATCACCCGCGCAGTGTCACTGGGTGATGCAGAAACGCTGATCCAGCATCCTGCCAGCATGACCCATTCGACCTACACACCAGAAGAGCGGGCCGTGCACGGTATTAGCGAAGGCTTGGTGCGCCTCTCTGTCGGCCTGGAAGGCGTCGATGATATCCTTGCGGATCTGCGACAGGCCTTGCCACATCACCCCATGCACAAAGCAGCTTGATTAGGGATCCGCACATGTCAGACCACCTGCCCCACCTTAAAACCATTGAGCAACGGCTGCTTTGGCTGTCTCATTGGATGATCCACAACGCCAATCACATCCGGCCCAAAACGGAAGAGATTAAAATCGGCGGCCATCAGGCCTCATCTGCATCGATGGTGTCGATCATGACCGCGCTCTACTTCTCGGCACTGCGCCCCGAGGACCGGGTTGCGGTCAAGCCGCATGCCTCGCCGGTGTTTCATGCCATTCAATACCTGATGGGCAACCTGTCACGCGAGAAGATGGAGAATTTCCGTGGCTACGGTGGTGTTCAAAGCTATCCCTCACGGACCAAGGATATTGACGATGTGGATTTCTCGACAGGCTCAGTTGGGCTGGGTGTTGCGATCACATCTTTTGCCTCGATAGTGCAGGACTACATTCAGGCCAAATCCTGGGGCGAGGATCAGTCCCTTGGCCGCATGATTGCCTTGGTGGGTGACGCCGAATTGGACGAGGGCAATATATACGAAGCCCTGCAAGAGGGCTGGAAAAACGATCTGCGCAATTGCTGGTGGATCATTGATTACAACCGCCAATCCCTCGACGGTGTAGTGCGCGAGGGGTTGTTCAAACGGGTTGAGCAAATCTTTGACGCCTTTGGCTGGGACGTAGTCCGGGTAAAATACGGCCATCTACAACGGGCCGCGTTTGAAGAGCCGGGCGGCAATGAGTTGCGCAAATGGATCGACAACTGCCCCAACCAGCTGTACTCGGCCCTGACTTACATGGGTGGGGCTATCTGGCGCCAACGACTGATGGAAAGTCTAGGTGATCAGGGCGACGTCACAGCTTTGATCGAGCGCCGCAGTGATGACGAGCTGGCTGCGCTGATGGAGAACCTTGGCGGCAACTGTGTGCAAACCATGGCTGATACTTTTGCAGCAATTGACCACGACCGCCCGGTTTGTTTTCTGGCCTATACAATCAAAGGCTGGGGCACTCCGATTGCAGGTCACAAGGACAACCACGGTGGTTTGATGACCAAGGCGCAGATGACCGACTGGCAGGTCCGCATGGGGGTAGCCCCCGGTGAAGAGTGGGACAAGTTCGCGACGGCTGCGGACCCCGTCGCACTACAAGGTTTTTGCGACCAGGCGCCATTCTTTGCCAAGGGCCCACGACGGTATCGCGATGACATCATAGATGTCCCTACCATTGACTGGGCTTCCGGCAAGGATATCTCGACGCAGATGGCCTTTGGTAAGATTCTGGATGATCTGTCAAAAGGCGACAGCCTGCTGGCGGACCGGATTGTCACAACATCACCCGACGTCACCGGCACCACCAACCTGGGGCCATGGGTGAACCGGCGCAAGCTGTTCGCCCGGACCCATCAGGCCGACACCTTTAAAGCCGAAAACATCCCGTCCACCGCGAAATGGGAGTTCGCGCCAAATGGCCAGCACATTGAGCTGGGCATCGCCGAGATGAACCTGTTCTTGCTGCTGGCGGCGGCTGGTCTGTCCCATTCAGTGTTTGGCAAACGCTTGATCCCAATTGGCACCGTCTATGACCCCTTTATCGCCCGTGGGCTCGATGCGCTGAACTACGCCTGCTATCAGGATGCGCGCTTTATGATTGTTGGCACCCCATCTGGTGTCACTCTGGCACCCGAGGGCGGCGCGCATCAATCTATCAGCGCACCGCTTATTGGTATGTCGCAAGATGGGCTGGCTGCGTTTGAACCCGCTTTCACGGACGAATTGGCAGTCATCATGCAGTGGGCCTTTGGTTATTTGCAAAAAGACGGTGAGAGCGACCCGGATGAACGCACATGGCTGCGCGATGAAACCGGTGGCTCGGTTTATCTGCGCTTGACCACCAACCCCATTGAACAACCCGGAAAACGTGTTGACGACGATTTCAGGCAGGGTGCGATTGACGGGGCGTATTGGTTGCGCAAACCCGGCGCCAATTGCGAGATCGTGATTGCCTATCAAGGGGCTATCGCGCCCGAGGCAATCAAGGCAGCCGGGATCATCGGTGAGGGACGGCGTGACGTTGGGGTCTTGGCGGTGACATCCGCTGACCGGCTGAATGCAGGCTGGACTGCCGCGCAAAGGGCCCGGTCAAACGGCACCGCCTCGGCACACTCACATGTTGAGACCCTGCTGAAAGACCTGCCGCGCCATTGCAAGCTGATCACGGTTATTGACGGTCACCCGGCTACTCTATCCTGGTTAGGATCCGTTCACGGTCATCAAACGGTGCCCCATGGGGTTGAACACTTTGGCCAAACCGGCACCATCGTCGACCTGTACAAGCATTTCCGCATTGACGCCCAAGCCCTTGTCCGATCTGTCGGGAAACTGACCAATGGTCGGGAGATCCCGTATCTTTCAGCCGTATCCTGAAACGGTCAAACCTTTGCAACAGTCTGCGCTCCTTTCTCACATCACAGAGTAGTGAGGCTTAGCAGCGCTGATTGTTGCAAGGGATATCCCTACTGCTTTCAGCTAAGATCCTGGATTCGCCAGCTGAATCCCCTCATGCTGTTTTGTAAAAAGGGGCATCACCGTCTCCCTATTTTGACAAAAACACACACCCCTCAGCTTTAATACAATATTAGAATTCTCCCATTAGTTGTAATTCTATAAAAACTGCAGCACAGTATTAGGTGGGCGTATTGCCTTTCCCCAGCCAAAAACAGGGAAGGTCAAACGCATAATAAGCACTCTTTTTCTGTCAGACGGGTACAGGCACTCTCGGATTCTCGCTTGATTGGAACTTAGACTCAAAAACAAGGGCCACACAGATGAATACCAAGCGCCTAATGTCTATTCTAAGCATATGCATCGGACTGCTAGCAAGCCAGACAGCTATAGCCCGCACACTGGTCATTGGCACAATAAGTGATGAACCGGTCAAAGAAATTCGTACATTCCTGCCATTTACCAAATACCTTGCCCAGCAGTTGGAGCCTATGGGATTTAGCGACGGAAAAGTGGTTATCGCAAGGGATATTGACCATATGGCCAGCCTGATCCGCAGCGGGCAGATTGATCTTTTTGTCGACAGTCCCCTGGTGGCGCTTGCCATTAACAAAAAAGCCGGAAGTCGGTTGTTGGTCACCAGATGGAAAAAAGGAGTAGCTGAATACCACTCGGTTATCTTCGTACGCCAAAAAAGTGGAATTGCCAGCGTCAGCGATCTTGTTGGCCGGGTGGTAACTTTTGAAGAGAGTTTTTCCTCAAGCGGGCATTTGTTACCGAGAATTGCCATGGCTGAGATGGGCATTCAATTCTCCCAGATGGACAGCCCACAAAGCAGGTTGGCACCGGATGAAACGGGTTTTGTCTTTTCAGGAGATGATGAAAACACAATAGAATGGGTTTTGCGCGGCCGTACCGACGCAGGCGCAATGTCTATGGACAATTTCAAAAAGCGAGTTGGACCCAACAAGGACGAATTGACGATCATCCTAAGGACCGATGCCATCCCGCGCCATGTGATCAGCATCTCATCCGAAATTACAAATCAACTAGCCGGAGAAATTGAAACAGCCTTGGTCACTATGAATCAATCCGAAGACGGATTGGCCGTGCTGGGGGCCTTTGAAAGAACGACGAAATTTGACGCTTTCTCCAAAGAAATATTGGTGACATTGGAACGCCTTCAAGACCCGGTAACCGATCTGGTTGGCAATGACTAATTTATCGGATCTCAGGACAAAGCTGGTTATTTATACCGTTTTGATTGTCCTAACCGTTGCTGGATTTATATCAGCGGTTTCAATTGCTTTTGACCATAGAAACTCAACTGCGGCGTTTATCAGCCAGGCAACCGCGCTTGCTGAAACTTTAAGTGAAGCCGCAGTCGAGCCGATTTATAGTATGGACGTTAGATTGCTGCGCCAACAGGTCAATTCCACTTTGACCAATGATCATGCAATCGGTGCGTATGTTCTTGATACGGATGAAAAGATCCTAACTGATGGATCGGATGAAAATCAGTTGCGCGGGACTCAAATAAGCAGCCCGATAATCGACCACATCACGGAAACGAATGGCTGGATAACTCTCCGCGACAATGAAAACATGACGGTTGGTGGGCCAGTTCTTTTAACCGAAGGCTACGTTCTTGGTTACGTTGTTCTCGAATTTTCAATGATCGAACTTAATGATCGCCTGTTGGCGCAAGTCCGACAGACACTTGCGTTGTCGGGCCTTTGTGTTCTCATCACCTCGCTGGCAGCGATTGTGGTTTCGCGTCAGATTACCCAACCAATCATCCGATTGACGGACTTTGCAACCCAATTAAAAAACGGGACCAGTGATCGTAAGGTTCCTGACTGTGGAAAGGGCGAAGTCGGGCGCCTTGCGCAATCATTTTCCAAAATGCTCGATCACATGGATATTTCAAACAAAAATCTGCAGAACCTTGCCGGCTCTCTAGAGAAACAAGTCAGGGACAGGACACAAGCAGCAGAAGCCGGAAGTAAGGCCAAGTCAGAGTTTTTGGCGGTTATGAGTCATGAAATTCGAACGCCAATGAACGGTGTTTTGGGAATGACCTCTTTGCTGCTTGAAACAAAGCTGAATGAAGAACAGGAAGAATACGCACGAACTATTTCAGAGTCGGGCGAAGCGTTACTAGTTATCATCAATGATATTCTCGACTTCTCCAGAATCGAGGCCGGAAAGATGGAACTGGATGAGGAACCATTTGAGCTTGAAACCTTATTATTGAGCGTTCTGAGCTTGCTTTCCCAAACAAGATTGAACGAAAACGTCACGCTTAAGCTGGATTATGCCTCCCATATACCAAAGACATTTATCGGGGACGAAGGGCGTGTCAGGCAAATCGTCACCAATTTGGTAGGCAACTCACAGAAATTTACTGAAAATGGTAGCATTTGTATTGGGGTGACAGGGTCATCAAAAAGTGGCGCAACAGTTCTGAATATTTCGGTAAAGGACACGGGAATTGGCATACCAGAAAGCAAGCTGACAGGCATTTTTGACGCGTTTTCTCAAGTGGATTCGACGAACGCTCGCAGCTTTGGCGGAACAGGAATGGGACTGACAATTGCATCCAACCTGGCGCGTTTGATGGGGGGGGACATCCGTGTAAAATCCCAAGTTGGTAAGGGGTCAACGTTCACTTTCAGATGCAAAATGAGGATTACAGAAAGTCTTGCCCCGACAGATGACTTCTCGATAGTCAAACCATCGGTTGTGACTCCCAACGACCCTCCTATTGCAAAAGATTCTAAACTCGGGGAAACGCGGAAAATTCTTCTTGCAGATGACAACAAAACCAACAGGTTAGTTGTTCAGAGGATGCTTAAGGCTACCGATTTGCAAATCATCCACGCACAAGATGGCAGTGAAGCGGTGCAACAGTTCATAACACACAAACCAAAGCTCGTTTTCATGGATATTTCGATGCCCAAATTGACCGGCATTGAGGCAACCCGGGAAATACGTTCCTTCGAGGCCAAAAACAGCCTGTTGGCCTGTCCGATTATTGCGTTGACCGCCAATGCCATGAAAGGTGACAGGGAAAAGTATCTGGAAAATGGGATGGACGACTATTTGAGCAAGCCCGTTAGAAAAAGCGACCTGACTGAATTAATCGCATATTGGTCGCAAGAAAGAAGTGGGCCGGGATAGGCTGTGGGTTGTGGGTTGTGGAAAGAAACGGACCAAATCGGACACTTGCCCAACTAGCAAGTCATATTTTTAAATACACGATCCTCGGCAATCGCAGAAAAAATTTTACCTGTACGTCGTCGGAGTTTTGGGGGTCAAGGGCATCCTGATGTAGGCGAGTATCTGGCTCATCTGGTTGGATATCAAGCCATGCATTATCCGCATCAGACGCCAAAAGAACTTATTGATAAATACGACAGTGTTTATGACGAGGGCTTTGATGGCGACGGCTCAAGCATGGGGCAAAAAGGCGTCTACGCCGATTACGGTTCCGGTTGGGTCGCCGCATCGGCGGTGTCAGGTAGCTATTTAAAACCTTTTCAACCGAAGGCGGGTTGCGCGTGCCATTGATCGTCCGCTTCCCAACCGTCGTCGAGCCCGGCAGCCAGGTGGATAGCTTCGCTTATGTGCGTGACATCATGCCGACCATTCTCGAAATTGCCGCGGTCGACACTCCGGGTCCTATTTATGAGGATCGCGAGATCTATGTTCCTGATGGGATCAGCATGCTTTCGGTGATGAAGGCAGAAACAACTGGCGTTCGCGGCGAAGATGCAGAATCTGGATCCAAAAGGAACAGGCGATTGGGAACTTTTCGACTTCGATGCCGATCCGTCCGAGTTGAACAACCTCGCTGATCAGTTACCGGATCTTGTTGAGGAGCTGATAGCCTTTTACGCCAGCTATTCTGAACAGGTGAACCTTGTGCTGGTCCCGGATGGATACAATCCGCTTGAGCAGACCGTGAAAAATGCCCGGCGTGGCGCCTCTCACTGACTGAACTCAACATCTGGGCGGTCCCGCAACCGGGGCAGCGTCAAGACACAGCTGGCCCGGTAGAGGTCTCCGCGCGCGTGACTGAAAGCAGGTGGCGCATTGCCACTGTGCTGGGCTTCACCGCAGCAGGTCGGCGCAGCATGGAATACCCGTGCAGGAACATGGGATACGATCTTCCATCTAGGAGCATCAAAATTTCTACAATAAGCTGATTATCTCTCCCAAAATTCAATTTTTTTAAAACTTTTGCAGATACGACGGGAGGTGACTTTTCACAAAGGACTTTGCGATGCCCACCGCCTCAGAACTACCTATCGATACCAGTGCCACGGCATCTGACATGGCGGATGCAATGTTCGGAAACGGCATTACAATCGTCAGCGCCAGCTATTCAGGCGCTCAATCCGCCTCTGGGATCTATACCAATGGAGATGAGGTTGCTCCGGATATAACGCCTTCCGATACCGGCGTCATTCTATCGACTGGGCGGGCTGATGACATCACCAATAGCAGCGGCGATGTGAATACATCAGCTTCGACCTCGACCAATCACCAGTTGGACGGGACTAGCGATTTAGACGCGATCGCCGGGATGACGACCTATGATGCGGCTGTTTTTGAGGCCACTTTCATCCCCGAGGGGACAACTTTGACGATGCAGATCACCTTCTCATCGGAAGAGTATCTGGAATATGTGAACGAAGGTTTCAATGACGCTGTAGGTGTATGGGTCAACGGTGAGCAGGCTGAATTGACCATCGGTGAAGGCGATATTTCAATCGACAATATCAACGACGGTTCGAACGAAAACCTCTATGTTGATAACGCTCAGTCGGATGATACCTACAACACCGAAATGGACGGGTTTACCGTAACTCTAACGCTTAAAGCGACCGTTATACCTGGTGAGGAAAATACGATCACAATTGGCATCGCTGATGCCGGAGACCATGCATATGATTCCAATCTCCTTATCGCCGGTGACTCAGTCCAGACTGCACTGATTGCCACCGATGACGAGTTTACGATCAATGGTGACGGGGCTCTGGATCTGGATATCCTGGGCAATGACATCCACGCTGCTGGTTCCAGCTTAACGATCACCCACATTAATGGTCAGCCGGTTAGCTCTGGCGACACTGTTACCTTAGCCACCGGTGAAGAGGTCACTCTGAATGCAGACGGAACTTTTTCCATCGTCAACGGCACAGACGTGGAAGAAACCAACACTTTCTCATATACGGTCGAAGATGACCTGGGTAATAGCGATGTTGGATTTGTACAGGTTACCACAGCACCCTGTTTTGTAGCGGGAACACTGATTGATACGGTCGACGGGCCGGTGCCCGTGGAAGAACTTGAACCAGGGATGCAGGTCCAAACCCGGGATCATGGCCCGCAGAAGTTGCGCTGGATTGGCCAAACCACCCGCCTTGCCCAAGGCTCTGATGCGCCGGTGGTTTTGGCTGCCAATGCATTGGGCAATCACCGCCGTATTGCTCTTTCCCCTAACCACCGGATCTTGATTTCTACCGATATGGCCGAGTTGCTGTTTGGGCAGGCCGAAGTTTTGGTGAAGGCCAAGGATTTGGTGAATGATCATACCATAAAAATTGTGTCGGATGGTCGTTCGGTAACCTATGTGCATGTACTTTTTGATCAGCATGAAATCATTTGTGGCAATGGTTTGGAAACCGAAAGTTATCATCCCGGCGCAGAAACCCTGGAATCATTCGACATTGAAACCCGTTCGGAAATTTTAGAGTTCATGGAAGAAATGAACGGCTATGGACCCACTGCCCGTCTCGTTTTAAAATCACACGAAGGTCGGTTACTCATGGCGCAGTAATTTCAATCTCGTTTGCTGAGTTGGGCCCGGTCATGGCTGGAGATGGTTCACGCCCCCGCGCTGGCCTCACTATCCTAAGCGCCAGTGTTGACGACATATAGGCGAACGCTGAAATGAGCTGACGCCGTACAGCACATCGTTTCTGCTCAAGTAGCCACTAATTCCGACGGCGATGCAGCTTCACCGAAGCAGAGGTTAGCTGACTTGCAAAACTTCGGCATAGGCCCCTAGGTCCCAGCTCTATTAGAAAACAAGGCGCGCTGTTTCTTCCTCATGTAAGTCCAGGCAATAAAGCGACTTGTTTTTTGTCCCTGGGCCATTTCGACGATCTTAAAATCAGCAATCCCGGCTTTTCTTAAAATGCGCTGGAGTGGCTGGAGATTATCCTTTTTCGACACCAGCGAGGTAAACCACAGGCACTGGTCGGCGAATTCCATGCTCTGTTCAATCATGCGGGCGATAAACTTTATCTCGCCACCCGGACACCAAAGTTCAGCGTTTTGACCACCAAAGTTGAGCTTTTTTGAATGCCCTTTTCCAAGATTTGCCCACTTACGTTGGGTGCCTTTGTTCGCTTGTTCCATGGACGAATGAAAAGGCGGGTTGCACATGGTTACGTGAAAAGCATCGGTGGGACGGATCACACCGCGAAAGATATTCTCAGGTTCATATTGTCGCCTAAGAGCAATTTCCAACTTGTTGAATTCACAAATTTTCTTCGCCGATTTGATAGCACCTGTGTCGATATCGACGCCAGTAAAGTGCCAACCGTATTCGCTCTGACCTGTCAGGGGGTAAACCAGGCTCGCACCGGTACCAATGTCCAGTGCCTTGATGTGACGCCCACGTGGGATGTCTTGATTATTGCTGTCGGCAAGCAAGTCCGCGAGATAGTGGATGTAGTCGACACGACCGGGAATTGGTGGGCATAAAAAACCGGCGGGAATATCCCAAAAATCAATATTGTAATGCGTCTTTAGCAACGCCCGATTAAGCATACGTACGGCGCTCACGTCTTGAAAATCAACCGTCGTCTGACCGAGTGGATTGCTGATCGTGAAAGCCTCAAGTTCAGGTGTCTGCGCCACTAAACGCACAAAATCGTAGCCGTCTGAGTGTTGATTACGGGGATGCAGCTTCGCTTTGTTGGCCACTGGGGACGCCTTCATGAAAGTTGGTGGACGTCACGCGACAGCCGGTTCGTTGGTTCTAGACCCTCATACACGAATAGTAAAATATGAAGCGGGGCAGATCCGCTGCTGACGCGATGGCCCCACCATACATTCCGTGTGCTGCATCCGTCATTTGACCACGAAGCTGACTGTCTCAATCGAGCAGTGTTTTCAGTGCGAAAATGTTTGCTTGACTGACAAAGAGCGTTCTTTTGGTTTGCTACGTTTTAGAACGTTGGTGGATGAGAGAAAAGAGCATCCGAGAATACCCGCCGTAAAGTAGCAAGAATGTACAGTATCAGGGTGAATGTTGCATTTTTGTGAAACATTTCTTGGGTTCAATGGTATTTAAAATCAAGGCCTGTCCGCGATGTTAACCCAATCAAAAACTGAGCTCTGCAATTGGGGCTGTCTTCTGACTGGGGTACATCATGAACTACAAAATTACACGCCGCCACCTTTTGGCGTCTTCGGCAGCCACAGCGGGTGCCTTGGCCATGCCTGCAATCGTGCGTGCCGCAGGCCAGCAGCCGCTGGCTGGCAAGGAGCTGCGCCTTCTCACCTGGTCCGACAACACCGGCCTCGCCATTTTGGACCACATCGCCAAGCCGTTTGAGGAGGCCACCGGCGCACGCGTCATCGCGGATCGCACGGGTTCTACGTCTGAAATGGTCGCCAAATTGCGCGCTGCCGGGGATCGCCCACAATACGATGTGATCACGCTTGCGGGGGTTGGCGCGGTTGAATTGGCCGGTGACGGGCTGTTGGCGCAACCGGATCTGAACAGATTGCCAAACCTCGAGCAGGTCGATCCACGTTTCCGTACAGGTGCGGACGGCCACGGCATCGGCTACCTGCTTTGGACGGGTGGCCTGATCTACAATACCAAGACCTTTGCCGAGCCGCCAAAATCCTACGCCGAAATGTGGGACGCATCCCGCCAGAACCGCCTGTTCCTGCCGCCCTCCACCTGGACGGATGCGCTGGATACGATCTTTGCAACTGGCAAAATGCTGGGTGGCGATGGCACCAACGCTGACGAAGCCTTTGCCAAGCTGGCAGAGTTGCGTGATAGCATTCTGACCTTCGGCGAAAACCCTGCGCAAATTTCCGAATTGTTCCGCTCGGACGCCCTGGATATCGGCGGCGTTTACGCACCTGCTTTCTACGCGGATGAGCTGAAGGACCCTGCCAATTCAAACATGGGCGCGACCTATGACATCGACGAAGGCTTCTTTGCCGACCTGATGTACACAATCGTTCCAAAGGCTAAACCGGGCGATGACGACGTTGTCCACGCATTCATCGACTACACCTTGGATGCAAACGTGCAGGGCAAAATGGCCGAAGCAGTGTTGAACGGTCCAATCAACCAAAATGCTGTGATGTCGGACGACGCCAAGGCGAGCCCGTTTATCATCAAGCCGGAACAAATGGGCGATGCTGCGGTCGTGCACAACAAGGCCTTCGTCGCCGATGTGCGTGAAGACTGGATCACCCGCTATACCCAAACCTTGGCGTGAGCTGCCAAAGACAGGACGTTGCTAAGTGAGCATTCAATTGACCCGATCAAAGGCGCTGGCATTTTCTTTGCCAGCGCTAATCGCCATTCTCCCTTTTCTGGGGGCGTGTTTTTACATCTTCCGTTTCTCGATTTCGGGAGAGCAATCGCGCATCGAAGGTTTTTCAATCCAGCCCTACCTGGATTTGATGACGCCGTATTTTGGCCGGTCTGTCTGGCTGACGCTGCGGCTCGCCTTTATTGCCACCCTGCTTGCCATGGTGATGGCAGTGCCACTGGCGTTTCTACTTACAAACCTGCGCAGCCCCTTTGCGCGGCGTAGCCTGACGATCGTGATCTTGCTGCCGTTGATCCTGAACCTTCTGGTGCAAGCCTACGGTTGGATATTGTTGTTGGGGCCAAGCGGGGTATTAAATTCGACCCTTCGCAGCCTTGGGATAATCGAGCGCCCGATCTTCTTGCTGTTCAATGAAACCGGTGTTCTATTGGGGCTGGTGCAAACCTCCCTGCCCTTGGCGGTCTTCCCCATTGTCAGTTCCGTGCGTGGCATTTCACGCGAACACCTGGAGGCGGCAAGTTCGCTTGGTGCGTCGCATTGGCGTACGTTCTTTGATGTCACCGTGCCACTGCTGCGCCCGGGATTGTTCGGAGCGGCATCTATCGTGTTTGCCTTTAACGCCAGCGCCTTTGCCATTCCTTTGCTGCTCGGCGGTCGCCGTGTGCAGATGATGGGTATAGCGATACGCGATATGATTTCGCCCCTGTTTAATTGGTCGGGCGCTGCGGCGGCTGGCATGATCCTGATCTTTGTAACCCTGATCGTGCTGCTGTTTTCAGCATGGTTGGCGCGGATGACATCTGAGAAAGTGGAGCACTGATATGCGCGTTGATCTTCTGCCTTCTGAAGGGGGCAGCACCTATCGGTTTGTAATCATATTGCTGGCGATCTGCGGCATCCTGATCTCATCTTTGCCTGTGATCGTCGTGACAATCATGTCGTTTTCGGCAACCGACAACACAGGTTTCCCCCCCGAGGCGTTGTCTTTGCGCTGGTACGGCGAAGTCATCGCCATGTTCACCACTGAAGATGCAAACAGCGCCCAATCGGTTGTGGATTCGACGCTGACAAGCCTGTTGGTCGCGATTGTCGTGATGATTATTTCAGCGGGGGTATGTATCCCGTTGGCCTATGCCTTGGCGCGGGGGGACACCCGCATTCGTGGCGGGATGGAACTGCTTTTCACACTGCCTCTGGTCTTTCCGCTGGTGATCCTTGGGATCGCATTCTTGTTAATCGCGGAAAGCCTGCGGCTGGATATCGGAATATGGCGTATCGTGATCCCCCATGTCGCCTTGGTCCTGCCGTTCGTGCTGCGCAATTGCCTGAGCGCAATGAGCGGAATCAGCATCGAAGTTGAAGAAGCCGCCGTATCACTGGGCGCATCACCGCTGCGGGCAATCTGGGATGTTGTCATTCCAATGATGAAGGCAGGCATTCTTGCCGGCCTTATCTTTGCACTGATCATCAGCTTCAACGAATTCACCATCACGTTCTTCATGTACACCGTTGACGTCAGCACGCTTCCCATCTGGATGTATAGCCGCACGGTGTCATCGCTGGACCCGTCTACGCTGGCGCTTTCCGTGTTTATTATTGTCGCCGACGTGGTGCTGATCGTGCTTGTGGACAAGCTGATCGCCGGTCGCGCAAGTCTCTTTTAGAAAGGTCAAGGACATGTCGTCTGACACTCACCTCCATATCGAAAACATATCCAAGAAATTCAACACTGTCGACGCGCTGCGCGACGTTGATCTGAGAATTGAACGCGGGTCATTCGTGTGCCTGCTGGGGCCATCGGGCTGCGGCAAGACCACGCTGCTGCGCATCATCGCAGGATTCGAGACAGCGACCAAGGGCCGCCTGATCCTTGACGGGCAGGACATCTCGCAACAGCCACCCCACAAGCGTGGTTTTGGCATGGTGTTTCAATCGCTGGCCCTGTTCCCGCACATGAGCGTGGCCCGCAATATCGGCTACGGGCTAAAACTGCGCGGCGTCAAAGGCGCGGCACAGCGTGATCGTATCGAAGAGCTGTTGGAGGTCATCCAACTACCCCATATTGCCGATCGCCCTGTGTCGGCGCTGTCTGGTGGGCAACGCCAGCGGGTCGCCATTGCGCGGGCTTTGGCGATTCAACCCCCACTGTTCTTGTTGGATGAACCACTGTCAGCCCTGGATGCAAAGCTGCGGGACAATATGCAAATTGAGCTGCGCCAGTTGCAGCAGAAATTCGGCGTCACCACCGTTCTGGTCACTCATGACCAACACGAAGCGATGATGCTGGCAGATGAACTGGTGGTTCTCAAAGACGGGGCAGTCCGCCAATCAGCAGCGCCGTCACAGGTGTATAACCAGCCTGCCGACAGTTTCGTAGCGGATTTCCTTGGGGCGGCGAACCTGATCGATGTGGGTGCGATCAAAGGTGGCACTGTTGATCTGTTTGGCACCGCAGTCTCAACCCCGGCGCCCCATATGGATGGGGATCTAATGCTCGCGGCTGTGCGCGCTGAACACCTGGGACTAGCCCCTGCTGCTGCGGCTGGAACAGCGGCCCCCATTGGTGCAGTTTCCTTTATGCGCGATCTTGGCCCTGCAACGGAATTTGTGGTGACAATTCAAGGCAAAGACCTGCGCGTACGCCGTTCCAATGCAGATGCGCAGGGCCTGGATGTGGGCTCACAAGTGGCCCTGACATTCGACCCTGCGCAGGTTTCGCTGTTCAAAGCGGCCTAGATCGTTGGTGCGGCGGCCTCATAGGTGAGGATCGCCGCAGCCAAATCTTCCAATGCAGCCCCAACAGATTTGAACACTGTAATTTCATCGTCAGTTTCACGCCCTGCGTGATCGCCACGAGCCAAATCGAATAAATCCGCCTGGATGTCCGTGGCGGCAATCGCGCTGTCGTTGATGGCCTGAACGATGTCGCCGCCTTCGGACAAAACGCCATCCCGAGTGTCTGCAAACACCGACGCCTTTGCAATCGCTGCGCTGTCTGTCTCGCGCATGTCGGGCTTGAAGGCCCCGATCAGATCAATATGCGTCCCCGCCCGCACCCATGCACCTTTGACCAGTGGTGAACGTGAAAGCGTACAGCAACTGATGATGTCGGCCTTTGGCACAGCCTGTTCCAGATTGTCGACGGCATGGGCATTATACCCCAATGCGCGCGCGGCCTGCGTCACCTCTTCGGCCTGTTCGATACGACGCGCCCAAATCCCAATGGACGTGATCGGGCGGACGGCGGTGTGCGCCTCGATCACATTCAATGCCAGCTTGCCAGCCCCGACAACCAACAAGCGGCTGGCATCCGACCGCGCCAGATATCGCGCGGCAAGCGCCGATGCTGCGGCGGTTCGCCGTGCCGTCAATTCAGCGCCATCAATCACGGCCAGCAAAGCCCCCGTCGCACCGGATGACAGCAGATATGCGCCTGAAATTGCAGGCAATGATCGCGCTGAGTTTCCGGGGATAACGGTCACCATTTTGACACCGATATAGGCGCCAGGAGTCCAGGCCGGCATCAGCAATAAGGTGCCGCTGTTCTCAGTCGGAACCTCAATCTCGTAGTGGTGGCGCAGGGGCATAACGCAGCCCGACTTAAACATCGCGTCCAGCCCGTCGATAAGTCGGGGCCACTGTAGCCCTTCCCGTGTTTCGCCTGCATTCAAAACCCGCAACATATCAACCTCTTGCAGCGGTGATCATGACTTCAACCAGATAGTCGGGCGTCGCCAATCGTGCTTCGACGCAGGCCCGCGCGGGTGGGTTCTCCGGGTCAATCCAAGCATCCCACACCCTGTTCATATCCGAGATACCCGCCATATCTGCAAGCCATACTGTCGCGGACAGGATGTTGGATTTGCTGCTACCCGCCTCTGCAAGCAAACGGTCAACTTCGGCCAACATATCTTTAGTTTGCGCCGTGACATCAGCGCCTTTGCCGACCTGTCCGGCCAAATAGATTGTGTCGCCATGAATGACCGCTTGGCTCATACGGGGGCCAATTTCGCTACGGTGAAGTGTCATAGGGTCGTGTCCTTAATTCGAAGTTCTTGAAGGAGAGAATTGCATCAGGCTCAGGATCTCAAACAGCATCTGCGCGCCATTCTGGGCCGTGTTGGTTGTGGGGTCATAGGCGGGGGCGACTTCAACAACATCTCCACCCACAAGGTTCGCACCTTTCATGCCTCGGATCAGTTTGAGCGCCTCGCGCGTGGTCAGGCCGCCGACCTCTGGGGTGCCGGTTCCGGGGGCATAGGCCGGGTCGAGGCTGTCGATATCGAAGGAAAAATAGGTTGGGCCATCACCGATAACATCGCGCGCTTTGGCGATAATATGCGGCAGGTTCGCATCGGTGATACTGGCGGCCTCGACCACAGTCATCCCCGACATCTCAGAAAATTCCCAGATGTATTTCGCAGCCCCCCTGATGCCAATCTGGATTGTACGTTCAGGGTCCAGCAACCCGTCGAGCACCGCATTGCGAAATGGCCCACCGTGGTGAAATTTCTCTCCCTCATAGGACCCGCCCGTATCGCAATGAGCATCGATGTGAATCATTCCGACAGGACCATTTTTAGCCACCGCTTTCAGAATTGGATGACTGATCGAATGATCCCCACCAACCCCCAGCGGAATCACATCCTTGGCTATGATTTTGGACACGAAATCTTGGATATCCGCATGGCTTTGCGTCAAGTCGAACCTGCTTTGCATCGGAACATCGCCAATGTCAGCCACCAGCATTTCATGGATGGGGGCGCACTCAAGCGCGTCGTTATAGGGGCCGACCCGTTCAATGCTGCGCAGTGCACGCGGGCCAAACCGTGACCCGTTTCGATTGGTTACGCCAAGGTCCATCGGCACGCCATAAAGCGCTACATCCAGCCTGGAAATATCCTCACCGTCCGCGAAGGCGATATGTGGCGCATCCAGTAAGGTTGGCATCCCTGCATAGGGCGCGGGGCGACGCCCACCCTCGGAGAAAATCTTCTCGGCGATCCGTTGACCTTTGGGATCCTGCAAATCCCCCCCTGTCGCGTTGCTAAATGTTTGCTGTAAGCGCGCGAGTTTTTCTGCCGACCAAGCCATGTGCATTCCCTTCAGTTTTCGCGCCTACGTAGCGTGATTTGCCATGCGCAATAAATTTGAACATTTGGAAGTTTTGTTTCATTATAACGCAACTTTCCCGTGAAATGGATCTGCACATATGTCTCGCCGCAAAAAGGCTTTTTCTGGCACTGTTAACGATGTGGATTTGCGTCTGATGCGTGTCTTCAAGACCGTAATCGAATGTGGTGGGCTTTCAGCCGCACAGACCGAACTTGGCGTGGGCCGATCCACCATTTCGCGGCAGATTTCCGACCTTGAAATCAGGCTCGGAATGCGCCTGTGCCACCGTGGGCGCAGCGGGTTTTATCTGACTCAACAAGGCCAGCAGGCCTATGATTTCATCGATCATTTCCTCAAGCAAACCGATGATTTTACGTCCCGTATCGCCAGTATCAGCAAAAAGATGGTCGGCAAGATTGAAATCGGCATGATCGATTTTACGATGACGGATGCGAAAAACCCGCTTATTCCTGCTATTCGCAAGTTTCAGGTCATAGCCCCGGATGTGTCTATTAACATGATGACCGGATCGCCCAACGAGGTTGAGCGCGGCGTGATTGACGGCAAATTACACGTCGGCATTGTCCCTGACTATCAGCGTCACCCCAGCCTGAATTATGTGACACTATATGATGAACAAGTTGGGCTCTTTTGCGGCGGCAATCACCCTTTGGTAGATGATGTCCGCAATGGTGTCGAACTAACGAGCAAGGACGTGTGTTCACACAAACTGGTGCATCGCGCATACTTTGAGGGCGAACGCCTGCGCCAAAGAAAGCAGGCTTTCCCTGTTGGCAGTACAGTTTATCAGACAGAAGCGGTGCTTTCACTGGTACGCAGTGGGGTCTATTTGGGGTATTTTCCGTCTCATTGTCAGGCTCTGATCCGCGATGAATTTTATGAAATTCTACCAGATGTATTTGGGTATTCGACGCCGATCTGCGCTGTTTGGCGATCGGATCGAAACCAATCGATGATCTTGCAAGATTTCCTCGATCTTTTGCGGCTGAAAGCTTAAAATTTCGGTCCCAATAAGACACTTAGCATCACCTGGACAATTCAAAACACCCTTGGATCAATGGTTAAGTCGAGCCTATGAAACGCGTGATTAAGCACGCTTGCGTGAGGCGATATCGCGACGATAGCCATCACCAACTGCACAGCCAGTTTATCGGGCTCCGGGAAGCTTACAGTATTTGAACACCTAACGGCCTCGCGCCGCAGGAAGGCATTCGAAAAAACCACTTTGTGGCAATCAATGAGGAGGTAAAAATACTCAACCAACTTTTTTTCAGGGATAGGACCATGGTCTGTTTAGATCAACGTCCCGCGCACAAAGCACGTAATAGTGCCATAGGTCGTTTGAATTGCCGTGTGGCTTTGGTCGCTGCCTAAAGTCGAATTGACGGTAAACGCCGACCCCGGCCCTGGAATGAAAGACCAACTGCCACCCGTCTTAATTCTCAACATGTAAACTGAAACCGGTGTCTGTAACTGTGTACTGTTCCATAACCTAGTTTTTCCGGGCTATCAGACCACACGCGCCCTGTTCCACGATGCCCAATAAGCAGCCATTGGTACCCGTACACGTGCAGCAAATTCATACTTTTTCCGCACGGCGGGCGTTGGTGCTGGTCGTAGCCAATGGTTCCTCCTCGCCCATACTGACAAACTTCTGCGACTGCAGCATTGATTGCTGAATTCGCTCATTCGGATTTTCTGGGTGTCGTTCGATTGTCAGCAATTGGGTGAAAGCATGAAATCACAGTTCCCCCCTAAAATCGCTTTCTAATTCCAGCGTAAGAAATAGATCATATAACCTTCCTAAAGTCTTGGTATAAATAAAAATTCACCACTCAGAATAGTTGGCGCAGGATAAAAATGGCGACCTTCTAGTTCCAGGCCGCAAACGTCATTGGGCCAATTCCGCCCGTACAACAATCATAGTGCCAAACGGCGAAGACGGTAGATTAAGTTACCAACAACCTGGCGCATATGTCGCGCCAGGTTGTTGATTGTTCAGAGCGGATCAGAACAGATCGATGCCGGATCCACCAGCTGTGGCGCTGCCCCAGGTGTCGTCTTCACCGCTGCCTTCGATGTCTTTGGTCAAGAGCGACATAATATCATTGTCTGAGGCATCTTCTTGCTCCTCCATATCCTCAGGATGGGTTGAGAACACAGGCAGTGAACTGGCCGCGGTAGAGGCGTTCTCCCCGCTCCATTGGCTATACCCACCGGTTGTGCCGCCCGAGCCGGACCCTTTGGTTCCACCCGAACCGGACCCTCCGGTGCCACCCGAGCCGGACCCCTTGGTTCCACCCGAACCGGACCCTCCGGTGCCACCAGAACCGGACCCTCCGGTGCCGCCAGAGCCGGACCCCTTGGTTCCACCAGAACCGGATCCTCCGGTTCCACCCGAGCCGGACCCTTTGGTGCCGCCAGAACCGGACCCTCCGGTGCCGCCAGAGCCGGACCCATTGGTGCCGCCAGAGCCAGACCCTCCGGTGCCGCCAGAACCGGAACCCTTGGTACCGCCAGAACCAGACCCTCTGGTGCCGCCAGAACCGGAACCCTTGGTACCGCCAGAACCGGAGCCTCTAGTGCCGCCGGAACCGGACCCTCCGGTGCCACCCGAGCCGGACCCTTTGGTTCCACCAGAACCGGACCCTCTGGTGCCGCCAGAACCGGACCCTCTTGTTCCACCCGAGCCGGAACCCTTGGTGCCGCCAGAACCGGACCCTCCGGTGCCGCCAGAGCCGGACCCCTTGGTTCCACCAGAACCGGACCCTCCGGTGCCGCCGGAACCGGACCCTCTGGTGCCGCCAGAACCGGACCCTCTGGTTCCACCCGAGCCGGACCCTCTGGTTCCACCAGAACCGGACCCTCCGGTGCCGCCAGAACCGGACCCTCCGGTGCCGCCGGAACCGGACCCTCTGGTGCCGCCAGAACCGGACCCTCTGGTTCCACCCGAGCCGGAACCCTTGGTGCCGCCAGAACCGGACCCTCCGGTGCCGCCAGAACCGGAACCCTTGGTGCCGCCAGAACCGGACCCTCCGGTGCCACCCGAGCCGGACCCCTTGGTGCCGCCAGAGCCAGACCCTCCGGTGCCACCCGAGCCGGACCCTCCGGTGCCGCCAGAACCGGATCCTCCGGTGCCACCCGAGCCGGAACCCTTGGTGCCGCCAGAACCGGATCCTCTGGTGCCACCCGAGCCGGACCCTCTGGTGCCGCCAGAGCCGGACCCTTTGGTGCCGCCAGAACCGGACCCTCTGGTGCCGCCAGAGCCGGACCCCTTAGTTCCACCAGAACCGGACCCTCTGGTGCCGCCGGAACCGGACCCTCTGGTGCCACCCGAGCCGGACCCTTTGGTGCCGCCAGAACCGGATCCTCTGGTGCCACCCGAGCCGGAACCCTTGGTGCCGCCAGAGCCAGACCCTCTGGTGCCGCCAGAACCGGACCCTCCGGTGCCGCCAGAGCCAGAACCGCCTGTGCCCTGATCTTCATTCTGAATTTCATTGATTCCATCTGCGAGGTTCGCGTCATACCAATTGGCAAATGACTCACCTTCGACGCCGCCATTATGATAGGCTTTAGTGGCGCTAGCAGTCTCGTGACCTGACCCACCGGTCGTCCCCGAGCCAGAACCTGATTGATCGCTGATACCTGGATAGTTTTCTAACGTCGACATGACTAAGTCCTTTCCTAGAGCCCAAAAATGGCTGCGCCAAAGCTTTTGAACGTGCCTTCTCGCGCAGGTTCAGACGTTTGCAGCTTGGCTTTTGACGCTAAGTAAGTTTCTCATTTCTGCCAAATTATTAACAAATTGTGACCAATCTAGTCTCTGGAGCCCGCCCATTTGGAAACAATATATTGGTTTCCCATCAATTTAACGCATCCTGAGATCAATCTCTTTCCACCAGGTCATATTATTGACGCAATTGAACGCGTCGATTCGGGCAGCGCCTAGTCAGTTTCTAAATTCGGCCATAATATAAGAGTATCCTGAACACTGAGGCCACGGACGGCCTGCGCCACTTGGGTTGCAAAGCGGTCCGAAAACCGTGTGTAATCGAGGATATATGATGGGTAGCAGTAGCAATCGAAAGCGTCTGGCGAAGCTCGTTGAAGGCGCTGAAGCGCATTTTGGGGAAAAGGTTGTTACAACGTCAGCGCCCGGAGGAGAAGGCCGTGCCAGTTGGCGGTTTCAACTGGAAAGCCGATCTGTCATTGCAACGCTGAGGCCAAACTTCAGACGCACCCATCTAGAAGCCTTTGCGCTGACCAAAATCAACCAATTCTGCAGCGACATTCCCGAATGCCTGGGCGTTGTGGGTGAGATCATGTTCCAATCGGACGTGGGTGGAAAACGCCTAAACCAAGAGATCGTGAAGTTGAACCGCAGCCGACGCGCGGATGTGTCTCACGAAGCGATTGCTGCCATTTTTAGAATCCAGTCAGCGGCCCAACAGGCTGGGTTGAACACTACAATGCCGCATCTGGGCGCAAATACCGAGTGGATTGAAAACCTGGTCAAAGCGGTTTCCGCTCTGGAGCCATATTCAGCGGGGCGATCCATCGACGTGGACAGTGCCGCGCTGGCTGCTCGGATTGCCTGCCCTGCCAGCCAGTTTGTGAAGTGGGATTGCAGATCAGGTAATGCTGCGATTGGGGATGATAACCGTCTGCGTTGGTTCGATTTTGAATACTGCGGCGTGCGGCATGGGGCCGAAGATGTGGCTTGGCTATTGGGAGATGAAGCCTGGCCGATGAGCCCGGAAACGATGGAACAGATCGTGATTGCCGCGTTTGATCCAAACGGCGCACACAAGCTGGACCCTTATCTGGACTATTTGGCAATCTACTTGACCCTCCACTGTGTGCAGCGGTTCAAATTGATCATAAAAGAGGTGCACAACCGTGGCTGGTTGTCCAAAACCCGTGTGCGAAAATATGATGATGCGGGTGTCCATCCGGAATTTGCAGCCCAAATCTGCCGGGTGGGCGCCTATTTTGCAGCGCGGGATCCATTGACGGCCCCAATTGGCCGTGACTTCGAAAACGCAGAAAAGGTCTTTCAGGAAGTCTTGCGCAATGGAAATGGTAATGTCGAAGGGATGAAAATACCCGCATGAATAGTGAAGCCCCCAACAGACGTGCCCAAAGTCGATTGCGTGTGGAAACTGTCGACACATTCGCTGGATTTCAGGCAATCGAAGCCGCCTGGAAGACACTCGAAGATCGCGATCCGGAAGCAACCTTCTTCTTGTCTTGGGATTGGCTTGCTCAGGCGTTTCGGGACAATCCTTATCGGTGGAGTGTTCTTGCCGTGTATGCGCCAGATGGCGAGGATGTAATCGTCGGCCTGCTTCCGCTCAAATACGGCGTACATTGGAGTACGACCCGCAACGAATTCCAGACCGAGATTGAGGCTGGCGGACGGTTGCTCTTTAGCGAATACACCGGGTTCCTTTGTGATCCTGACAAAGAGGTCGCAGTGATGGAGGCATTGGCACTGTCCCTGCGCGCGATGCCTTGGGCGAAGCTGTCGCTGCGATATGTAGCGCAGACACGGCGTGCTGAGTTGTTTTGCGCGTCCTTTGAGCAATTTGGCTACAAGGTCTCGTGGAAAGAGTATCGCATCAATAAGGGCGAGACGAACAACCTTGTTTGCCCTCATGTTTCGTTGCCTGACGACTTTGAAACCTATCTGCAAACCAGCGTGAGCAGCAACACGCGACAACGCTACCGCCGTTTTCAACGCAAATATTTTGCCGACGGTAACTATCATTTCACCCATTGTGATGCTGACAGCTTCGAAAAAGATATCGCAACTTTGATGGGGTTCTGGAAACACAA
Organism: Parasedimentitalea marina; assembly: GCF_004006175.1. GTDB lineage: Bacteria > Pseudomonadota > Alphaproteobacteria > Rhodobacterales > Rhodobacteraceae > Parasedimentitalea > Parasedimentitalea marina. The sequence goes on from NZ_CP033219.1 coordinate 2,433,873, forward strand.
ATGGGCCCCAACAAAGGGAGGCTCAAAGTCACTGAAGGTTGCTTCCAATTTCGAAAAAGTTTTAGAAGCCGCACTCAAAACGGAGGCGCTATTCTTACCGGTATTGTGGCGAGGTGATACGCCCTTGGCGGCATTGGGGCATGTGATGGATCCAAAGAACGGGTCGATGCATTTCATTATCGCCGGGCGGGATTCAACAGCTGAAGAGGCCTTTATCGGCGCGGCTCTGCATTTCCACAGCATTGAATGTGCGATCATGCTTGGATGTCAGTACTATGACTTCGGGCATGGTGACGAAGAGTATAAGTTTAGCTATGGCGCCGAAAAAACCACGGTGCAGTATTTCTCAGTCACTCGACCAACCGGGGATCCAGAAAAAGTATTTGATTCCATCAGTACGGGTGTTGCCCTGAAACGGATTGAGAAGCTGATTAAGGCGGGCAAGACGGATCAGGCAGAGCGCGCCTGTCGCCAGTTGTCGCAGTTATTCACGTAGACCTAAAAGCGGCGATCCAGCTAGCCTGATGTCTGGACCTCCAGGCCCAATCGCTTGGTAACCTGGAACAAGGGCTACCAAATTAATGAATGTGAAATTGAGCCTGTTGGGCTATTTTTTCACCTCGATTGGAACTGTGAAGAACGGATTCCCCGTTTACTCGGAGGACAAAGAACCGAAAGGTTGCGCTGCGCCGTGGGTTCAAATTTAACCCTTCTCCTTGCCAACAACCGAGTGATCTGTGTGATCGCCCGGATCCCGGACGGTCCGCCTTGCCCAGCTCATCGGTAGTAGTGATGTCCTTGGTGAAAGCCGTTTTTCCGAATATCGATGATCAGACTTTCTTTTCAAAGCCCACATTAGGCGCGGTTTTGAAATGGTGGAACATCATCGCAAGCGGAATCACTGAGGCGAATAAGATGATGGCAAGCAATATAGAGCCATGCGCGCTGCCTGTGGCATCCAAGATTGCACCAGCTGCCGGAGGTGTAACCAACATGATCGCATAGTAAACGGTGAAGAAGATACCCATGCCAAAGGCCCGAACCTGAGGCCGTAAGGCTTGTCCAGACATTGCCATGATCACCCCAGCCGGTGCCATGCCAATCAAACCAAACAGCAAGCTTGCACCAAAGCCTGCGCCTGGCTCACTAAGCAGCAAAAGTGATACGATTGCGCCACCAATACAAACGGTCAAAACAGCATTTCGCCCGCCGAAACGATCCACAATCTGCCCGCATAATGCGCCGGACAAGATCATAACCCAACTGCCAATGCTGATAATGCCAGCTGCCGCAATGGCTGTTTGGCCAAGGTCTTCAAGCACCTTTGGCCCGAACGAAAGATAGGTGACATAGGCCGCGTTAAACACAGCCCAAGCCGCGGCTGCACACAGGACCAAACGCCATTCCTGGCCTGTAAGCGCGGCCCCTGAACCGGTTTTTGCAGGTGGTAAATCATGCGGTGCGCGGTACAGCAAGAAAACCGCCAGTGCAGCAAGTAGGCAATAGATAGATGCCACCTGAAACGGAACCTGCCAACCGTAGACCTGTGCAAGCCACGCGTGACCGACTTGGCCCATGGCGATCCCAAAAGGCCAGCTCATGACCAACACGCTCATCGCGGTCGCGATTTCGCGCCCTTCGAACCAATCGGCGATCATCTTGGTGAAATAGAGTGTCGTGAACAAAAAACCGGCACCTGCAATAATGCGGCCCATTCCAATTGCCCAGCTCTCAGCCGCCAGCGAAGATGCGACCCCGCCCAACGCCAGTGCACCCAATCCAATCACAACCATAATACGATCTGAGACAAAGCGCCCCCAATACCCGGCAGGGATGGCTAAAAACAAACCGGGAGCCATGAAAAGACCGATCAAAAAACCGATTCCCGCGTAATCAAGCCCGAAGGCGACAACCAGGTCATCGCCCACGGAAGCCACTGTCTGAAACTGAAACCCAAGTCCGATGCGGGCCAGAAACAGCAATCCCAAAATGCGCCAGCGCATCAGGACCAGCCAAGCGCACGAAGGGCGTGCACGTCATTCCAGAACTTGGTCATATGCGTGATCTTGTCACCGTCGAACTGCATGACATAGGCGTAATCCGAAATGACTGCTTTGCCCGTCGGCGGAACCGGACCGCCCTCGCCTGTCTGTGTGCCGTGAAACTCGGCTGCCACGACAACGGTTCCGCGCGCCTCGTCAGCTGCAAAAGCAGTAAGCTTGTAACGGCCATCCGGGACCGGTGTCAAAAGTCCCTTCATCCAATCGGCATAGGCGGCCAGTGTTATCGTATCGGCCAAGGCATCCGCCTGGCAGGAAAAGGTAGCGCCTTCGTGGCACCATGATTTGCAACTGTCCCAGCCTTTGCCGGTTTCACAGGCCTCGAAAAAGGCCTGCGCGGTTTGATATTGTGACATCTTGGCATCCTCCAGGTTGATTTAATGAGAGCCAGCTTAAGTCAGCAGTCCAGTATTCGTGTATCGTACAGATGCGGTAAATTCGGCGCCCCGAGTGCAGTATTCAGTTACAGCATCTGCGGGATTGCTTGTTGCGCCTCTAGTATCCACACTGAAAGCCAAGGATATTTCAGCGGAGCATTAAACGTGTCAGACCAGGTTGAACTTAGCCCTAGGGAATTGCAGATAGCGCAATCCTACGCAGGCGGAGCGACCTATCAAAAGATTGCCGACACGTTGTGCATTGCTCCGTCCACCGTGCGCACGCATCTGGCAACGATCTATCGTAAACTGGGCGTGTCCTCGAAGCTGGAATTGCGCGATACGTTGATGCCAGTTGCACCGCCATTGGCCGATTTGACCATTAATGCTATTGTCGAATTCCCTCCGCGGCCCGAGAAACCATCCATTGCCGTCCTGGCCTTTGAAAACATGTCGGGGGATTCCGAACAAGAATATTTCTCGGACGGGATCAGCGACGACATCATCACGGCCCTGTCGCGCTCGCCCTGGCTGTTCATTATCGCGCGCAACACGACCTTCACCTACAAAGGAACCAACGTCGATGTCCGGCGCGTGGCCGAGGAACTGGGCGTCAGGTTTGTGCTGGAAGGCAGTGTCAGACGCTCAGGCGACCGGGTGCGTGTCACGGCGCAGCTGATTGACGGGTTGACTGGTGGCCATGTTTGGTCTGAACGCTATGACGGCCAACTTGAGGACGTGTTCGATCTGCAAGATGAGATCACGCGCAATGTGGTGGCCTCGATCCAGACCACAGTGCATCTAAGTACCCTCCAAGAGCCGGTCGAGCGGGCGTCCCATCCCGATCTGACCGTCTGGGAACTGACGATGCGGTCCTGGCATCTGCTCTACGATTTCAACCCCGAAAGCTATGCCCATGCAAAGACCCTGCTGGAGCGCGCTTTGGCTCTGGACCCCGAAAGCGCCGAGGCAAATATGATCCTCTCGCTGATCAACCACCACATCGCCATAATGGGTTTTGTAAAAGAAACCCGACCGCCAATGGAAACGGCATATGCGCTGGCGCGGCGCGCTACGCAATTAGACGACCGCAACGAATATGCACATTGGGCGTTAGGAATCAGCTGTTGGGGTCTGCACAAATTCGACGAATCCCTCGCGGCTTTGGAGCGCGCCGTTGCCCTGAACCCGAATTGCTCGTTGGCCTATGGCAGTCTTGGCACCTTGCTGGGTATTTTGGGACGCTCTGACGACGCAATTGCAAATCAGGAAATCGCAATCCGCTCCAATCCTCTGGACCCCAGCATTTTCTTCCGGTTTTCCGGTCTTGCTTTGGCGCATTATTTGGCCGGACGATACGAGGTCGCGATCAAATGGGCCGAGCGCGCAATCCACCGCATGCCACGTTGGTATTTCGCGCATTTCGTCCTTGTCGCCAGCCGGATGGAGCTGGATCAGCCCAAACTGGCAGCAGATGCTGTCCAGGCCTGCCGGGACGTGCTGCCTGATATCTGTATGCGCGACCTTGATCGTGTTCCCTTGAAGGACCCAACAAAAATGAAAAATCTGCGCAACTGTTTACACAAGGCTGGTTTTTCCGATTGATAGTAAATTTGAGACAGCTGTCATTAGTGCAATTGCGCCGAAATCTCTGTTCGATTAAGCGGCATTTGAACCCAAAAACTCTGCCGACGTACACTCAGGCGCGTTTCAAAAAACGCGCTCCACTACCAACTTAATGATCCTGGAATGCAGCCTGTCGATCTCAACTTCATTGGTTCGCGCGGCCTCATGCCCCCGCTTGGAAAATGTCGAGGCCATATTGCTGATCGCTGAACGTTCCCAAGTAATGATCTGGGTCGCCTCTCGGTGTTTGTTTGCGAAAACCTACCGGTAACAGATGGACGCCGTATTTCCTTCCAAGCCCTGCCACCGTCATGTCTTCACGGATCGCCTCAACCGAAACCCTGGCATTGAAGCCTGCTGAGTGGTTCTTTCTCTTCGTCATTTGGGATCATCTCTTTCACAAGTTGATCCAGCTTAACTACGGGTCCGAATTCCCGCGACCACCTCTCTGTTGCAAGGTCCACATCCCATTCCCTGATTTCTTTTGCCACCAGTGGTCCAATCTCTTTGAAACTTTTAGCAAGCCGACGTCGAACCTGACCGACCTTTAAGCATTCTCGGGCCGCTGGGCCGTTCAAAACTGTGTCATGCGTCGGAGTTGCTCCAAAGATATCGGTCAGTGCCTGTCGTTCCAGGGTTGTAAGACCCTTCATGACCTCCGACCCAATCAGGAGTGATTCCGACAAACAACCATTGGCAGTGACGACCTCATGCCGGTCACACGCGAAATGGATCCATCTGATCTTGGTCTTACCCTTCATGTGGCGGATGCCCGGCAGAGCGGTCAGCGATTTTGCGGGCGCAAGTGCCTCGGCGGTGAATTCTTCCTGCAATTGCCCAGCTCCGCCCACAAAGATGCGGTGCTGCGGCGACACGATCAGATCACGAGCAGGCAAACTGGCCCCAAAAGCACCTGCCTTGATCAGAACCGGTGTGTCATCGGCCTTCGCGTCCTCCAAAGGATACTCGCTGCTGCGGGTCCAACGGATAGGTTGAGGGCCGTGATCCAACGTCTCTACCAGATCGCCGGGCTTCAAGGTTTCTACAGCGCGAGGGCCATTGGGCGTGTCAATCAACGTCGCGGGAGCATAGCAGGGTATTCCCGACGCCGTCATCTGTTGACTTGTCATTTGAGCAGGGGAAATACCCTGAAACGTTAGTGTCTCCCCCTCGGGGAATGTGAGTAAAGCGTTGCCAGACCCATCGTCAGTGACGACCACATCCCAGGTATTAACCGGGTTTCCATTCAAGTCGCGAAGGTCGGATACATCCAGTTGGTCGTTGGAATTACCATCCGCATCAGTATCACTGATATCGAAATCATAGACTGTATCGTTTGCGCCAAACTGTTCGATGACGACGAGATCATCACCAGAACCGGTTGTTATCTCATCATCACCGGTCCCACCGGAAAGCGTGTCATTGCCAATGCCACCAACCAACGTGTCGTTGCCAGCGCCACCAGTCAACGTGTCCGCTCCTGCTTCTCCGTATATCAGGTCATTTCCGTCGCCGCCATCAATGCTGTCATCTCCGGGAGCGGGGTCAGGAAGACTGGGGGTGAAGGTAATATCAGATATGCCATAGTCCGAGCCGTCGGTCAGATCGGTCTGGATCTGGGCTGTAAACACGATGTGATCAAAATCACCATGCCCAGAGACGGTGATTGTGTCGTTGCCGGTCCCTGTAGAATCGGTAAAGTCAGTTTCATAAACCAGTGTACCACCACTGTAGATCGCGTAATGACCCACCTCACCAAAAGCGTCAGTTAGCAAGCTGAGGGTGGTAAACGTTAGCTCGTCAATTGGGGCATCGATATCGACGATCAAAGTTTCGCTCAGCCCCGACGCCAGATCATATCCAATCTGCTGGTTAACGCCGCTATCGGTATCTGAGACTGACCCATTGGCCCCGAAGGATCCGGAAAACGTGCCAATGTTTGAAACACTTGCGCTGGTTAACGTCCCACCAACAACATTTTGCGCGGTGACTGTGAAACCGGTGGAAGTGTCTGTGTAGTTCGACGTGTTGATCGATATCGGCGCAGCCACCGCCTCGTTTGGATCAGTATCGCCATAAAGAACGTCATTCCCTGACCCACCGTCAATTGTGTCGTCACCGCTGCCGCCATAAACGGTATCGTTCTCCAACCCGGCCTCAATACTGTCATTGCCCATTCCAGCACTGACCACGTCTTCATGACCCAAAGCCCCCGTACCGTCGCCACCATCGACCGCATCGCCGTCGCTGTCGGTATATCCGCCAACGATGACATCATCGCCCGAGGTGCCCGTAACAATCCCGTCGCCGGAGGCAGAATAAGTGGGGGCAGTAGTTGTTGAGGCGGTTGTGACGAAATCTACGGATCCAAGTTTTGGGACAAAATAGACATTGCCATCGTCGGCCAACCAGTATTGGCCGGGCTCAACCTCATTGGTATAAGCCGAGCCCCCTGCTTCTCCACTCCAGGTCCATTGGCCCGCACCAAGTCCCGAGGGAAAGCCACCATCAGCGGTAAATGAAATTGCGCCACCGCTGATCGCATCACCGGGGTCCAAACTGCCATCACCAAGCGTGACGAGGTAGCCTGTTGGCATAACTTTCTCTCCACTAAATTCTCACGAACCTCTGAGAGGCAGTTGATTTCATTCAAATTTTAGGGTCATCACCTAAGTTCTGCAGGTCAGGGTAAAGTCAATTTGTTTCGATTTAATGGATTAGACAGAGTAGATTTGATTAAAATTGAGCAGAGTGAAGTCCAAACATCCGTAAAGTGCCTGTGAATTCAGCAATAAACACTCATCAATAATTTTGTTTCGAAACTCATCGTCGTGTTTTTCCCGACGTTCCCCAAGTAGGATGTGCATTCTTGCAGTTGGTAGTTGTTCTGGGTCCCAGTCAATCCACTTATACAAATGGCGCGGCTTTGTTGCAGAAATAGGTTGAGGGGATTCATGTTGTGAATCCAGCGTGATAGTTGACTGTCATGAGCAGCTGTGCACCAAAATCCAACAAGACCTGGTCAGATTACAATCGAGCCCTGAAGAAGCGTGGTTCGCTGTGGGGAAACTAGTGGGGGAACATCTTGGGTTTGCGGTCAAGGGCTGCATGAGAAATCTCACGCAAGCCCTTGATAGTATTGGCACCCAAGGCCGGACTCGAACCGGCACGCCCGTTAAGGCGGGGGATTTTGAATTCATCCGACATTCAAACGTTACAATAAGTTAGCCAATATTGTTCCCCCAGACATAACCCGAACAAATGCGAAATGGGGGAAACCACCTAACGGCGGCTGTTTGTCTCTGGCCGCATAGGCAATCGATCCGACACCGGCACGTCATGCGCCACCAGCCACTCGCGGATAGCGGCCCAACGATCCTGAATACCAGGTGTCCAACGCCACTGGTCTAGCTCCCCTACCCGGCGCATCAGGTCAGCCTCCCAATGAAGCTTGAACCGCAGTCCATGAGATTTGGCCCAACTTTGGAAGGCAGGACGCCAGGCTTCATGATCCGCCGCCTCTAGGGTTTCGCGTAAATCATAGGGGATTGTGTGGGGCCAGTCAGGCATGTTGTCCTCATATCGCTCGAGAACATATGAAGAACAAAGACAGGGCGTGCAAGGTTCCTTACCTGAACGTTTGTTTCTCAACTACAACGGTTACGTTGGTTCAGTATCAAACTGATTTTCAGCAAATTGATGCGCCATACTCAAACTCTTCAATATACCGGCAAACCGACCTTTGCCGCGATCATCATCAACGTCAGCTCTGCGCAGTTAGCGACCTTTGCAAAGTCGATGCCTCATGTGCCATGAGAGTGCATGAACGGCCCGGAACCTACCATTAGACCCGTCATGGCGAATGACAGGTTTGGGCTCCCTGGAGCATACGACAACCCGCACAGGACCTGACAAGCAAACGGGAGAGAGACAACACCAGGTTTTCAACTAACGTAGAAAGGCACCTTATTTTACTATACCATCTCAGTAGCCATCTATTATTGAATGCTGGAAAGGGATTTTCGTATGAGATTTGGAATATTTTTTGGCTGGGTGATTTCGGCCTCGCTGACCGCCGTCGGTGTTGCAGCCGAAGAACCGACTCCGGGCTTCAACAACAAAATTCCCGAGAACATCATGACCCCTAACGAGGTGGAAACCCGGCTGGGGACTATGAGATTCAACGATGGAATGCCGACTGAGGAAACTTCACGGCTGGTCTATGACAACCTTGATTTCATGCGCGGTGTTGAAACTTTTTTGAACGGCATCCCTGCGGCATCAGTCGAGGCGATCCGCCTTGGGAACGTCGAGATGGGCGTGACGCAGGCGCATCAGGCGATCATCATGGATAACTTCATGGACGCCAACCCGCTGTTCCTCACTGGAAACACCGGAACAGTCTATGTCAGTTCCTTCCTTGATCTGAAGCGCGACGGGCCAACCGTGATGGAAATCCCTTCGGGTATGGGGCCTGGCACGGTAAATGATGCTTATTTCCGTTTCGTTGTCGACATGGGCGGACCGGGGCCGGACAAGGGAAAGGGTGGCAAGTATTTGATCTTGCCGCCGGGCTATGACGGGGATGTGCCGGAAGGCTATTTCGTTTCTACCTCGCCCAGCTATGCCAACTGGGTAATCCTGCGCGGGCTGATCAAGGACGGCAAGCCGGATGCCGCCAACAAGATGTTCACTGATGGCCTGAAAATCTATCCGTTGTCACAGGCCGACAATCCGCCGGAAATGGAGTTCATCAGCGGCTCCACGAAGGTTTTCAACACCATCCACGCCAATACATATGAGTTCTACGAAGAGCTTCACACGGTGATCGACCGCGAACCGGTGGACTTTCTCGATCCGGAACTGCGCGGGTTATTCGCGTCCATCGGCATCATAAAGGCAAACCTTTTGCACCGGACGCACGGATGGAGGCCATTCTGCAGGACGCCATCAAGGTCGGCAACGCCACCGCCCGCGCGATAACTTTCGACACCCGCGATCCGAATGCTTATCTTTATGAGGGTAGCCAGTGGAAGACCGCATTCATCGGGCGGGATTATCGCTGGTTGCTGGATGATGGCATGGGCGGGCGCAATCTGGATGCTCGCACGTTGTTCTTTATCAGGCAACGGTGAACACCCCGGCGATGGCGCTGCAAATCCCCGGCGTCGGGTCGAACTATGCCTATGCCGAGCGTGACGGCAATGGTGACTTCCTGGATGGGGGCAATAATTATAAGATGACCATCCCAGCGGATGCGCCGGTCAAGAATTTCTGGTCGATTGTGATCTACGATCCGCAAACCCGGTCCGAGCTTCAGACAGATCAACTTTACCCCAGCAAGAACAGCGCACGTGGCGGGTTTGACACCAACGCCGACGGGTCTGTCGATCTGTATTTCGGGCCAGAAGCCCCGGCAGGCAAGGAGGCAAACTGGACCCAGACTGTACCCGGCAAGGGTTGGTTCACTCTACTGCGCGTCTATGGCCCACTGGAGCCATGGTTCGAAAAAACCTGGAAACCAGGTGAATTTGAACTCGTGAAATAGTCAGGCAACTGTTCCGGGTCCGGACTTACAAACTCTGCAATACTGGTATGATTGCCGTAGTTGACGACCTGACCCGGAGTTTCCCAGAACGCTGCTAAGCCAACTTCATTGACTGATGTTTCGGTAGATTGGCTTAGCCAAAATCTCTGATGAAAAGACATTGGATAACTCGACCGTGGCTTTGGCCACTGTCCTGTCCGTAAGCGTAGCAAACTTTGGCGCGAAATGCAGTGCATGACCGCGTCACACTCTTCGTGTCGGACGCTGCCCTGCACCAAGGTCTTACAAGGGCTGGAACCGGCCGTTAGACGTGTCTGGCACCAAGGTCGGCAATGCGCAGATAGCGACCTTTGCAAAGTCGCGCGAACGGCCCAACCCGCCCTTCACATTGCTGGGTGGCGCTGCATTGCAGATTCCCCGAAGCGGACAGTGGTGCATTCACGTAGCAATATTGAAGTCCTATCCGCCTTTTGCCACCAGTCGGCACCTCACGGCGGTGTAAATACTGCCTGTTGGCAGGAAGCATCTCAGAAGACTTAACGTACGTTTTCGTATGTTTCGACGATGATCTTGCTAATATTTGGCTCAAGCAGCGCCCTCTTTGATGTTGAGGGGCAGGCTTGGCTGGGCAGTCCGAGAGATGACGTAGGTGCCGTCTACTTGTCCGACAGCAATTGAGCTGAAAAAGCCACATGGCTCTGGCATTTTCAAGTCATCAAAAGTAGGGGTATGCTTATGATTGATCTTACAAAAATAATTATTGAGGGTGACTTAGAATGAAGATTCATGAGTTTGAGTTGGGCGCGGAAGATGCACGGAACCTGAATTTGCGGAGCGTAAACCAACGATAGGATTTTTTGAGATCTTTTGTGACACCACGTGGTTTTAAACTTGATGACTTTTTTATTGGAAAAAATTCTTTGTATCAGGAACAAAAGGATCGGATAAAACAGCCCTATTACAATTTATTCAAATAAAGTCAGAGGCGGAATTGAATGCCATTACGGGGTTCTACTATTTTCAAAGCGGATTTCGACCCTCTGAGCTTGAACAATTTAAGGCAGCACTCCTAAAGGATTTGTCGTCTGGTGACGTATTGTACGATGATCCAAAATTTAAAAATGAAGATGAATTACCTGTTTATCGGCGGACATTCCTCCTGTCGGAGACATCAAAATTGCTTAAAAGGGCTAAACTAACTGAAGGTCCTGTGCAGATCTTTTATAAAGCCGTTGAAACCCTGAAATTAGCTTCGAAAGCTAAGTTTGTCAGGAAAAAATACCCAGCGGTAAAAGGTTTCAGAGGGAAAGTTGGAGCAAATCCATCAATTGAAGTGGATGGGGTGGTCGAAGCCACTGATATACAAGACTTTGATAGACTCATTGAGGATGCAGAAAACGCGCTAGATGCAGTGTCTCTCGAAACACAACCCGTTTTTATGTTTGTTGATGAACTTGAAGTCTACCAATCAAACGACGATGAGGAAGAGCTGAAATTGCTTGCAGTAGCATCACTTGTAAGGGCTGTCAAAGACTTCAACGAGAGATTCTTCGATACCAATATTCGAATAATTGCTGCCGTACGTTCCGAAGTCGTAACTGAGGTCTCGGTGGTTCAGGGAGAGGTTTATCGGATTGTAACAGGTCGTGGGATCGAAATTGGTTGGCCTGAGACTGAACTTAACGGGTTTCATCCGCTTGAAAAAAATCATCTTAAGTCATCTTGCAGCTCAAGACCCAGAGATTTCAGGTGACGATACAGATCTTACGGCCGCGATGCTACGCACGGCACTAAAGAAATACTTTCCGTCAGCAACATCTTTGCGGAAGACGCTAAATTTAACATGGTACCGGCCAAGAGACATGGCGTTAGTATTTGAAATTGCTAGATCTATGGATGGAGATTTCGATTGCTTTAGAGATGAGACGTTGTCGTTTTCCGTTTTGAAAAAACTTGGAGAACGAATGTTAATAGATGCGAAAGCTGGCCTGGGCGTCAAATATAAACCCTATGAAATTGACGCTATGGATCGCGTTTTACGGGGTGGCCGAAATAGCTACAGTCGACAGGAATTCCAGCTTCGGATAGATGACCTTGCCGATCAATATGACGATGTAGCCTTGCTTTCTGACAGTAGGTGGACTGAAGTTGTAGCCGATCTATACAAAGTTGGAATTTTACGTGTGGAAAACACGAATTCCAATTTCATCCATTTCCATCATCGCGGTGATTTCATACCAAGTTTGACAGACGATTTTTTGATCAAAGTGAATCGATCACTTGTGAAGACGTTATCAATTTCGTGATTTTGTGTCACATATTGATATATTGCATGCTGACACCTGCGAACTCTCCTAAACGGCTTCCTTGTCGTGAATTTTACCAGTGTGGCTTATCAGAAAAGGGAGATTGCCGGGGCATAGTCATTGAAGGTCTGCTTGTGTGTTGCAATGACGCAGTTGCAGCATCGTCTCGCCATCTAGGCCGATGATGAAATCTAACTTCCGCTTTGGGCTGATTTGAGTAGCCCCACTTGCGTGGTCCAATTTGAAAGTTAGTGCATGGTTGGCCTTTGGTCCACCGGGACGATGGCCTCAGGCGCCGGAGGGCGGTAGCCCAGAGCACTGTGGGGTCGTTTGGTGTTGTAGTGTTTCCTCCAGCTTTCGATGATGATCTGGGCCTCACGGAGCGAGTAGAAGATTTCTCCGTTCAGCAGCTCGTCCCGCATTCGCCCGTTAAAGCTCTTGCAGTATCCGTTCTCCCAAGGGGATCCTGGCTCAATGTAGGCAGTCCTTGCCCCAACCGCTTTGATCCAGTCCCTGACGGCCTCCGCTATTAACTCAGGGCCGTCGCCCATTGGGCTCGAACCAATGGCGCCTTCAATGGGCAACTCCGACCGAATGTACCCAGGCACGCCACGCAGGATAAACAGGTCCGTCAGCGCGTCGATGACCTCGTTCGAGTTCAGCCTCCGTTTCACTCTGATCGCCAGACATTCCCGGCTGTGTTCGTTCAGAATATTCAATGTCTTGAACGACCTGCCATCATCGGTTCGGTGATGCACGAAACCGTACGATCCCTTTGCCCGGCAGGGCATGTTTACATGCCCGAGAGGAGGACATGATTGCGATATTCTGGACGCAGCCGGACACATGATCCGTCCGCTGCCCGTCAGGGCATTGCACAGCAATGTCCCGGGAGGGTTCATCCTGAGCCTTCCAATTCTTGGGTTGCTTCATTGGAACCTTCAGCCCCTCGCGCCGCCATAGGCGTTCAACACGCTTGTCATTCACTCGCTGCCCGGCAGGGTATTGCACCGCAATATCCCGAGAGGGGCCAACCCGCGTCTCTCAGTAGCGCGGCAATCCGACGGTAACCGTATCGTCCATACTAGCGTGTCAGCTCGATCATGTCCGCAACCAACCGATTTTCGTCAGCACGCCCCTGCGGCACTCGACGTTGTGTGGACCGGTGTTGGCCCAGAACCCGGCATATACGACGCTCAGAAACCTTCATCTGGCTGCGTAGGTGATCAATGCAGGCACGTCGGCGCGAGGGGCTCAGGGGCTCCGCCCGTTCAGGGCTGAAACGGTCTGATGACCGTTTCCGGGACGCCCCTCACTCCCGATGCGGCCTCCTTCAAGATCAGTTTATCCAGTGTCAGGTCAGAAACCGCTCGGCGAAGGCGCTCGTTCTCTTTCTGAAGACGCCTTAGTTCCTTGAGTTGTTCTGCGCCCATTCCACCGTACTTGTTCTTCAGCGGTAATGGGTTTGTTCAGTCACATTGATCTGTCTGATTGCGTCTATCCAGGGCATGCCTTGCCCCAACAGCGCTTCAACCTGGCTTAACTTCACGACAATCTCTTCGGGCCTAGGTCTCTTAATTGCCATCTATGGTCCTCCGATTTCCTAATCATAGGTGCGGACCTCTCTTCGGGGGGAGGCTCAGTCAGATGCGCCTCTGGTCGTTCGTACCGCTGCAGAGCTAATACTTGGCACTGGCCAACGTCCAAATGCCGCGATCCAAATGCGCCGCGACCAGTTTCAGGGCGAGTGGATGCAAGTCTTGGACGAAAAGGGCGGCGAATCCTTTGAAACTTATTGCCCCGAGGATTTGCGCAGATACCTCGACTTGATTTCAAGCACTGGGAAACATGTCCTTGCCAAGAACCTTAGCCAGCCACTGGGGTACAATGCGATTGAAAAAGCATTCGTGCATGGCGCAAAAGTTTAGGAGAAAAAGCCAAACCCAACGTTCTACATGGATTGCGAAAGCTGGCGATCATCTGCTTGGCCGAGGCCGGGTGCAGCGATGCCGAAATTCAGGCTGTAACCAATCAGAGCGCAGAAATGGTCGCATATTACCGCAAAAAAGCAAGTCGCCGGGCACTGTCCCAAGCAGCTCACAAGCGCCGCACTTAAATGCAGACCAGAACAAGAACAGAACAAGAAAGAGTGAGTAAGGTGGGGGAACATCTTGGGTTTGCGGTCAAGGGCTGCATGAGAAAACTCACGCAAGCCCTTGATAGTATTGGTACCCAAGGCCGGACTCGAACCGGCACGCCCGTTAAGGCGGGGGATTTTGAATCCCCTGCGTCTACCATTCCGCCACTTGGGCCTCGACGCACTCTCTACCCAAGCCTGCAGCCGAGGTCCAGAGACAAATCTCGCTTTAGGCATAACATTTTGTCAGTTTTTTTATCCCCCGTGTTGACCTGACCCTGCCAGAGGTGTTCAACCCGAAGAAACAGGCAACAGGACATCTATTCCCATGCTGCGAAGCATCTATAACTGGACCATGGCTCTGGCAGACCACCCGCGGGCCCTGTGGTGGCTGGCACTGGTGGCTTTTGTTGAGAGTTCCGTGTTTCCGATCCCACCGGATGTCCTGATGATCCCGATGATTCTGGCGCGTCCCTCGCGGGCCTGGCTGATTGCGCTGGTGGCCCTGGTGGCCTCGGTGCTGGGCGGAGTGCTGGGTTATGCCATTGGCGCCTATTTCTACGACAGCATTGGACAGCCGGTTCTGGAGGCCATGGGCAAAGGGGACGCGATGGAAGCCTTTAACTCCAAGTTCAACGATTTTGGCTTTTGGGCGGTGCTGGGTGCTGGTGTTACCCCCTTCCCGTTCAAAGTGATCACCATCATGTCCGGCTGGACCGGCATGCCCTTGGGTACCTTTGTTGCCACCGCGATATTGGCGCGCGCGATGCGGTTTTTCCTAGTTGCTGCCTTGCTTTGGAAGTTCGGCACACCAATTCGTGATTTCATTGAAAACCGTTTGGGGCTTGTCTTCACCGTCTTTGTCGTGCTGCTGTTCGGTGGATTTTTTGCACTTAGGTATCTCTGACTCATGCGTCGACTATTAATTCTTGCTGCCGCTGGCGGCTCTGCAGCCCTGCTCTTGGGCGCCCTTGGATTTCAATACATCGGCGAGATGCCGCCCTGTAAACTATGCTATTGGCAACGATACCCCCATGTTGCAGCGGTCGGTATTGGCGCATTGGCATTGCTGATACCCGGTGCGATTCTGCCCTATTTGGGCGCGCTGGCCGCCCTGACAACGGCCGGCATTGGCCTGTACCACTCGGGGGTTGAGCGCATGTGGTGGGAAGGCCCGACCACTTGTACCTCTGGCCCAATCGGAAACCTGACGCCCGAGCAATTGATGGAACAGATCATGGGAGCACCATTGGTGCGCTGCGACGAGGTCCCATGGGAAATGTTCACTTTGTCGATGGCCTCGTGGAACGCCATCGCTTCGCTGATATTGGTGGGGTTCTGGATCGCAGCGGCTAAAAGCAGCCGCTGACTATCCCGGACCTGAAGCCGCACTGCGGCTTCAGGTCTCAGGTCTCTTTCTTGGTCGACAGCAGCAGATTGGTTTCGCTGCTGACAACCCCATCAAAAGTCCGGATCTTGGCCAGTGCGGTATCCAGCGTTTCCAGCGTCTCGGTGCCCAACTCGACAATCAGATCCCAGCGACCGTTGGTCGAATGGATGGCGCGCACTTCAGGAATGCCCTGCAATTGACGGGTAATCCGATTGGCACCGCGGCCCTCAATTCCAATCAACATCAACCCGCGCACCGGATCACGCAGTACATCCTCTTTGACGACCACGGAAAATCCCAGAATGTCACCCCGCGTCTGCAACCGCTCAATCCGTGCCCGCACGGTGGTTCGCGACAGGTTCAGCTGGATTGCCAGGTCCGACAGTGACGCGCGCGCATCATGGCGTAGAGCTGACACCAGGCGCTCATCCGTTTTGTCCATATCTTATTCCAATTTGATCATTCAATGCCCCTT
Organism: Parasedimentitalea marina; assembly: GCF_004006175.1. Taxonomy (GTDB): domain Bacteria; phylum Pseudomonadota; class Alphaproteobacteria; order Rhodobacterales; family Rhodobacteraceae; genus Parasedimentitalea; species Parasedimentitalea marina. The sequence continues at coordinate 2,449,792 of NZ_CP033219.1, forward strand.
ATGCACAAAATCACATCTATTTTCCACCGCAAAACGGAGATTACTTGGGCGCAACAACAGAATTAGCCAAGGAGCGTCCCCTCGTGAACCCGAAAACCTGTATCCTGATTGGCGCCCCCGTGGACAGTGGAAAACGTCGGGCTGGCTGCCTGATGGGCCCCGACGCCCTGCGCACAGCGGGCCTGACATCTGCATTGACCGGCCTGGGCCTTCAGGTCAAAGATTTCGGCAATCTGGTGCCTGCTCCACATGATGTGGATAGCGAAGATGGGCCATTGTATGCCCCGAACCAAACCATCGGCTGGACTAAGCAGCTGGCTGAAACCGCAGAACAGGCCATGGACTGCGGTTTGCCTATTTTCCTTGGCGGCGATCACGCACTGTCGCTGGGATCAGTTGTTGGGGTGGCCAACTACGCGGCCAGCCAAGGTCGTCCTCAGTTTGTGCTATGGCTCGATGCGCATACAGATTTTCACACGCCGCTGACTACTGACAGTGGCAATCTGCACGGCACTCCGGTGGGCTACTTCACAGGTCGCTCTGATTTTGACGGCTTCCCAGAGGTGGAACACCCGGTACCCGAGGACAATGTCTGCATGATCGGGCTACGGTCGGTGGACACCCCGGAACGCGAGGCGCTCGAGGCCAGTGACATCCGCCGCTTTGACATGCGCCAAATCGATGAAGCTGGCATTGCCGGACCCCTATCCGGTTTTCTTGAGCACGTCGCCCGCAACAACGGCATGCTGCATGTCTCGCTCGACGTTGATTTTCTCGATCCGTCAGTGGCACCGGCGGTTGGCACCACGGTGCCCGGCGGTGCCACGGTTCGTGAGGCGCATCTGGTCTGTGAGATGCTGCATGATTCTGGCTTGATGACTTCGCTTGATCTGGTCGAGCTGAACCCATTTCTGGATGAACGCGGGCGCACTGCGCATCTGATGGTCGATCTCTGTGCCTCGGCGCTTGGTCGCCGGGTCTTTGACCGCCCCACCCGGAGCTATTCGTGACCATACAACAAGCACCACGCGCGGTGGTCATGATCCGGCCGCATCACTTCTGCTCAAACCCCGAAACCAGCGGCGACAACGCATTTCAGACACTGTCAAACAGGTCCGCCATGGACACGTCACAGGCCGCCATGGAAGAATTCGATAGCGCCGTAACCCTCCTGCAGTCAGCCGGTGTAACAGTGCATGTCTTTGACGACACCAGCACCAAGACACCGGACAGCGTGTTTCCCAACAATTGGTTTTCGACACATATCGGCGGCCATATCGCACTGTATCCGATGTTCGCGGCCAACCGTCGTAAAGAACGCCGCCAGGACGTCATTGAAATGCTCAAACTGAATTACCGGGTTCAGGATGTGATCGACTATTCCGGGCTGGAACAGGACAATCTGTCGCTGGAAGGCACCGGCGCCATGGTGCTCGATCACATCAGCCGCATTGCCTATACTGTGCAGTCCAACCGGGCTGATCCGGTTCTGCTGGAGCGGTTTTGCACTCACTTCAACTACGAACCCATTGCTTTCGAAGCCAAAGATGCCTTTGGGAATGACGTCTACCACACCAATGTCCTGATGGGCATTGGCACCGAATACGCGTTGATCTGTCTTGACATGATCGTAGATCCAACGCGCCGGGCCACCGTGGCGCAACGCCTGGAAGAAAGCGGCCGCGAGGTTATCGATCTTAACCAGGATCAGATCTCATCCTTTGCCGGCAACGCAATGGAGCTGACAGGTAACCGCCGCCTTTTGGCCCTGTCCGCACGGGCACTGGATGCCCTTAGCCCCAGTCAGATCACCACAATTGAGCGCAGTGCGACGCCACTGCCGCTCACTATTCCCACAATCGAAACCGCAGGAGGATCCGTGCGCTGCATGCTGGCCGGCGTCCACCTGACCGCCCGTGAAAGGATCACCCCATGACCCAACCATCTGAGAAGGCGCTTGTGCCTTTTGTCAGCGTCGACAACATGATGCGGCTTATCCACCATGTCGGTGTCGAGCAGATTCTGTGCGATCTGGCGGGCTATGTCGAAGATGATTTCAAACGCTGGGAACTGTTTGACAAAACGCCCCGTGTGGCCAGTCACTCGGATGTTGGGGTGATCGAACTGATGCCCACCTCGGACGGTGAGGCTTACGGCTTCAAATACGTCAATGGCCACCCCAAAAACACTTCTGAGGGCCTGCAAACGGTCACCGCCTTTGGCCTGCTGGCGGATGTCTATACTGGCTATCCGGTGCTACTGACCGAAATGACAATCCTGACCGCCCTGCGCACGGCAGCCACCTCGGCGATGGTGGCGAAATACCTGGCCCCAAAAGGTGCCGATACCATGGCGATGATCGGCAATGGGGCACAGTCGGAATTCCAGAGCCTAGCCATGAAGGCAATTTGTGGCATCACCTCGGTCCGCCTGTATGACAACGATCCAGCTGCCACCGCCAAATGTGCGGCCAATCTGGCTAGTACCGGCCTGAATGTGGTGATCTGCACCTCGCCTGAACAGGCGATTGAGGGGGCCCAGATCCTGACGACCTGCACCGCCGACAAACAATGCGCCACCATCCTCAGTGACAACATGGTGGGTGCGGGTGTGCATATCAACGCCATCGGCGGCGACTGTCCCGGCAAGACGGAACTGGCGGCCGGTATCCTGTCCCGGTCTGATGTCTTTGTTGAATTTCCACCCCAGACCCGCGTTGAGGGCGAAATCCAGCAGATGCCCGAGGACTTCCCGGTCACTGAATTGTGGCAGGTGATCACCGGGGCCAAGACAGGCCGCACCAGCGCCGAGCAGATAACTCTGTTTGACAGCGTCGGCTTTGCAATCGAGGATTTCTCGGCTCTGCGTTACATTCGCGATCAGATCAAAGGCAGCGATTTCTTCTTTGAACTGGACATGTTGGCCGATCCTGATGACCCGCGCGACCTGTTTGGCATGGTCCAGCGCGCCGCCCAGTAAGAACCACAGCCCGGCGCATCTGCCGCCGGGCTGCTCTATCGTCGTTAGCTGCGGCTGCGTTTCTCAAATCGCGGCAGCATCGCCGAGAAATCCATCCCCTGCCCGCCTTCATTTTCAACGAACTGCGCATACAGCGCCTGTGCCAACTGCCCCATCGGCGTGTCCGCATCGGCGCTTTCTGCGGCCTGTTGTGACAGACGCAGATCCTTTAGCATCAATTCCGCTGCAAACCCCGGCTGGTAGTCATTATCGGCAGGCGACTGCGGTCCAACACCGGGTGCCGGGCAATAGGCGTTCATAGTCCAGCTATACCCGGATGAGGTCGACACCACATCAAACATCTTTTGGCGATCTAGCCCCAGTTTGTCAGCCAAAGCAAAGGCCTCGCAGGTGGCGACCATGGTGACGCCAAGGATCATGTTATTGCAGATCTTGGCAGATTGCCCGGCCCCGGCCGCGCCGCAATGTACGGCTTTTTGGCCCATTACATCGAATAATGGATCAGCTACGGCAAAGGCGTCAGCGCTGCCACCAGCCATAAAGGTCAGGGTGCCGCCCGCCGCGCCGCCAATGCCGCCAGACACCGGCGCGTCGACAAACAACAGGGCCTTTTCCGCCGCCTGCCCGGCCACTGCGCGGGCAGATTCCACGTCCACAGTCGAGCAATCCACCAGCGTCGCACCTGCAGCCATCACCGGCAGCACCTGATCGGCCACTGCCCGCAAAATCTGACCGTTGGGCAACATGGTGATCACCACATCGGCCCCCGTTGCAGCCTCGGCGCCCGACGCGGCCATCGCAACACCGTCGATTGCGACATCTGCCATATCAAAGCCCGTGACCTCATGGCCTGCCCTGGCCAGATTGGCCGCCATCGGGCCGCCCATATTGCCAAGTCCAATAAATCCGATTTTCATGGTTTAACCCTCTTCAAATGTAAGTGCATCGCCGTGCAGAGGCTGCAACATCTTGCCTACAGCGCTTATCGGGACATTCATGTCCGCAAATTTCCACTGTGGCTTTCGGTCTTTGTCGATGATCAGGGCCCGAATGCCCTCTAAAAAATCCGAGTGTTCCATGGCGCGATGGGTGAACCGATATTCTAGGTCCAATGCCTTACGCATCGACAACAAAGACCCGCGTAGCCGGTGCAGCATTTCAACGGTACAGGCCATCGACAGCGGCGCATTGCGCTCCATGGATTTCAGCGTCGCGGCGGCAAACGCGCTGTCCTCACCGCGCAAGGTGATCAGGATATCGCCCAGTGTTTCGCCTGCAAAGTGGCGATCCACATCATCCTGCAGATCACGCAAGCGCCCCGGTTCTGGCGTAGTGGCCGCCTCCGTCAGGCAAATCGGGTCGCCATCGGCTTCCAAGGCAGTGATTAGGCCCGGCCAGTCTGACTGGCTAATATACAGATCAGCAAACCCCGCAAAAATCGCGTCATCGGCGCCCATACGGGTGTTGGTGACCCCAAGATATTCACCCAACCGCCCCGGAGCCAGCGCTAACAACAGTGTGCCGCCCACGTCCGGAACCAACCCGATGCCGACCTCTGGCATCGATATCTGGCTGCTCTCACCAACAACACGCTGGGTGCCGTGGCAACCAATGCCAACACCGCCACCCATTGTGAACCCCTGCAGAAAGCTGACCACCGGCTTGGGGTACTCAAAAATTCTGGCATTCATCCGGTATTCGTCGCGCCAGAACCTGCGGCCGTAGTCAAAGTCGCCCTTGGTTCCGGTGTGATACATCTCGGCAATATCGCCGCCAGCGCAGAACGCCTTGTCGCCCTCGGCGTCCAATACAACCACCTGAACCGTATCATCATTGGCCCAGGCCAAAAGCGCCGCATCAATCGCCATGCACATGTCATAGGTCAACGCATTCAAAGCATCAGGCCGGGTCAGTGTAATCCGGCCAGCTTTGCCCGAAATGCGGATATTGATGTCACTCATAAATTTGGTCCCTTAGCGCTGTTCGGCCAGCAGATGCCGCGCCACGATCACCCGCATGATTTCATTGGTGCCTTCAAGAATCTGATGCACCCGCAGGTCACGGACAATTTTCTCGATGCCATAGTCCGCCAGATAGCCATAACCACCGTGCAGCTGCAAACAGCCATTGGCCACATCAAAGGCCACGTCGGTGACCATCAGCTTGGCCATAGCGCAAAACTTGCTGGCATCCGGCGCGCCCGTATCTAATTTCCAGGCTGCCTGCCGCAGGAAGATGCGCGCCGCCTGCAGTTTGGTTTCATATTCAGCCAGCCGGAACTGCAAACCCTGAAACTGATCGATGCTTTTGCCAAACGCCTTGCGTTCAGACATATATTGCAGGGTCAGGTTCAGCGCCTGCTGGGCGCCGCCAAGGGCACCTGCCGAGATGTTCAAGCGGCCGCCGTCCAGCCCCGCCATCGCATAAGAGAACCCCTTGCCCTCAACCCCGATCAGGTTGTCCGCCGGGACGGTGCAGTCATCAAACTGCACCTGCGTGGTGGGTTGCGCCTGCCAGCCCATCTTGGCCTCAAGTGCGCCAAACGACAGCCCCGTTGCGCCGTCCTCGACCACCATCGCCGAAATCCCCTTGGGGCCATCCTCGCCGCTGCGCACCATGCAGAGATAGGCATCTGAGTAGCTGCCACCCGAGATGAACGCCTTGGTTCCGTTCAGGACATAGCCGTTGTTGGTTTTTTCTGCCCGTGTCCGCAGCGCCGCCGCGTCCGACCCTGACCCGGGTTCGGTCAGGCAGTACGAGAACACTTTGGACATTGCGCACAGGTCCGGCAACCATTTCTGCTTGGTCTCGTCCGAGCCAAACTTGTCGATCATGCCGCCGCACATATTGTGGATCGACAGGAACGATCCCACCGCCGGGCAGGCCATCGCCAGGGCCTCGAATACCAGTGTCGCATCCAGCCGGGACAGGCCCGATCCGCCGTATTCATCCGAGACATAAAGCCCGCCAAACCCCAGCTCGCCGATCTGCGGCCATAGCTCCTTGGGCATGGTGCCTTCGGATTCCCAGGCCTGGGCATGTGGCGCGATCTGCTCTTGTCCGAATGCAAAGGCCATGTCGAAAATGGCGGCTTGTTCCTCGGTTGGTGCAAAATCCATATCGGGTCCCTCGGTTGATCTGAATGCTGATGTTATAACGCCTGCGCGCCAGAATTGAACAACTGTTTATTTCCCAATCTTTGCAGGAATCTTTCAATCCCGCAGGCACGTCCCGATCAAACGTCCAGGACATCTTGATACAGATATAACCAGACAGCCGCGGTCACATCAAATTGCGGCCTGAAAATGCAAAAACACCATGTGCCAAATGATATGGCGCATGGTGTTTTTAATCATCTTTATAGGCCTATTGTCGCCACTGTTGCCTTATTCTGCCGCGAACTTTTTGGGTGCCAGCATGTCTTTCAGATAATGCCCGGTATGGCTGCGCGGTTCTTCAGCCACCTTTTCCGGCGTTCCAACCGCGACGATTTCGCCGCCGCCATCGCCGCCTTCGGGGCCAATATCGATCACCCAATCCGCCGTTTTCACCACGTCCAGATTGTGTTCAATCACCACAACCGAGTTGCCCTGATCCACCAATTCATGCAGCACCTCCAACAGCTTGCGCACGTCCTCAAAGTGCAGACCAGTGGTGGGCTCATCCAGAATATACAGGGTACGCCCGGTGGACCGTTTGGCCAGTTCCTTGGACAGTTTGACCCGTTGCGCCTCGCCGCCCGACAGGGTGGTCGCCGATTGACCAACCTTGATATAGCCAAGCCCAACCCGGTGCAGCGCATCCATCTTGTCGCGGATCGGCGGCACCGCCTGGAAAAACTGCTGCGCATCTTCAACCGTCATATCCAGCACATCGGCAATCGACTTGCCCTTGAACTTGATCTCCAGCGTCTCGCGATTGTAACGCGCACCCTGACAGGTTTCGCAGGTGACATAGACATCGGGCAGAAAGTGCATCTCGATCTTGATCAGACCATCGCCCTGACAGGCCTCACAGCGGCCTCCCTTGACGTTGAAACTGAACCGTCCCGGTTTATAGCCACGTGTTTTGGCCTCGGGCAGACCCGCAAACCAATCGCGGATCGGGGTAAAGGCCCCGGTATAGGTCGCCGGGTTCGACCGTGGCGTCCGTCCAATCGGGCGCTGATCGATATCGATCACCTTGTCCAGATGTTCCAACCCCTTGATGGTCTCGCAGGGGGCTGGCGTCTGACGCGCACCATTCAACCGCATAGAGGCGGTTTTGAACAGGGTTTCAATGGTCAGCGTCGACTTGCCGCCGCCCGACACCCCGGTCACACAGACGAATTTGGCCAATGGGAATTCTGCGGTGACGTTTTTCAGGTTGTTGCCTGTCGCCTTGACCACCTTGACCTTCTTCTTGTTGCCCTTACGCCGCTTGCTCGGCACTGCAATTTCGCGACTTCCCGCCAGATATTGCCCGGTGATCGAGGCCGGATCGGCGATCAATTCCGCCGGAGTGCCCTCGCTGACCACCTGCCCACCATGCACGCCCGCACCGGGGCCGATGTCAAAGACGTAATCCGCCTCGCGGATCGCCTCTTCGTCGTGCTCCACAACGATCACCGTATTGCCCTGATCACGCAGGTTTTTCAGCGTCCCCAGTAGCCGGTCATTGTCACGCTGGTGCAGCCCGATCGATGGCTCATCCAGCACATACAATACGCCTGTAAGCCCCGAGCCGATCTGGCTGGCCAGCCGGATACGCTGGCTTTCGCCACCCGACAATGTGCCCGAGTTGCGGCTCAGCGACAGATATTCAAGACCAACATTGTTCAGGAACCCCAGACGTTCACGGATTTCCTTGACGATAGCGCGGGCAATTTCCTGTTTCTGCACACTCAGATGGTTGGGGACATCCTCGATCCAGGCCAGTGCTTCGCGGATCGATTTCTGCACCACCTGCCCTGCGTGGTCGCCAGCAATTTTCACCGCCAGGGCCTCTTCGCGCAGGCGATAGCCGTTACAGCCGCCACAATGGCGATTGTTCTGATAACGTTCAAATTCTTCGCGGATCCAATTGCTATCGGTCTCGCGATAGCGCCGCTCCATGTTGGGGATCACCCCTTCGAACACCCGCTCGATCTGATAAACCCGGCCGCCTTCGTCATAGCGGAACATGATTTCCTCATCGCCCGAGCCATGCAGGAACACATTCTGCACCTTGGGAGACAGATCTTTCCACGAGGTGTTCTTGTCGAACTCGTAATGTTTGGCGATGGCTTCGATGGTTTGTAGGAAATAGGGTGACTTGCCCTTGCGCCAGGGCGCCAGCGCCCCGTCATAAATTTTCAGCGTCTGGTCCGGCACCACAAGGCGTTCATCAAAGAACAGCTCGACCCCCAGACCATCACAATCGGGACAAGCACCAAAGGGCGCGTTGAAGGAAAACAACCGTGGTTCGATCTCGGAGATGGTGAAACCACTGACCGGACAGGCGAATTTTTCCGAGAACGTGATCCGCTCGGGCGCGTCGCCAGCGGTTTCCAGAATGGCGATGCCATCGGCCAGATCCAGCGCCGTGCGCAGGCTGTCCGCAAGACGTGTCTCTAGCCCTTCGCGCACCACCAGACGGTCAACCACAACGTCGATGTCGTGACGGAATTTTTTGTCCAGTACCGGCGGCTCGTCCAGCTCGTAGAACTCACCATCCACTTTGACCCGCTGAAAGCCCTGTTTACGCAGCTCCAGAAAGTCCTTTTTATACTCGCCTTTGCGGTCCCGCACGATAGGCGCCAGCAAGTAGCCGCGGGTGCCCTCGTCCAGCTTCATGATACGGTCAACCATATCCTGAACTTGCTGAGCCTCAATCGGTAACCCGGTGGCGGGGCTGTAGGGGGTTCCGGCACGGGCAAACAGCAGGCGCAGATAGTCGTAAATCTCGGTCACGGTGCCGACAGTGGAGCGTGGATTCTTACTGGTGGTTTTCTGCTCGATCGAGATTGCCGGGCTTAGACCACTGATGTGATCCACGTCCGGTTTTTCCATCATATCCAGGAACTGCCGGGCATAGGCGCTGAGGGATTCGACATAGCGGCGCTGACCTTCGGCGTAGATGGTATCAAACGCCAGACTGGATTTACCCGAGCCCGACAGGCCGGTGATCACCACCAGCTGATCGCGTGGGATGTTCACGTCGATGTTCTTTAGATTGTGCTCGCGCGCGCCGCGAACTTCGATGGATTTTAGTTCAGCCATAATGCCCCCCAGAAGACGTCCTAGACATAGGGAATACCAATCCGTTTTCCAACCGAAAAATAAGAACGTTAAGCGAACATTTTAAATTCGGCGGCGCATTGCCAATAGGCCGTGCACGACAAAGCCGGTAAAAAACAAAACTGCAACCGTGCCCAACATCCCGGCGTAGCCCGCCACTGACAATGCCGTAACCATGATGGGTGTCCCGATGGTATTGCCCAGGTTTCCCGCCTGAGCGATCGCGCCACTGGACTGCGCCCGATCTGCTGCTGTTTCGTTCAACTGCGGCACCATGGCAAAGCTGCCGCCCTGCACCAGCCCCATCGCACCCGCCAGCGCAATACAGGCTGCCGGGCTGCCCGGAACCAGCAACAGCCAGATCCCGCCGCCCGTGCACAACAGGAATCCGATCTGCACCAACCGGACCGCAGAAAGCACCCGCAGCAGGTAGACGCCAATAGTCATAGAGACCGTGATACTGGCCAGCGGCATCGCCCCCAGCACAAAGGCACGCAGGTTTTCATCAATATGCGGCGGCATTACCGTCAGGATCGACACAAAACACGAGGTATAGAACAGCCATCCAGCTGCCGGGGCAATCATCCAGGGCGAGCGATAGATCTGCAAATGCATCGCCGGCAGGTTCGCCAGACTCGGCACTGGCTGTCGTTTGGGAACCTGCACATTGCGCAGGGCCACACTCAACATGACCGCCAGCCCGGCCATAATCGCAGCATGCGCCCCAAACAGAGACAGCACGCCAAACCGATCTACAAACGGCAATCCCAGCCAGGCCAATAGGGTAAAGGCCACTCCGAAAAACGTGCTCCACAGGGTCATCGCCAGGCCGCGGGATTTTTCCGAGCTCACCTGCGCGATCAATGTAGGCCCCGCCACCACCAGGCCCAGATGGGACAGACCTTCGACAACACGCGTGGCCAGAAAGGCCGGAAACGGCAGATGAATCGCCTGCAGGGCCGACATTGCCGCGCCAACACACAAGGCCCAGACCAAGGTGCGGCGATAGCCGATAGCCCCGACAAACATGCCGGCAATCACGCCAAACAAGATGCCCAACAACCCAACCAGCGAGACGGTGAACCCAATGCTGCCCCCGGCCTGAGGATACAGCTCTGCCATCCGGTCAAAAACCACCGAGATCTTGCCGTATTGCGCCGCGCCGCCCAGGCCGGCGGCCCAGATCACCAGGATCAGCCCCCAGCGGGTCTCATTCGAAGTTGTCATTGCTATGCCTTTACTCTTGGGTCAGGTCGGTCCCTCGCCAAGTCGCAGTCTTTGTCTGTGTTTTTGTCTGTGTTAATGCCCAATACCGGGAACCCTTATGCTGAACCAAGGGCTGCCCGGTTAGAAACCCTGCGGCACTGTGTACAGGTCACCCAGGCACCCGGGCTTTTAGGTTTTCTGCGCAATGGCCCAGGCACAGACCGGCATGTCCGGGTCATTGCCCATCGGATCATGCGCCTCATCGTATTCCGGAGGCCATTTTTCCTCTAAATTGCGCAGCGCCGCATTCCGGTTGCCCCATTGCTCGGCCCGGATCGCATCCGGCTCGAAACCGCATTCGATCAGCAAATTCGTCAACCCCCGTGCCGACCAGCGCGAGCAATCATTCGGCGCAGCATGAAACGGGATGTGAAACGGCACTGCCAGCCAGAAATGCCCACCCCGCCGCAACATCCTGCGCACGTTCTTGGTGGCTGCGTAGGGCCGGTCCAGATGTTCCCAGACCTGATTGGCCAGCACCAGATCGAACTTCTGCGGTCTGCCGTCCTCACCGCGAACGGGCCCCTGACAGATATCATGCGCTGGATAGCGAAACTGCTGATACGAGGCAAAATCGAACATCTGTCCCCACTTGCCCGAGATCTCGGCCACGTGCAGTTTTTTGGGCCCCAGCTGACGGATCATGCCGCGACTGGACTTGCCCATGGCAATTCGATTGAGACTTGGCATGACATCCTCCGGTGGTTGCAGCCACAGGATCACAATCACTGCCTAGGGTATAGGGCCAGCGCACAGGCTGCGGGCAAAAAAATACCCCCGGCGACACCGAGGGTATTCAAAATCACAGTGGGCCCGTGATTACATGTGGATCATGCGATCGAATGCATCCAACACGCTTTCATGCATCATTTCGCTCAACGTTGGGTGCGGGAACACCGTGTTGATCAGATCTTCCTCGGTGGTTTCCAACTGACGGCCAATCACATATCCTTGGATCAGTTCGGTCACCTCGGCGCCGACCATGTGCGCGCCCAGCAATTCACCGGTTTTGGCGTCGAACACCGTCTTGATCAAACCCTCAGGCTCACCCAGTGCGATCGCCTTGCCGTTGCCGATGAACGGGAAGCGGCCGACTTTGACGTCATAGCCCAGCTCTTTGGCCTTGGCCTCGGTATAACCGACACTGGCCACCTGCGGATGACAATAGGTGCAGCCCGCGATGCTTTCGGGTTTCACCGGGTGCGCGTGCTTGCCTGCGATCAGGTCAGCAACCATAACCCCTTCGTGCGAGGCCTTGTGCGCCAGCCACGGCGCGCCTGCGATATCACCGATGGCATAGAGCCCATCAATACCGGTGCGGCAGAACTCATCTGTGATAACATGGGTCCGGTCAATCTTGACACCCAGACCTTCTAGCCCAAGCCCCTCAACATTGCCGACGATGCCCACAGCCGAGATCACAGTGTCAAAGTCCTGCGTCTCAACTTTGCCGCCCACTTCGATATGGGCAGTGACGGTGCCCTTGCCGCGGTCCAGCTGTTTAACCATGGCTTTCTCCATGATCTTCATACCCTGTTTTTTGAACTGCTTGCGGGCAAAAACTGATATTTCAGCATCTTCCACCGGCAGCACCCGGTCCATCACTTCGACCACAGTCGTGTCAGCGCCCAATGTGTTGTAGAAGCTGGCAAATTCGATACCGATAGCGCCTGAACCGATAACCAGTAATTTCTTGGGCATCCTTGGCGGGTTCAAGGCGTGTTTATAGGTCCAGACCAGATCACCGTCCGCCTCTAGGCCGGGCAATTCACGGGCGCGCGCGCCAGTGGCCACAATGATATTCTTGGCCGTCAGCTCCTCGGTGCCCTTATCCGTTTTGACGCTGACCTTGCCCTTTGCCGGGATGGTCGCCGCGCCCATGATGACCGTGACCTTATTTTTCTTCAGCAAATGACCGATACCACCGGACAGCTGCTTGGCCACCCCGCGTGAGCGTTTCACAACAGCATCAATATCATAGTCGATATTGTCGGCTTTCAGCCCAAATTCCTTGGCGCGGTGCATCAGGTGGAACACTTCCGAGCTGCGCAGCAAGGCCTTGGTTGGGATACAGCCCCAATTCAGACAGATACCGCCAAGGTGTTCGCGCTCGACGACTGCAACTTTCAGTCCCAGTTGCGCGCCACGGATGGCAGCGACATAGCCGCCCGGTCCGGCCCCGATAACGATCAGATCAAAGGATTTGGTAGCCATTGTTATTCCCTCAGCACTGCGGTTTAAAAACTAGTTCACCGTTAAACTATTTTTTTTCCGACTGCAATCATTCAGTGCCGCACGACGCCCGGCCCCTTTTTTTATCGTTCTCAATAGCATTTCTCAGCCGTTTCTGAAACCATGTGGGGAAAGTAACTTATTCATTTCCCGTCACGCGTATTCAAGCCAAAGGCCCCTGCCATGAGACACACTATTCTGGACCTGCTGAAAGCAATGATCAATGCCACTCTGCTGTTGCTGGCACTCTGTCTGTATTTGGGGTGGATGCTGGTATCTACGATCCAGGATGTCACTGGGGACGTCACCGAAGCCATAGCTCAGGTCACCCCCGTACAGGCCCGCATTCAAGATTTACAGTCAGAAGTAGCCGGTTTGCGGCGTGACATTACCAGCCGCCCGGAATTGGCCGTGTCCGGCCAATTGACCAAATTGGATCAACGTCTTGCATCACTGCAGCAAGAGATGGCCGGGATACGGCAACTGCCCAGCGACATTATCCAGAACGCGGCACAGACGGCAGCAGCCGAACTGGTAGGGCCTATTAGCCGCCTCGCCAGTTGCCCGCTGCCGCCGTCTTAAATTTCTTAGCCCGAAGCCTGCAACTGGCGCACTGTTTCGCCGTAGCCGCCCGCCGTGACATAGTTCATTTCAGGTTCGGTGCTGCTGCGATCCAGCGCTTCATTGCGATACGGGAAGCGGCCAAACAACCGGATCACCTCGCGGTGAGCCCGCGCATGCAACATGTTAGACGGGCCTTCAACCGGCATCCGTTCCTTCATCAGGCGCACACAGCGATCCTGATCACACAGATTCTCAGAATGCATCAGCGGCAAATAGAAGAACTGCCGGGCCGGTTCGTCGATCTTTAGATCCCATTTCTTGCTGATTGCAGCCTTGGCTGCGGCCAATGCCCGCTTATCGCTGGCAAATGCGGTACCAGACCCCCGGAACATGTTGCGGGGAAACTGATCTGATAGAATAAGATATGCCAGCGCCCCGCTGGGATAGGTCAGCCACATGGAGAACTTGCCCTCACACAAGCCCTGCCATGACGCCTCAAACCGGTTTCTTATCTCTGCGTCGAACGCCTCGTCCTGTATATACCAGCTCTTCGGTCCGGCTTCGTCGAGCCAGAACTCCAGAACCTCTTCGGGACCAACCATGGGTCATACTCCAAAATTTTACCTGCCTCTAACATCAGACGGTTTTACGCCCAACTTACAAGCCTCTTACGGTAACATTTTGCAACAGGTGTGTCCGTTTTGTGAAAGTCTTAGCAAGAATTAGGCTAATTTGCGCAATTATCCTAATTCCTGCGCCGCATCCTGCTCTTCGAGCTCAGTTTCAATTGCATGTTCCTGCGCCAGCTCAACCATAACTGGCGTACCGGTTGGCCACATCGGAGCAATGCTGCCCGTGTCTTCGACTGGAATCGCCGGACGCTGCGTGATGCGATAGCCGGCATACACCGCGAGCATAACCAACAAAACGGCCATGAAAATGAAAAATCCCGGTGGTCCGAACACTGCGTCGCCCATCAGCCACCCGGTGATCAGCGGGCCGGCGATGGCGCCCAGGCCGTTGATAAACACCAGCCCACCTGACGCCGCAGCCATATCATCATGGTCCAGATAGTCGTTGGTGTGGGCTATCAAAAGCGAATACAGCGGGTTTGCCAGGCCACCCACCAGAAACGCCGCCATCAGCAGCATCCAGAATTGCCCCCCGAACACCACTGCCAGGGCCGACCCACCGGCGGCAAATGCCGCGACAAATAGCACCAGAATACGGCGATCCATTCGGTCGGACATCCATCCAATCGGATACTGGAGCAACAGCGCACCAATGTAGAACGTTGCCACAAAGGTTGAAATTTCAAAAAGGGTCAGCCCAGCCTTGGCGCCGTAAACCGCGCTCATCCCAAATTGGGCCGAAAAGACGCCGCCCAACAGGAACATGCCAACACAGCCCAACGGCGAGGCTTTCATCAACTGGCTCAGGCTCATGGGTTTTGCAGTGTCAAAAGCGGGCGTCGGTGAAATCGACAGTAAAATCGGCGCAAAGGACACCGAAATCAGCACCGAAGCCAGAACGAAGATTTCATAGCCAGCCGGATCGCCAATCAGCAACAGGCCCTGCGCCGAAACAATGCCGAACATTTGCACGATCATGTACAAAGACAGTGCTTTGCCACGGTTTTCGTTGTCGGCGGCGTTGTTCAGCCAGCTTTCTGCGGTGACATACACGCCGGAAAAGCAAAACCCAATCAACGCACGGCCCAGGCTCCAGGCGATCGGGTGGGTGAAAGCCGGGTACAGGATCATCACAGCTGAAATGAACGAGGCCAGGGCCGCAAACACCCGCACGTGCCCCACCCGCCGGATCAATTCTGGCGTCATGCGAGAGCCACCCAGGAAGCCAACGAAATAGGCCGACATCACAAAGGACATCTGCAAGGTTGAGAAACCCTCGATTTCCCCCCGCACCCCCAGCAAGGTGCCCTGCAGGCCGTTCCCGACCATCAGCAAACCCATTCCCAGCAACAGCGCCCACGCGCTCGACAGAACCTGAAACATCCCCGATATTCCTTCTTATTTAGGGGCATCACCATCCGGCCTGCCCAAATATGGCATGACCTCTCAGTTTTGCTTTTGTCTCCGGGAATGAGTCATGGGTCTGTTAGTTTTCCGTCATCAAGGGATCAAAAGCGACGCATCGCCATAGGAAAAGAATCGATACTCAGCCGTGACTGCGTGATCATAGATCGCCCGTACCCGTTGCTGCCCGATCAAGGCGGAAACCAGCATTAGCAGGGTCGATTTTGGCAAGTGGAAATTGGTCATCAGCGCGTCGGCCACATGGAACGTGAACCCCGGGTATATGAAGATATCCGTCTCCCCTTCCCATGAGGCGATTTCGCCGCCGCGCGCCGCACTTTCAATCAATCGCAGGGCCGTGGTGCCCACAGGGATCACCCGCCCGCCTGCCGCTTTGGTTGCGGCGATTTCTGCAGCAGCCTGGTCGCTGACCCGTCCCCATTCTGCATGCATCTTATGGGTGGTTACATCTTCGACCTTGACCGGCAGAAACGTGCCTGCCCCCACATGCAGCGTGACATGGGTAAATGCCACGCCCTTGGCTGCCAAACCTGCCAGCAGGGCCTCGTCAAAATGCAGGCTGGCCGTTGGTGCCGCCACTGCACCTGAATTGCGCGCCCAAACCGTTTGATAATCCTGTTTATCCTGGGCATCAGCCGGGCGTTTTGCTGCGATATAGGGCGGCAAGGGCATCGCGCCCGCCAGCGCCAGGGCCGCATCAAAATCGTCGCCCGCAAGATTGAACCGCAATTGGCCCTGACCATCCTTAATGGCCTCTAATGTAGCGCTGAAACCGTCACCAAAGACAACATCCTCGCCGATCTTGATCTTCTTCAGCGGCTTCAGCAACGCGCTCCAGCAGCCATCCGCACACGGCTCCAGCAGCGTCACCTCGATCTTGGCGGCAACGGCCCCCTGGGCGCTGTTGCGGTGGCGCAGCCCGCTTAGGCGCGCCGGGATCACCTTGGTGTCATTCAACACCAGCCGGTCGCCGGGCTGCAGCCAGTTTACCAGATCGGTGACGGTGCCGTCATGCAGCACATCACCATTGGCCACCAGCAGCCGCGCCGAGCTGCGCGGGCTGGCAGGACGGGTCGCTATCAGATCATCGGGAAGATCAAAGTCAAAATCGCTGAGTTTCATGCCCGCGCTATAGGCGGTTCTGCGTCACTTGACCATGCTTTGATTGGCAATCGCGTTTATCGCTCTTCGCTTCTTCGCTGGGCTGGTGTCAGCCCATCGGTGGGTTCCACCCGCGTCGGAGGAATGACCTCCTGCCCGGGAATGGTCGGTGCTTGCCCGCGAAAAATCTCGCGCAGCATCCCAGGCGCCAGTCCGGACAATGGATTCACTTTGACCTGTGGATCATCCGACGTGCCGCGAAGGGTAAAGGCAAATCCTATCAAACCTTCGCCCTTGCGAGTGAAAACCCGTCCAATGGCATTCAGCATATAGATCGGTGACAGCACGCCGCGCATGTTCATCACACCCGTCGCCAGATTGTAATTGCCATCCATCGACAGCCCAATCGATGGCCCCACAGCGCTGCTTTCATGCACCACCAGATAGCTGGGTCCAAGCCGAAACCGGGCCTCGACGCCAGTGAAGAGAATCCCTTGCCCAGCCAGTTCATCGATCAAGCCCACCAGGCTTATGGAATTGATCAGCGCAGCAATCGCGGGCGCATTTTTGGCGCGGGTGTTTTTCACCTTGAGCCGACCATCATACTCACCTGGTTGACTGGTTGACGGCGTCAACGTCATATCCAGCTCACCCCCGCGACCATGGGACAGTGCCCCGGCCGAACGGAACACTCCACCAGCGTCATCCGACAATATGCGAGTCGCCACGCCGCCGTTTTTCGGAACCACCTGCCCCCGCACCACAGTCTGCCCATTCACGGCACCGCGGAACTGGCCGTTAAACCCACCCAGAGTTGAAAAATCACCGTTAAACCGATGCAGCGCGATGCTGTCGGTCACTTGCAGCCGGTCAAGTTTCAGGCTGATCGGTCCACTGCTTGCGCTGCCCGTTGCACCGCTTGAACTGCTGAAGGGCATTCTGCGCATGTCCAGCACTCCGCTTGACACAGTCACAGCAGGGGCAGCCTGCCCACGCCCCACCAGCTCTGCGGTTCCGCGCAGCCAATTGCCGACAGTCACCGCATTAAACCGCGCCCGGTCCAGCCCCCCACCGTCACGGATGCTGATAGATCCACTCGCAGACAGGCCCGGCGCGGTCAGCGTCAGCTGATCCACCTGTGCGGTGTCGCCCAACTGAGCCGTCAGATCCAGGGCGCCAGTTGTCTTGGGGCCGATCGACCAGCCCAGCGATGGAATGCGCAGGCCCGCACCCGCGAGGTCGGATTGCAACCTCAGCACCGGCGGTTTGTCAGGCGCAAGTTCGACCGAAAATGCGCCTAGGGTCTGACCACTGATAGACCCTGCCGGAAGCCCCAGATGAAAGGTATCCACTGCGGATTGCGACAACTCGACCGTGCCCTCGACCCGACTTGTCTTAGGGGCCCCTTTGCCAAGCGCCATCCGCCAGGCAGCGCGAACCGGCACTCCGGAAATCGCCCCATCACCTTGAATTTCAACGCCTTGATGATCGCCCGTCAGCGTCATCTGCTGGGCTGACAATTCGTAGCCAGGCACCAAGATCGTGCTGCTGACTCCGTCAATTTGGCCCCGGTAGTGGTAGGATATCTCCTCAACCGGAACTTTCTCTTTCAATGGTAACGATAAGGTTCCGACGACACTCACCACCCCTTTGGCCAGATTCACAGGCAGATTGCTGTTTTTCAACACCGACAATGGTGGCCGGTTCAACAGGGACAACACCGCTGTAACAGGTCCCGAAGCCACCACCCGAGCGACCCCCGGCCCGCCGTTTTTAACCGACATATCCGGGATAATGAACGAAGTGCCCGCGGCATCGATCTCACCGCCCTGATCGGCCGTCACCGTGCCCTCGGTAGCCATCACCACCAAACGCTTGCCATAGATGCTAAACTGCCCAGCGGCATTGCGCAGCGGCGGCATGTTCTTTTGGAACTGTACCACCGCATCCTCAAACCCAAGATCGAGATATAAGAACGGTTTTTTACCATCCCGCCCCCGTAGGGCCAGGTTGATGTCACGCGCCGTGCCCTGCCATAGATTTTCACGCATCCATTTTCGCGGTTTCGGCGGTGCCGCTTCGGGCCACAACTGCTTTATCCGCTCGGCCTCCACACGGTCCACCTGGCCGGTCAGATCGTAATCCCAACCCTCATTCCCAGCTCGCAGGCCTCCGCTGAGCAGAATAGTGCTATCGCCATCCTGGACCAGCATTTCCCCCAAACGCAGCCGAAACGGGTTCAGCTCTAGCTTAAGGTCTGCGGTCACACCGGTCAGTTCCAGTGGCGCATCATACATGTCTTTTGGGTTCAGCCGAAGATCCGAGAACTTTAATTGCCCCACCAGATCGGTCAGCTTGCCATTTTCAACCCCGCTCAGATGGGCCTCTCCCACCATGGTTCCGGCCCCCCAACCACTGTTCACCGTCAACTCGTCAAAGCTAAGGACCTGAGTTTCCGGCACATAGGTCATGTAAAGACTGGCACCCTGGAACGGGATTGGCAGAGTTTGGTCGGTCGGTTGCAAAACACCATTGCCAATCAACAAGCTGGTCGAAAAAGGCAATATCACTCCGTCGCTGTCTATGCCGCCCCGCAACGATCCCGATATCGGCGCCCGCAGCACCTGCAACCAGCCAAGCGCCGGACTTTGCAACGCAATATCCTCGCTGGCGACCTCACTGACCAGAACACCAAACTCAGCCGCTGGATCGCCAATCGCCGAGCGGTAATTGGCCTCAACCGTACTGGCATAATCACGGCCACTGAGAACAGAAAAACCGCCAGAGATATCCAGGTCCTGCCCCTCACGGCTCAACCGCATATGGCCACCATCCAGGGTCCAGGCCCGCCCCTGCCTGGCGTCCTCATAGCGCAGGGTAAGGGCTTCAGTTTCAATTTCGACCAAAGCGGTCAAAGAGGGCTGTAGCAACAGGCTGTCAAACTGTTCGATCAATTGCGGCACGCCCGCCGCCTGTCGCACTGGTGTCTCGTCACTGGACAGACTCAACGCCACGTCACCGCTTTTGTCCCGTCGCAAAGTGGCAAACACTCCGCTGATGCTAATCCGTTTTGGTTGCACCAGACCCGACAACAAAGGCCGCATTGCCAAAGAGACCTGCGCATCCGTCAATTGCGCCATCACCGTGCCGTCAGGCTTGCGCAAAATGACATCCCGCAATCCAACTCTGGGGCGCCAACCCTGATTAACCACCATGTATATCTGGCCGAACTCGATCTCCATCTCGCCCAGGTTTCGCTCTATCCGGGATTCAACCCGTTGGCGCAGCCAGTCAGGTGCATCGAATCGACGCCCAAGTCCAAAATAAATCACACCGGCCAGCACCCCACACAAGAGGGTTAACATCCACCCCGACAGGCGCAGCATCAGTCGACGCCGACGCCCCCTGACCCGTCCGGGACCGACATTCACATCCGCCGAGCCTAGGGGCTCTGCTTCTGGGCCAGGTATTTTCACAGCACGCGTAATCTGTGTTTTTCCTTTGCCTGTGGCGACTGTTCTGTGGCAGCCAGCCTCCACAGAGTTTCATGGAGACGTTAATAATGCTCAACACCTCAGACCCGGCCCCGGATTTCACACTGCCCCAAGCGGGAGACGGCGGAAACGTTTCCCTAACGGAGCTGCGAGGCAAAGCCTTTGTGCTGTTTTTCTATCCCCGGGATAATACGCCGGGCTGCACCAAGGAATCCATCGGATTTTCCAGTCAGTTGCAGGCTTTCGCCGAGGCAGGGGTACAGGTGTTCGGGATCTCAAAGGACAGCCTCAGGAAACATGACAATTTCATCGCAAAACACCAGTTGACCACGCCCCTACTATCCGATGCCGACGGCACCATGTGCGAAGACTACGGAACCTGGAAAGAAAAGACGCTCTACGGCAAGAAACACTGGGGCATCGAACGGTCTACCTTTTTGATCGATGCCGAGGGGCGCATTGCCCATATTTGGCGAAAGGTCAAAGTCGATGGCCATGTAGAAGAGGTTCTCACCGCCGCACAAGCGCTTTGATCCGTCCCAACCGCGCCGCGCCCTAGCGCGGCGCCACGCCCAAGTCCGCCAAGGTTCAGCGCAGCTGATCCTGCGGACGCGGGAGCTCCCGCCCGTCGCTGGGCTTTGACAAAGCCCGCTCCCGTTGGGCCGGGCGCCGCGCTAAAGCGCGGCGCGGCTGTGGCTGGATTTAATGTCCGACCCAGACCACTCGCCGGTCCAGTATTCGATGAAGACTATTGTCTGTCAGTAATGTTGACGCCCACCAGAAAATCAAACAGACCGCCAATCACCGCCAAAATTTCGCTGGTAACCCTATTAAATATGGAGACAGCCGGGAACTGGCGTTGTATCCGACTGACAGCCCTAAACTCACACAAAAGATAATTAGAAGCTCATGAACATGGCCATACCAACAACCCTAACCGCGATGGCGGTGGATGTGCTGACCACGGCAGATGGCCGCGCCAAGGCCGACAAATCACGGGCCTATGCCAGAGTATGGGCAACAGCCCGGGAAAATGGCGGTTCCATAGCGCTTGGGAACTCTACTCCACCGGATCACCCTGCCCGGCCGGACCAACCAGAATTGCTTAATCCCCGGGATGTACCAAAGCGGAAACCCGGTTCCCCTGCTGGCAGAATTGCCCTGCTGCATGCCGTCGCTCATATCGAGTTGAACGCCGTGGATCTGCACTGGGACATAATCGCACGGTTTGCCCATATACAGATGCCGATGGGGTTTTATGATGACTGGGTAAAGGCCGCCGACGACGAAGCCAAGCATTTTGGTCTCATGTGCGATTGCCTGGAAAGCATGGGCAGCTTTTATGGGGCCCTGCCCGCGCATGATGGAATGTGGCGGGCAGCAGAAGACACCGCGCTGGACTTTCAGGGACGGTTGGCCATCGTGCCAATGGTTCTTGAGGCGCGCGGGCTGGATGTCACACCAAAGATGATCGAGCTTTTCGAGAAGGCGGGCGACACTGCCGCGGTTGACAGTCTCAACATCATTTATACCGAAGAGGTCAGCCATGTGGCCTATGGATCAAAGTGGTTCAATTTCGGCTGCGGCAGAGAAAACAGTGACCCCAAAGAGATGTTCCACGCCCTGGTACGGCGCTATTTCAAATCGACACTAAAGCCACCCTTTAACGAAGAAAAACGCGCTGACGCTGGAATTCCACCAGATTTCTACTGGCCGCTGACAGAGGGTCCGAGCGATCCATTGTCAGCGAAGACAAAGGGCTAACCCACCTCTATGACGTCGATTTACGCCGTCGGCGGGTTGTTGCCCATGGTTGGCGGTTTCCCCCTGCTCAAGGCCGCAATTGGTCAACAGGCTTGCCCAATCTCTTGCGGCTGTCTATTCATTGCTGCTGAGGGGCCGACACCAGGCAGGCGACGGCCCCTTTGATATGGGATGGAACAAGGATCAGCACGTGCGCACACGTCTGGCTATAAAAATTCACGGGTTTCTGGAGCGATGCTTCCCCGAACGACGCGTTTTCCTGAAATCTGACACGGATACGCGCTTTATTCGATTGCGACCTGAAACCCAGTTGATCGCAGTCGCGGGCACCTGTGTGATTGTTGCCTGGGGCATCGTCGCCACTGCCATTGTCCTGATGGACAGCATCGGCTCGGGCAACTTTCGCGAGCAGGCTAAACGTGATCAGGAAACCTACCGCGAGCGGCTGAATGCGCTGTCAGAGGAACGTGATACCCGCGCCGTCGAGGCCCTGGCAGCACAACGTCGCTTCAATGCGGCGCTGACACAGATCTCGGTCATGCAGTCCGAAATTCTGGCATCTGAAACCCGGCGCCACGAGCTGGAAACTGGCATCGAAGTGATCCAGACAACGCTGCGCGAAACCATGCAGGACCGCGAAGCCGCCCGGGGTGAGCTGACTGAGCTGCAAGAGCACAGCGACACCGGATCGGCAGCAGTGTCCCCGGCATCAGCTGCCCCTGCACAGATGGACTTTGTGGCCACTGTTTTGGCGGAAACGGCATTGGAACGGGATCAGATCCTGTCTGACGCCCAGGCCGCACTTCAAGCCCGCGACGCACTCGAGCTGGAAATCCGGCTGATGGATGATCGCAATGACCAGATCTTTCGCCAACTCGAAGAGGCTATGGCGATTTCGGTTGAGCCGCTCGATAAAATGTTCCGCTCGGCCGGAATGCCCACAGATCGCATCCTTGAACAGGTGCGGCGCGGATACAGCGGTCAGGGCGGTCCGCTTGACCCTTTTTCCCTGTCGACCCGCGGTGAAGAACCCACCGCGGATGAAGCGCGCGCCCATCTGTTGCTCAATCAGATGGATCAGCTGAACCTGTATCGTATTGCTGCCCAGCAGGCACCATTCGCCACGCCAGTCAATTTGGGATCAGTGCGCCAGACCTCGGGGTATGGCTATCGCCGCGACCCCAAAACCGGCGGCCGCCGGTTGCACAAAGGGTCGGATTTCGCCGGCCGTACCGGCACCGATATTTTCGCCACAGCTGATGGTGTTGTCACCCACGCAGGCTGGCAATCCGGCTACGGCAAACTTGTGACTATCAGACACGCCTTTGGCATTGAGACACGTTACGCCCATAATTCAAACCTCCGCGTCAAGGTCGGCCAAAGGGTCTCGCGCGGGGATCACATCAGTGATATGGGTAACACCGGACGGTCCACCGGGACCCACCTCCACTATGAGGTAAGGGTCAATGGAAACCCAGTTAACCCGATGATCTATATCAAGGCTGCACGCAATGTTTTCTAAAAGCAAAATCAACGAACCCGGCGCTAATAGCCCCGAAAGCAAACCGGCCGCTCCGGCTTCGGCCCCTGCCGCACCGGCACAAAGCGATTTCCGCGCCAGTGCCCCAAAGGCCAAGCCACCGGCCTCAATCCTGTCGTCGGACCTGCATGTCACTGGTAACATGAAGACAACCGGCGACATTCAGGTCGAAGGCACCGTCGAAGGTGACATCCGCGCGCACCTGCTGACCATTGGCGAATCTGCAACGATCAAAGGCGAAGTGACTGCTGATGACGTGGTGATTAACGGCCGCATCGTTGGTCGTGTTCGCGGCTTGAAGGTCCGCCTGACGGCCACTGCCCGGGTCGAGGGTGACATCATCCACAAGACCATCGCCATCGAAAGCGGCGCTCATTTTGAGGGTTCCGTTCAGCGCCAGGATGACCCGCTGAACCCAGGTCGCACGGCCCCAGCCCCCAAACCCGCTGCTGCAGCCGCACCGGCCGCGGCACCGGCTGCCAAAACCAAAGCGTAAAACCGCAATCGGATCAAACGATCTGATCCCAACAATTCAAAGCGCCGCCGGAGCAGTCCAGCGGCGCTTTTTTGTGGCAATTCGCATCGCCCAGCATGGCGTGTCGTTGACGCGAACGGCACCTTTACGGTGCTCCCAGCATCCACTGCCCGTCCGGCCAGAACGCATGATAGGCAAAGGCAAACATCACATCATGGGGCAGATCGCGGCCCTGACCGTCCCGCACCCGGATCGACCCCACATCCCGTCCCTTGCTAATTTGTCCAGTATCCAACGCCGAGGCCTGCCCGGCCCGCCAGCGGATCACTACCCCGGCCTCATGGACATCGCCCAGGTCAGCCAACCGCTGCAGCGGCCAGGCACGGGTGCCAACCCGCACCACCCGCGCCAGTGGCGCGATACCATGCGGCGGCATCTCGCCATTATACAGAAAGGGCCGGGGTGAACTGTCATAACCCCGATAGGGATTGCGCCCGTAAGACCGGTTATAGGCGGGCTCTGCCATCACCAGCCCATCGGGGTTGCGGTCGGCAAACTCCTGCCAGCTTTCCATCCAACTGGGCAGTGACTTTAGCCTGACCCCAGTCATCTCTCCGACAATGCCCTGCCCCAATGCCTGCTGCCACCAGCTTTCGGTCTCACGGTCAAACATCACCATATCCGAATTGCGCAGCTTTCCTGACACGCCAAATGTCAGCACACCTGCTGCCGTGCGGCGATCAAAACTCAGGCCCGAGTTACATAACGGGCAAAACGTCACCGCCACCGGCACAGCACCAATGCGATCATTCACAATTTCGTGCCAGGTCAAATATCGCAGCGGATAGGCCCGCGCCAGCTGACCGGCAATTTCAACCGTGATGACCGGCTCACGCGGTCCAATGTCGCGCTCTTTACCAGCCGGGATAAAGTCAGGATCATTCAACGCCGGAATTCCATCCCGGGGCGGTCCGCCCGACAGGATCTCTGACCAATCACTTACGCTGGTTTTGGAGAAATCAGTCTGCGGCCATTCTCGCTGCCACAGCGCAGGATCGGCCAAAACAAAACTGCCAAACCAGATCAGTGTTATGCTTAAAATGGATCTGATTGCCATCACACACCCCCAATTTACGAGAGCAGAATGCGCTGTTGCGCGGTAACACGCACCCAACAATGACGTGAGCAGCCGACGACGCATCGGCTGCTCACACCTTAAGCTGCAGAGCTTCCCCCAAGGAAGTTCCGACTGTTTATTCGGTTACGGTTACCGTTTTCATAACGTCCGGCGCGCCAATAACAGCACCATTGCCGCCAGTCCCCAGCTTGATGGCATTCACCACATCCATGCCTTTGGTGACCTTTCCAACAACGGTATATTGCCCGTTCAGGAAGTGTCCGGCATCAAACATGATAAAGAATTGCGAGTTGGCACTGTTGGGGCTCTGGCTGCGAGCCATGCCCACAACACCGGCATCAAACGGCACATCCGAGAACTCGGCGTCGATATTGCCCAGATCGGATCCACCGGTTCCGGCCCGGCGCATATCCGCGCCTTCCAGGCCATACTGAACGTCACCTGTCTGCGCCATAAAGCCGTCAATCACACGGTGAAACACCACCCCGTCATATTTGCCCTCAGCCGCCAGCGCAGTAATCTGCGCAACGTGTTTCGGGGCGACGTCCTCCAGCAGGTCAATCACAACCGTGCCATTGGCACCTTCGCCGGCAATGGTAATCTCAAGACCTGTCGCCAGCGCCGGGCTGGCCAACAGGGCAAAGGCAGCTGCGAGTTTAAGCATCCGCTGCCACCTTGACCGAGATCATCCGATCCGGCTCCACCGGTGGTTCACCGCGTACGATGGTATCCACATGGTCCATACCCTCAATCACCCGACCGTACACAGTGTACTGGCCGTTCAGGAAATGGTTGTCACTAAAGTTGATGAAGAACTGCGAGTTGGCGCTGTTCGGATTGGCCGAACGGGCCGCCCCAATGGTACCACGGTCATGTGGAAGCTTGGAAAACTCAGCTGGCAGATCCGGCAGGTCGGAACCACCTGTGCCTGCACTGCGCAGGTTGAAACCCTCTTCCATGTTGCCATTGGCCACATCACCGGTCTGGGCCATAAAGCCGTCGATCACCCGGTGAAAGCAAACATTGTTATAGGCGCCACTGCGAGTCAGCTCTTTCATCCGCTCACAATGTTGCGGTGCAACATCCGACAGCAGCTCAATGACGACATTGCCGCCTGTCAGCTCGATGATGATAGTGTTCTCTGGATCTTTAATCTCGGCCATTTGGCTCTCCTGACGTAACTGATTGCGCAGATAATTAATCCGCCCGCCGCCAATTGCCAAGGGAGCATTGACCTCACAGCCAAAAGCACCGAAATAAACTGCAGATTGACATAGTTTTCCAAGGAGACGGACATGGGCTGGAACACGCTGGACGATATGGAGCTGGGCGGCAAAAAGGTCTTGCTGCGCGTTGATATCAACGTACCGATGGAAAACGGGCAGGTCAGCGACGACACCCGCATCCGCCGGGTGGTGCCCTCCGTTGCTGATATCCTTGCCCAGGGCGGCAGCCCGATCCTATTGGCGCATTTTGGCCGACCCAAGGGTCAGGTGGTGCCGGACATGTCCCTGCGGCCCCTTCAGGCCCCGCTCGAAGTCGCCTTTGGCGCACCGGTGGTGTTTTGCGCCGACTGCCGCGGCCCCGCCGCCCAGGCCGCCGTCGCCGCACTGCAACCCGGTCAAATCCTGCTGCTGGAAAACACCCGTTTCCACTCCGGCGAAGAAAAGAACGACGCCGCCCTAGCTGCAGAAATTGCCGAATTGGGTGACATCTACTGCAACGACGCCTTCTCCGCCGCCCACCGCGCTCATGCCTCAACCGAGGCCCTGGCCCAGTTGCTGCCCGCCTGTGCCGGTCGGTTGATGCAGGCAGAACTTTCCGCTCTCGAAGGGGCACTGGCCCAGCCCAAACGCCCGGTGATGGCTGTGGTCGGTGGCGCCAAAGTGTCGTCAAAGCTGGAACTGCTCGGAAATCTGGTCGAAAAAGTAGACCATCTGGTGATCGGCGGCGGCATGGCCAATACCTTCCTGGCTGCTCAGGGACATGATGTTGGTAAATCTCTGTGTGAACATGATATGACCGGCACCGCGCTTGAAATCATGGCCAAAGCCGAAACCGCAGGCTGTCAGATCTTGCTGCCCAGCGACGTCGTGGTCGCACGCGCGTTCAAGGCCGGGGCTGCCAACGAAACTGTCGCCGCAAATGCCTGCCCGGCGGATGCCATGATCCTCGATGCTGGACCCGCCACAGTCAAAGCCATGGCTGCGGTTCTGGCCGCCTCCAAAACCCTGATCTGGAACGGCCCCATGGGCGCGTTTGAACTGCCGCCCTTTGACGCCGCCACCAATGCGGCCGCTCAAACTGCTGCCGCCCTGACCAAATCCGGCGCTCTGATCAGCGTCGCCGGTGGCGGAGATACCGTCGCAGCCCTCAATCAGGCCAATGCCGCCGATGATTTCAGCTACATTTCAACCGCTGGCGGCGCATTCCTGGAATGGATGGAAGGCAAAACACTGCCAGGTGTTGCCGCTTTGACCCGCTGACATCAACCACAACACCTGCGCCCCACCGACGATGCAACTGCAAGCTTTCCAAATCCGCGTCAGCCTCTCACCGGTGCGCAGCTGCGGTGGGGTGCGATAATACATGACAATACAACAAGAATCTTTCCGCCCCGGCTTCATCTGGCCCTAAATATCCCCGCCGGAGGCCAGGCCCGCAGGGCCTCCACAAAAATCCCTACCAAACCGTTAACAAAAAAAACTTAGTTCCTTGGACTCAAAGGGGATTCACAAGCTGATTCGCCTGTGCCATAACAGGGACAGACGCTGGATCAACCGGCGCTACAAAAACTTGAGCAGACCATACAGGCACTCCCAATTGACCCGCAATCACAGACCCAACTTTGGATCTTTGTCCTTCTTTGCCGCCGCATTTGCGCTCAGCGCATATTTCACCTTTGCGGCCGTCCAAGGAGATTTCGGGTTGTTTCGCAGGGTCGAGATCGCAGCCGAGGCAGAGACCTTGAGCCGCGATCTCGCCCGGCTCAACCTTGAAATCGCGCAAGTGGAAAACCTCACCCATCGGCTGTCCGACGATTTTCTCGATCTGGACCTTCTTGACGAACAGGCCCGCTCGGTTCTGGGTGTCTTGCGCGCCGACGAGATCGTGATCCACTAATAGTCAGCGATCGGCTTCAGGTAACCCTGCTCAACACATTCGTCCACAATCTCGTCGAATAGTAAATTTCCGGTCGAAAGGTTGTTGTCCACCTGCCAAATCTCGTCAAAGTCAGCACGGAACGACGGGGCCTGGCCTTCGGGATCAATGCAGAGAACAGGGCGGCCTTCTTGAGACAACGTTAGATCATCAACCGCGAAAATGACCACCGCTTCGGGATAGGGAAACGCCTCTCTCAGCGCGACCTCATCAGCGCCAAGAAAACGCGGCTCTTCGACAAACCTCAAATCAGCTCGAAACCCCAATTCGTTTTCATGCAAGCTGTCTTCGCACAGCTTTTGCCATTTTGTGGGTCTTCCAGCTGTTATCAGCACCAGCGGCGACGCAGAGTCTTCCAATTCACTTTCCCATACAAACAAAATAATCTCTGTTTTAATATCCTGCGTCTGCTCCTAACATCCTCTGCAGACAATGCCCAAACAAAACCCACTTTGGGGGCGCGCAACAATAATACTCGCCACCAGCACCAAAATCCTTTATTAGATAGTTTAACACTAAACTATCTAGCCTACAGGGGGAGTTCGCCACCATGGCTGCGAGAAAAAGCGTTAAGAAAACAAATGTTTCCGCCGAGGAGCTGACAGAGCACTACCGCTCAATGTTGCTCATTCGACGATTCGAAGAAAAGGCCGGGCAACTCTACGGCATGGGGCTGATCGGCGGTTTCTGCCATCTCTACATCGGTCAGGAAGCGGTTGTTGTCGGTCTCGAAGCCACGGCCAAGGAAGGCGACAAACGTCTGACCTCCTACCGTGACCACGGCCATATGCTGGCCTGCGGTATGGACCCCGGCGGCGTCATGGCTGAGCTGACCGGACGCACCGGCGGCTTGTCCAAGGGCAAGGGCGGCTCTATGCACATGTTCTCGAAAGAGAAAAACTTCTATGGTGGACATGGTATCGTGGCAGCCCAGGTGCCGATCGGTGCCGGTCTGGCCTTTGCTGACAAGTATAAGGGCAACGACAACGTCTCCTTCACCTACTTCGGAGACGGTGCCTCCAACCAGGGTCAGGTCTACGAGACCTTCAACATGGCCGCACTGTGGCAGCTTCCGGTGATCTTTGTCATCGAGAACAACCAATATGCCATGGGCACTTCGCAACAGCGATCTTCAGTCACCCCTGACATCTACACCCGCGGCGAGGCCTTTGGCATTCCCGGCGAAGCCGTTGATGGTATGAGCGTTCTGGCCGTCAAAGAGGCCGGCGAACGCGCAGTGGCTCACTGCCGCGCAGGCAAGGGACCTTATATTCTCGAGGTCAAAACCTATCGCTACCGCGGCCACTCGATGTCGGACCCGGCCAAGTACCGGACCCGCGAAGAGGTCCAGAAAATGCGCGAGGAACGTGATCCCATCGAGCAGGTCCGCGCCATGCTGTTGGACAACAAATACGCCACCGAGGATGACCTCAAGGCGATCGACAAGGACATCAAGGCTGTGGTCAACGAGGCCGCCGACTTTGCCCGCACCAGCCCGGAACCAGCGCTCGATGAGCTCTGGACCGACATTTACGCCTGAGGGGACTATCAAACATGGCAACTGAAATTCTGATGCCCGCCCTATCTCCAACGATGGAGGAAGGCACGCTGGCAAAATGGCTGGTCAAAGAGGGCGACACCGTCGCCTCTGGTGACATTATGGCCGAAATCGAAACCGACAAGGCCACGATGGAGTTCGAGGCCGTTGATGAAGGCGTGATCGGCAAGATCCTGATCGCCGAGGGCACCGAAGCGGTAAAGGTCAACACCGCCATCGCCATTCTGGTGGAAGACGGTGAAGCCCTGGACGCGGCACCGGTGGCCGCAGCTCCAGCCGCCACCGCCGACCCGAGCCCTGCGGCAAGTACAGACGCCGCCGCTCCGGTTGCAGCCGTTGCTGCAGCACCGGTGGTTGACCTGACTCCGGATTGGCCCGAAGGCACCGAAATCGTACAATCGACTGTCCGCGAAGCCTTGCGCGACGCCATGGCCGAAGAGATGCGCGGTGACGAAAACGTCTTTTTGATGGGCGAAGAGGTCGCCGAATATCAGGGCGCTTACAAGATCTCGCAGGGCCTGCTGGACGAATTTGGCGCCAAACGCGTCATCGACACCCCCATCACCGAACATGGCTTTACCGGCATCGCCGTCGGCGCCGCTTTTGGTGGGTTGAAACCCATTGTCGAGTTCATGACCTTCAACTTTGCCATGCAGGCAATTGACCAGATCATCAACTCGGCTGCCAAAACATTGTATATGTCCGGTGGTCAGATGGGCGCGCCTATGGTGTTCCGTGGTGCCAATGGCGCAGCCGCCCGCGTAGGGGCCCAGCACAGCCAGTGTTTCGCCGCCTGGTACATGCAGGTTCCGGGCCTCAAGGTGGTGGCCCCCTATTCGGCCTCTGACGCCAAGGGATTGCTGAAAACTGCAATCCGTGATCCCAACCCGGTGGTCTTCCTGGAGAATGAGATCCTCTACGGTCGTGCCTTTGATATGCCCAAGCTGGACGACTACACCGTTCCGTTTGGCAAGGCCCGCATCTGGCGCGAAGGGTCTGACGTCACCATCGTCTCCTTTGGTATTGGTATGCAGTATGCTTTGGAAGCTGCAGAGAAACTGGCTGAGGACGGTATTTCAGCCGAAGTCATCGATCTGCGCACCCTGCGCCCGATGGATCTGCCAACAGTGATCAAATCGGTGATGAAAACAAACCGTCTGGTCACAGTTGAAGAAGGCTGGCCTCAGGGCTCTGTCGGCAGTTACATCGCCTCCGAGGTGATGCAGCAGGCGTTCGACTATCTGGATGCGCCGATCATCACCTGCACCGGCAAGGACGTGCCTATGCCCTATGCCGCCAACCTCGAAAAACACGCGCTGATCACCACGGATGAGGTGATTGCTGCCGTGAAACAAGTGACTTACCGGTAAGGAGCCAGACGCATGCCGACAGAAATCCTGATGCCCGCGCTGTCCCCCACCATGGAGGAGGGTACCCTGGCGAAATGGCTGGTCAAAGAGGGCGACACCGTGTCCTCCGGTGACCTGATCGCCGAGATCGAAACCGACAAGGCCACGATGGAATTCGAAGCCGTCGACGAAGGGGTGATTGGCAAAATCCTGATCGCCGAGGGCTCCGAAGGGGTGAAAGTGAACACCGCCATCGCAGTGCTGCTGGAAGACGGTGAAAGCGCCGGTGACATCTCATCCAGCGCTGCGCCAGCTGCCACTGCAGCCGCGGTGAACGAGGCGGCCCCTGCTGCCTCCGAGGCCGCCGCACCTGCGTCATCTGCTCCGGCAGCCCCCGCAGCGGCAGACGGCAGCCGTGTCTTTGCCTCACCTCTGGCCCGTCGCATCGCGGCAGACAAAGGTCTGGATCTGGCTGCCTTGCAAGGCTCCGGCCCGCGTGGTCGTGTCGTCAAAGCTGACGTGATCAACGCAACCGCCGCCCCCAAGGCTGCTGCTCCCGCTGCTGCCGCGACTGTCTCTGCACCGGCTGCTGCCGCTGCACCTACGGGCATGTCAGCCGATATTGTGGCCAAAATGTACGCCGACCGCGACTACGACGAGGTCACCCTCGACGGCATGCGCAAAACCATCGCCGCACGCCTGACTGAGGCCAAGCAGACCATCCCGCACTTCTACCTGCGTCGTGACATTCAGCTGGATGCCCTGCTGGCCTTCCGCGCTCAACTGAACGCACAGCTCGCAGGACGCGGTGTGAAGCTCTCGGTCAACGACTTCATCATCAAGGCGGTCGCCATTGCCCTGCAACAGGTCCCCGAGGCCAATGCAGTCTGGGCCGGGGATCGTGTCTTGCAGATGAAATCCTCGGATGTGGCCGTTGCCGTTGCCATCGAGGGCGGCCTGTTCACACCAGTTCTGCAAGACGCCGACATGAAATCTCTGTCGGCCTTGTCAGCTCAGATGAAAGACATGGCGTCGCGCGCGCGCGAGCGGAAACTGGCGCCCAGCGAATATCAGGGCGGCTCCTTTGCGATCTCTAACCTGGGCATGTTCGGCATCGACAATTTCGACGCCATCGTGAACCCACCCCACGCCGGTATCCTGGCCGTGGGTGCTGGCAAGAAGCAGCCTGTTGTCGGCGCCGATGGTGAGCTGAAAGTGGCAACCGTGATGTCTGTTACCATGTCGGTGGACCACCGTGTCATCGATGGGGCCGTGGGCGCAAACCTGATGAAAGCCATTGTTGAGAACCTGGAAAATCCAGTTGCCATGCTGGCCTAAGTCAGACAGCGACTGAAAAATCAAAAAAGGTCCCGGTCACAACATCCGGGGCCTTTTCTTGTTTCAAGACATCAGATGCAGCGCGTGCTCCTGACTTCATCTTTTTAAAAATACTCAATATCCCAACCCGCCCCAAACCCGGAAATCGCCAAATTGGAGCTAACTCCAACCAAATTTCCCAATTCGGGAACAAAGTGTTGAAAAGATCAGTAGGTAAAACCCGGTGTTGACTGCGACAGCGCCAGTTCGGTCTCGTCCATCTCGGCCTCGATCCCGTCAAACAACGGCGTCGACAAATATCGTTCACCGGTGTCCGGCAGGATCGCCAGAATGACAGATCCCTTGGGGGCGGTTGCGGCCACTTTCACCGCCGCCGCAACCGAGGCCCCGCCGGAAATTCCCGCAAGAATGCCTTCCTCGGCGGCCAAACGACGGGACATGGCGATGCCCTCGGCGCCCGTCACCGGTTGCACCCCGTCGAAATAGCCCTGATCCAGCGCCTCTTGCAGCACCAGCGGAATAAAGTCCGGCGTCCAGCCCTGCACCGGGTGCGGTGCAAACGCGGGATGGCTTGCCGCAGGTTCCCCGTCGTCGTTGCGCGCCTGCGCCGTACCAGATGCAACCAAAGCGGCATTTTCCGGCTCGCTCAGGGTTATTTTCAACCCGGGGCGCGCGCCTTTCAGCACCCGTCCCAATCCAGTGGCCGTGCCGCCTGTGCCAAAGCCCAGCACCACCTGATCCAGCGGTTTCCCATCAAAATCGCCTAAGATTTCACGTGCCGTGGTCGATTCGTGAATGTCGGCGTTGTCCTTGGTCTCAAACTGGTGCGCCAGAAACCAGCCATTGGCCTCGGCCAGTTCGCGGGCCTTGACGACCATTCCCACGGCCTTGTCTTCCTTGCGGGTCAGAACCACCTTGGCGCCCAGCATCCGCATCACCTGACGCCGTTCAACCGAAAACCCGTCGTGCATGGTGATCACCAGCGGATAGCCCTTGGCGGCACAGACCATAGCCAGACCAATACCGGTATTGCCGCTGGTGGCCTCGACCACGGTTTGCCCCGGCAACAACCGGCCCTCGCGCTCGGCGGCTTCAACGATGTTCAGCGCCAGACGATCCTTAACCGAGCCACCGGGGTTGAAGGCTTCAAATTTCACATAGATATCCACGCCCGTTGGTGCGATCCGGTTCAGACGGATGGTGGGCGTATCGCCGATTGTCTGTAAAACATTGTCATACAATCGGCCCCGGCCTTCGGTTGAATAAATCATCATGGTCCCTCATGTCGCGGCATCCGCAATTGGCCCGCCTGTGTCTGGGCCAATATCAGAACACCTGTTCCTGGTTGCAAGGGATGCCTAGCGGCACGACACATAATTTGGCACCCAAGGGGCGGTACACTATCTCCAAAACCGGGGTGTGAAGTGAACATTTGACCTGAAAACCCGCACCATTGCAGGACAGCGGCGACCCACCCAGCGCGCCGTGCAAACATCAGTTTTTGTTTACAAACTGCCGGCGTTAGCCCAAGCCGCGACGTGTTTGCCCAGGCCGCAGGGTCATGTTGCAGGACCAGGGCAAAGCCCCACTGTCACGTTGAACAATAAATGGAGGCGAAACCGCCTCCATTTATTCTTTTCAATGCTGTATCAGCGTCTTAGCCGGATTTGCTTCCACCGCAGGGCACCACCTGATCCATATTGATCGCGGGTTGATCACAGCCAGCCTCGCCGACAATTTTGGCAGGCACTCCGGCCACTGTGGTGCAGGCCGGCACGTCTTGCAGTACCACTGACCCGGCGGCGATGCGACTGCAGCGGCCGACCTTGATATTGCCCAGCACCTTGGCACCAGCCCCAATCAGCACACCATCGGCGATCTTGGGATGGCGGTCTTCCTCTTCTTTACCAGTGCCACCCAGCGTGACCGAGTGCAGCATGGAAACGTTGTTGCCAACCACCGCAGTTTCGCCAATGACGATAGAATGGGCGTGGTCGATCATGATCCCCTGCCCCAGTTTGGCACCTGGATGGATATCCATGCCAAAAATTTCCGAGGTCCGCATCTGGAAGAAATAGGCCAGATCCTGCTGGCCCTCGTTCCACAACCAGTGACTGACACGATAAGCCTGCACGGCCTGATAGCCTTTGAAATACAGAATCGGTTGCAACAGCCGGTGGCAGGCCGGGTCGCGATCATAGATCGCCATCAAATCGGCACGCGAAGCGTCAACAATGGCCGGTGACTTGGCAAAAGCATTGTCAACGATTTCACGCAGCACCATCATCGACATCTCGTTCGAGCTCAACTTAGCGGCAATCCGGTACGACAGTGCCTTTTCCAGCGACGTGTGATGCAGGATACAGGCATGGATCAGCCCGCCCATCAAAGGCTGGGTGGTGACCGCCTCTTGGGCCTCAGTGGTGATCTGGTCCCAGACCGGATCCAGAGAAGTGACGGCGTGCTGTATATCAACCATGGTTCAATGTCCTATGCTGCGCTTAACTTTGGCATCTAAGAAGTCTTTTGCCAAATGCAAAGTGTTGATGAGTCACATTGTCGTTTGGAATGGCGAATTAACTTTCTAGGAACGCAGTACAAAGCCACCCTTTCCCGCATCCGGTCATATGCACAAAATGCCCCTGTTCTTCCAAGTGGTTTCCCTTTGGGCTTCGCCCAAAGCGATCCACGCCGGGCCTGCGGCCCGGCGTGGAAAAAAGAAATCCTGCTGAGAGGCTCATGACGGGCACATCTGCCTTCCTGAGCCTTTTCAATGGTCTCCCGCGTCGCGCCTGTATCAATGAGCGACGCCCGCTTAAAATGCGGTGGCCAGGGGCCATCATTGACCCTGCCCCAACGTAATATTGAGACAGGGACAGCGCTGCGCCTTGGCGCAGCGCCACGCCCAACGGAAGCAGGCATCGCACAGATGCCCAGCGACGGGCGGGAGGGTTTGGCTTCAGGCCGCGTCGTCACCGTGATCGATCAGCGCCATCAGCACTGTCACAACACAATGACAATATTCGAGATCGTCAAATGTAGGTTCGTCTGCCAGCGGATAACTCCGAGCGGCGGCCATCAGGGTGCCATTGCCATAATCTGCATGCAGGCGACCAGTTTGCTGAACATAGGCTTCGGCCATGTCAGCTTGCGCAACAAACCGTTTGCAAAGGGCCTGTCGCCTGTCAGCGCGAACCAGCAGCAGCGCCCGCGCCGCCGAGGTTACATCCTCATGCAGAACGGGCCGCATCACGTGAGCATGATCTGCCCGGCAAGGCCAGCCCCATACCGAGCCGAAATCTGCGCCACTTCGACCTGATCATCCGCGATAACCCCATCTGCCAACTGATCGGCAACCGAATAAGTCCAGCTAGGACTGCTGGCATAAATCTCTCTCAGCACCGTCACCCCGTGCAGGATCCTCACCCGGTAGCTTTCCGTTTCTTCCCCCAAAGGCACCTCGGGCAGATCCCAGCTGTCACCTTCGATCCGGGTGCGACGTACCCAGCTCAACAAGACCTCGCCGCCCAGCGCGCCGTTTTGTGTCAGATGCACCGGACTAAAGGGGCGTAATCCGTTGCCGTCAAAGGCCTGCACCTGATGCACATATGACGGGTCATCATAGCTGCGCCGAGCCGACCCGACACGATAATGGCGTGATATGCGCCGTTGAGCCGGGGAGAGCTCGGGCTGCACCGCAGTGCCATCCAGCAGCACCATCCACGAGCCTGCAGGCCAGACCGCAGGCATCAATGCATCACTGCCCAACTGCCCCCGCAGCCGGATCCGCAGCAAATAACTGTCAGGAGCAATCAAGTCAGCGTCCTGAAACTGCATCAGCTCCCAATTGCCGCTGCTGCCATCACCGATGGCCACCAGATTGGCCCCATTCAGCACCGCCCCGGCGTCGCGGCTCTCCAGACTACCTGACAGCAGCGTCACCTGCAGATCTGCGCCAAGATCCCAACGACCAGACGCGGCGGCCGCTAGCGGCACCTGGGTCACTCCGATGGTCGAACTGGCCGCGATGATCTGATCCAGCGCGTAATTGTCATCCGATGCAGACGCATAGAGCGCCACGGTGCCCGGCCAGGGCTGCGCAGTGACGGCCAGATGCGGCGCGTGCGGAACTTCGTCCCCGCGCATCAAAGGCAGGTCCATAAACAGCGGCAGCACCGGCACAGGGGCGGCAAAGGCGCTCAGGCCCGGCAGATCTTCAGCCATCTCTGAGGGCGTGTAAACCTCGGGCTCAATCCGCACGGCCTCGGCCAGTTGCAGCTCGGTCTGTTCCAGCTGGTCGATCCGGTACAGCACTGGGCTCCCGTTGACATCCGGCAGCCGCACCACATCGCCCGCGCCCAGCGCCATCGCCGAGGGCGGCAGGGCAAACCTCACCGTGTCCCGCGCCACCCGGGCCTCGGTCAGCCAGCGTTCGACCACCTGACGTCCCTCGGCACGGGTCAGCGCCATGGGTAAATCGTTCTGACTGACCGCATGAGTGGATTGATCCGGCAGAACCGCTTCTTCGCTGACCACGTCATGATCACCGCCCGACAACACAAAACGCAGCCGGACCCGCCCGGCCAGCTCGGCTTCGCTGTCACGGCTCTGTTCCATGTCGCCGTCGAGCTCGTCGCTGATGGCCAGCAATTCCGGGTCCAGGTCTACCGCATCCAGACCATTGCGCAGCTGGAACAACAACACACCATCACGTTCAATCGCGTCAAACCCGTGCCGCAGCATCAGCGGTTGCAGCGCAGCGCGGGCATCGCCTACATCTGCCACCACATATCCCCGCACCACGCCATAAAGCTGCGAGACATCATAGCTGTCAGGGGTCATCCCGGCGCGCTGGCAGATCTCAGCCACCACCGAGGCCAGGGTGCGCTGACCGACCCGGCCGTTCAGCCAATGCCCTCGGGAGTAATTGTCACCATCACTCCAGACATCCAGCGCATTGGGGAACACCGGATATGGGCGCGCATCCCAGGCCCAGACATAGGCGTTTGCCATATCCAGCATCGGCGCACCGTAGATATCTGAGATCGGATTATTGCCTGCCGCGTTCCAGTGACCCAGCACCGTGCGCAGGTATTGGACCTGGATCAGGTCATCACGCAACCCGGTTGAGCCCCGGGGCAATTTCGATTCCGAGCTTTTGGGATCAAGGAACTTGTTTGGCTGATTGGTGCCCTTGTCGATGGCCGCACAGCCCAGTTCCGTGAACCAGATCGGTTTGCTCTGCGGCTCCCACGGCGTGGCCATCGCCTGTCGAACCCCGCCTATACGCTCATGGTGATCCTTGCTCCACCAGTTGCGGATATCCTTATAGCGCCAGATCCAGTGTTCGCCGTGGGCAGTATCGTCAATTGGGGTGCGGATCTGTGCCGCCTCGGCCTCGGGGGAGTGATAATACCAGTCATAGCCCTCGCCGCCTTCGACATTCCTGTCCAGATAGCTGGGGTCATAGATACTGGGCACACCGGACAGCGCGTCCAGATGGTCTTCGCCCTCGCGCCAGTCCGACAGTGGCATGTAGTTGTCGATACCGATGAAATCGATGTTTTCATCTGCCCAGAGCGGGTCAAGATGGAACAGGTGGTCGCCCTCGGGGGTGTTATAGCCAAAATACTCGGACCAATCCGCCGCATAGCTGATTTTGGTCTCTGTCCCCAACAAGATGCGGGCCTGTGCCGCCAGATCGATCAAGGCCTGCACCGTGACAAACCCACTGGCGCCGCGGATCTGGGTTAACCCCCGCAGTTCCGAGCCAATGCAAAAGGCGCTGACGCCCCCCGCCGCCGCACAGAGCGCCGCGTAATGCAGGATGAATCGTGACAGTGAGTATTCAGCAGGGCCACTATAGGTCACTGTGCCATCGCCAATGGTGAAATCCGCCGCCGTCACCGTGCCGACAAAGCTGGCCACCTCGGCATCTGCCTGCGCGGTCCCATCCGGCGAGCCCGCGCGTCCCGGAGCCACCGACAGAGTGATCCGCCCACGCCAGGGCAAATGCGGCTGATTCTCGGCCTCACTCCATGGGTCGGGCAAGCCGTTATCCGTTTGCTGATCCATCAGGATAAACGGGTAGAACATCACCCGCTGTCCCTGATCGCGCAAATGCCGGATCGCCTCCACCACCGAGGCATCCGCCGGGGTGCCGCCATAGATCGGACGGTCCTCGTCTTGCGCCAAGGATTGCGCCACGGATTGCACTGTGCTGCGGGTCTGACCTGATACGCTCCAGACCAAAGGCGCGCCCTCGGACTCGGTCTGTTCGACTTTGGGTTCCAGGCTACAGGACCCACAGCGCAGATCATTGCCAAACCACGATACAATCAGTGACACCGCATCACAGCTGGGCAGTTCCTCGTTCAGCGCCGCCAGCGAGGTCACAATATCCGTCTGCCCGGTGGGGGCATGACTGTTGACCGCCTGCGCCTGCCCCGGCCCGTGGCTGTAATGCACTGCGGTGGTGGCCAGTGCATATTCTCCGGTCCCCGGCATCAGCGCTACGCCCTGCACCAATTGCCCTAAATCCTGCGCGTAACTGTCGCTATCGGGTTGCTCGGCCCGGATCACCTCAAACGAGAACTGCGGCACCCGGTTGCCAAATGGCTCAAGCTGCAGATCCTCGAAGACCACATAGGCGGTGCCGCGATAGGCGGACACCTGATCGGCGCCTTCAATGGCTGACATCACCGGGTCCGGGTCCTGGTTCTGGGTTCCGGGATACAAGCGAATGTTCAAATCCGACAGTTCCAGCGCGTCACCATCCGCCCATATCCGTGGCACCGCCGCAATCTCGCCCTCGCATAGGGCAATCGCCAGCGAAACCGAGTAACTATAACTGGTGGTCTGCGGCTGCGCGGGCGCACCTTTGCCGCCGCCACTGACTGTTTTCGCCTCCTGGAACTGCGAGGCCCAGATCACTTGCCCGCCAACACGCATCCGACCATAGACCTGCGGCACCGGCGCGCCCTCGCTGGCGTCGGTCAGGCGGAACCGCTCGACCTTGCCGGTCTCTACCGCAGATGATCCCGCCCCCAGCAGCCGCGCATCAATCGTCCGGCCCAGTGTTGCGCCCACCGCGCGACCAATCGCAACCGAGGACAGGCCAGCAAGGGTTCCGCCGACCGATCCGCCCAGTGCAGCACCCGCTGCGGACAAAAGAATGGTTGCCATCAGGCTGTCTCCTCAGGAAATTGAAATCGCGCCACGATGCGGCGTTGCCAGGGTGCACTCAGCGGGCTTTCGACCACCCCATGGCCCGAGTAGGCATGGATGAAACGCGGATTGTCCTCCTCCCGGCAAAGCCGCGCGGTGCCCGCCCTCAGTGATTGATCGCAAAGGTGGGACTGCACCCCTAGATGCTTGGCCACCGAACCCGCCCGCATGCGAAACAAGATCACATCGCCAATGGCTACCTGATCCAGCGGTTTCGCCACCAGATGCCGCAGGGCAGCCTGCCACAGGCGCTCTTCGCCCTGTGGTTCCGACCAATCCATCGTATAGGCCGGCACCTGCTCTGGTTCGGCCCCATACAGCTCGCTCCAGATGCCGCGCAGCAGGCCCAGACAATCACAGCCCGCGCCCTTGCAGGTCGCCTGATGCACATAGGGTGTGCCGATCCAGTCGCGCGCCAGAGCCACAATCCTGTGCCCCTGCGATGTCATCTGCGCCGTCATCGTCGGCTGCCGCCGGTATTGGCCCCGTTTTGTTTGGGCACTGACATCACCCAGTCCTCGCCCGGGATATCGGGAAAGCCCTGATGGTTGACCAGATTGTTGAATTTCAACCGACAGCTTTCCATCCGCTTGTCGCAGCCCGCCTGCAGACGCACCACGTCCCCCGGCAGCACCTCGGCGCGAATAGGCTGCCACAGCTCGATCACCCGGCCCGTGGCCTCTACACGGTCCTGTTTGATTACTCCGGTCAGCCCCTGTGCAGCCCCGGACAGCACTTCGAGCGTGCCACGCGCAAACCAACCCGGCTCATACCCGGCCAGATCTGGCCAGCGATACTCTTGCGCGCGCACCACCTGCTCTACCGGCACCTCCTCGCGGTAGCCGGGCGTATCCAGCGCAAAGCGACAGGCGCTATCGCCCAGCACTGCTGTGCAGGGTTTCTGATACACCCGCCCCAATG
Organism: Parasedimentitalea marina; assembly: GCF_004006175.1. Lineage (GTDB taxonomy): Bacteria > Pseudomonadota > Alphaproteobacteria > Rhodobacterales > Rhodobacteraceae > Parasedimentitalea > Parasedimentitalea marina. The sequence goes on from NZ_CP033219.1 coordinate 2,490,214, forward strand.
GCCGGTTCAACGCGTCGCTTAAGCCGCGCAGCTCGGCGTGGAAGGCACCGCCTGCACGGCGCAACTGGCCAATGGAGCCACGAAACATCAGCCAGCGCACCGAGACATCCGCCCAGTTCACCAACCAACAGCGCACCTCGGCACCGTCATAGCGCCCGGCATCAATGTCGACCTCGCTGACCGAGACATCGCTGAGCCCGCCAATGGCCTCGGTATTGTCGACCGACAGGCCGGTGGCCTGCTGCAATGCCAGCGCAGTCAGTCCGGTACCCGCTTTGAAACTGTAGCCTTCAAACCCCAGCGACTGGTCATGATCGGTGAAGCCAAGCACCACTCCATCGGCGCGACTGATCGCCCAGGCGCGGCACAGAGTGGTCAGGCCGCTTTGCACATGGGCCTGAAAGTCAGGGGAAAGATCCGCCATCAGACCCGCACCTCGACCACGGGAACATTGGGCACATCGCCGGCCTGAAAGCTGGCGACGCTGGTCAGGATGCGATCGGTGTCAAACCGCACCGGCACGTCAAACTCAAATCCGGCCAGGATGGTCATGTCTTCACCCGGCGGGTGGGCAAAGGTGATCAGGCCCGACCGATCATCCAGAGTGAAATCCACATCCGTCAGCAGCTCGTCCTGTTCAATGCCCACACGCACCGAGCCGACAACCGGTTTGGCAATCGGGCGCTGATAGCTGAAACTGCCAGACCGGTAGGTCTTGCACAGCTGAAACGTCACCGTGCTGCCATCGCCGGTGCCAATCACCTGATCGCGAAATGCCACTTCACCCGAGGCACGGGCGGATTTGAAATCTGACCAGTCCTTCCAGCGAAACCCAAACATCTGACCATTGCGCGCCTCAAAAAAGGCAATCAACAGCTCGATATCATCCAGCGAGCGCAGCCCCAGCCCGGCGTCATAGCGCCTGCGCGAATGGGCCCAAGGGGTGTTGCGTTCCTCAAACCCATTGGCCAGCGTCACGACATCGGTGCGCCGCTCGGGACCACCAATCGAGCCAAAGCTGAGACTGGCGGGAAATCTTACTTCGTGGAAGTTCATGACTGCGGTCTCCAATAAAGTTCTTGGCCGACTTTGGTGTTGTCTCGCTATGGCGTGTCTGACCTTGAGGAGGTGCGAAGCGCTTTCACCGTTTTGCCGAAGGCAAACCTACGGTTTGATGGGAAGGTCAGGCGCGCCCGACCTATCTGCCGGGCGTCTACCGGTTCCTATTGCCCCGCCCCAGGGCCCGGCTCATCTGGGCGGCGATCTGTCCCTGACTGCGCGCAAAACTGTGCACGTCCGGTGTGGTAACATTCATAACCACCTTGACCCCAGCCGCACCGCCACTGCGCACCCCAAGTGACCCGTCCGGACCACGGGCCAGCGGCAGGATCGCCTCGGGGCCGGCCTCGCCCATCAGGCCAGTGCCACCGCGCATCGCGAATGTGGTGGCGCCACTGACCACACCGCCCCGCGCAAACGGCATCACCCGCCCTTGTGAGAACGCGGCGCCATCGGCAAAGGGCAGCAGTCCGCTGACCAGCTGGGTCACCCCATCAGCCAGTACGCCGCCCATGTGATTTGTCACCGGTTTAATCGCGGCATTATAGGTGGTCTGGATCATCGAGCGCGCGACGGTTTCCAGCGCGTCCGATAACTTCATACCGTCAAAGACCACGCCATCAAACGCCTTGCGCAGCCCCTTGGACATGCCACGCTCCAGCGTCGCGGCGTCACGACCCGTGGCGGCAAAGGCCTCGCGCACCCGGCGCAGTTCGGTGTCAAAGGTGGCGGCCATGCCTGCGGCGTTGCCCAATGCATCGCCCAGACCTTCGCTTTGCAGCTCAAGATCGGCTATTGCGTCTTGATCACTCATCACAACCTCCTGTTTCATCGGGATAAACGCGCATCAGCGCATCCAGCCCGGCACGCCCCATCGCAGACTGACCTGCATCCTGGCCCAGCATCAGGCGCAGCTCAGCCGGGGTCAGTTGCCAGAACTGAGCGGGAGTCAGTCGCAGGCCCAGCATCCCGGCCCGCATCATTGCAGGCCAATCCAATTGGTTCATGGCAGTTCAGGGGCCATGAAAGCCCGCGCCAGCAGTTCTGCAGCAGCCCGGGCCGCTGCCATCGGACCGCCAGCAATGTCGGCCTGCGCCAAATCATCCGATGCCATCGGCGTGCCACCGCCCCGCAACCCGGCCCCGATCAGCGCCAGTACATCCACTGCGGAAAAGCCGCCGCTTTCAAAACGTTGCGCCAGATCAACCAGCGACCCCACAGACAACGCCTGCTCCAGCTCGGCCAGGGCACCCAGGGTCAGCTTCATCACCCGTGGGTCACCGTTGATCACCAGCGAGACTTCTCCGGTCCAGGGATTACTCATGACCTAGACCGCCGTGAAACTCAGGACCCCGGCACTGGCCAGGGAGAGCTCATAGGTGGCCTCGCCGTTGTGGCTACCGGCATATTCCAACGCGGTAACCTGAAACGCGCCAGCGACAATGCCGAAATCCGGGATGATCATCTGAAAATCCGGCGTTTCGCCATCAAAGAACAATTGCCGCGCGCGTTCATCCGATCCGGCATCGCGAAACACACCCGAGCCCGAAATCGAAGCCGAGCGCACTCCGGCGCCAGACAGCAGCTCGCGCCAACCGCCCTGGCTTTCCAGGCTGGTGACATCCACCGTCTCAGCATTGAAACTGATCCGTGTGGCGCGCAGCCCCGCCAGGGTTTCGAACTGGCCGTCACCGGTCATGTCCACTTTGACCAAAAGATCTTTGCCGTTTTGGGCTGTCATCTTGATTTCTCCTGCAATTTCAGCATTTTTCAGCCGTTTTTTCGTCAACCGAGAGGCGCGCCCGGCCTGTCGGCCAGACAGGGCTTAAGTGACCCGTCCTAGTTATCTTCGACCCGAGCACGGAACCGCAGATCGATCCTGCGACTGCCATCAGTCATCCGGCGCGCCTGGGCGCGGTCGAACCACAGGCCAATCAAGTGGCCCCGCGACAGGGTCAGCGGCGCATTGATCAGCCCGTCGCACAGCGTCGCTGCAAGCTGTTTTGCGGTTGAGAATCCCGCGCTATCTGAATGAACCGAAACGGTAAATCTATGCAGCGCACCCGCGCCCGACACATCAGATCCATCGCGCACCTCCTCGGCCCCAAGCAGCACATAGGTCTGTGGGACTGTGCCCGTGGGCAGCGCATCATGGATGGCAGTGCCAGCCAGATCAGGATCGCTGCTCAGATGTTGAAACACTGCCGATTGCAAGGCCGCGGACAGGGCGTAACTCATGCCGAGATCTCCTCTTGTACAAAACAAGTCAGGTAGCGCCCTGCATCGTCAGTCTCGGCCACGGCGTGGATCAGGAACAGACGGGTCCCGTCGCGAAACCGTTGATCCGGACGGGGACGGCTGGCAGAACCAACAGGCGTTGCCCGCACGGTGATCCGATAGCGCTGTAGCGACAAATCCACACCACCCTTGACTTTACTTCGCCCCGTAAGCGATTGAATTTCAGCCCAAACACTGCCCAGGGCCTGCCATGTCTCCATATGGCCGCCACTGCCATCGCTGGCGCGCGTGGGATCCTCGAGGGTCAGCTTGCGGGACAGAACAGGTGGTTTCATATCACCCGCCCCAGGCTAAGACGCACCACCCGGTAGCGTTCGATCAGGCTGGTGACGCCAAACGGCATACAGCCACCCGACAGCCCGGTGTCATCGCGATATTGATAGTAATGTGCCGCCAGCATCAGAACCGCTTGCCCCAAGTCAGCGGGCAAGGCGCCCCAGTTGTCTGCCATGCCAGCGGTCAGGGATATGCGCAGTGCGCCGCCCGTCGCCACTGTCGGCAACAGACTGCCCGTGGGGCAAAGCTGCGGATGCTGGCTGTCCTGGATCAGACGATACATGTCGCTTACAAGGACCGTTTCCAGCCCTGCGGCATCGATCATCACCACGGTTTCGACCGACGCGACCGGCACCAGTGGCAGAACCTGCGCCGACGGATCCCGCCATTGGTGCATATTCAGGTCAAACTGGCGGGAAATCAGCACCTTGCCGGTACGCGCCTCGATTGCGGCAATGGCGGCGCGCAGAAAACTAATCAGGACTTCGTCTTGCAGACTGTCTTCGCCAAACCCGGTTCCCAGCCGCAAATGTGCCTTGAACGGCTCTAACGGCAGCGCGGCCTCGGGCACCGGCGTCTGTTCGGTCAATATCATCACGTTACTCCGGAAACTTGCGCCCGCTCGGGACATAAATTGGATACAGCAGGCGCGCATCTTCCGGTGCCGCTCGGACGGAGGGGAGCAGCTGGACGACACAGAAAGGGGAATACGCGCCTGCCGACGCCGCCGGGCTGCCGGCAGCGTCATCGGTCGGACCGGTTAGGTCAGGCCGAATTTCAGCAGCTTGATGGCCGCGAAATCACTGACATCACCACCGACGCGCTTGGTGGCATAAAACAGCACATGGGGCTTGGCGCTAAAGGGGTCGCGCAGCACCCGCAGATCTGGACGTTCCGCGATGGTATAGCCGGCCGAGAAATCACCAAAGGCAATCGAGAAACTGTCGCTGGCAACACCAGGCATATCCTCGGCCACAAGCACCGGGTAGCCCATCAGCCGTGCAGGTTCACCAGCGGCCAGACCATCCGACCACAGGAAGCGGCCATCGCCATCTTTCAACTTTCGAACTTGACCGGAAGTCTTTGAATTCATGACAAAGACACCATTTGCCCGATACTCAGCCCCAAGGGCATAGACCAGATCGACAATCGCGTCACCGCCGCCAATATCGCCATCACTGCCGGTGGCGACATAGCCAATGTTACCCCAGCTCCAGCTGTCATTTTCAACCACGCCATGGGTCAGAATACCGGTTGGTTTGTCGATACCATCGCCGTTCAAAAACGCCGCGGCCTCGGCCCGCGAGAACTTGTCAGCAATGCGTCCGGCCAGCCAGGATTCAATATCAAAGGCACTGTCGTCCAACAGCCGTTGCGACGCTTTTGGCAGCGCGCTCAGCTCATGCAATGGGATGGTGATCCGGTCAATCACCGGGGTGCCGGTTTCTGCTGTCGGGTCGGTTTCCGTCGCCCAGCCCGCACCAACATCCGTGTGGTCGACCAGCACATCATATGAGGTCGCCTCGACCGTGACCACCGCGGCAATGGACCGGATAGAGGCGGTTGCCTGCAACACCGATGTCACCGTCTCGGAGGTCACCGGATCCACCAGGTAGCCCCCGTCGCTGTTCACCGCCGAAGACAGGGATTTACCATCCAGCTGCAGACCACGCAGCCCATCGTCTTCACCGGACCGCAGGTAGGCCATAAACGCCTTTTGATGGGGCGCGCCGGCATCATTGGTAGCAGACAGCTGCGGACGGGCCGCAATTTGGGTTTTTCGATCCAGCATGATTACTCGCTCTTCGGTCAGTTTCAGTTTTGCCTTGATGTCGTCACGGAACCCATTGAAATCTTCGATAAATCCAGCCATAGACTGGGTTACATCGTGTATCAGTGGGGCTGCATCTGCCGAGGCAGACGAAACTCTGTTCTTGCTCATTTGACTATCCTGTTTGGTTAACGTCGCGCCCGGCTCATCGCTTTGCGAATTGAGTGCGTGCCTGTGTCAAAATCGCGGCCATGTCGCGCAGTGCAGCCGAGACCGGATCCTTCACGCTCTTGCCCGTCACCCGCGCTGTTGGCAGCATCGGGAATGTCACCAGGGACACCTCCCACAGTTCCACCTCGCTCAGCCGACGCTCTCCCTTGTCGCCCTTACTGGCACATTTGGTACGATAGCCGATCGAAAGCCCGTCTATGGCTCCGGCGGCAATCAGCGCAGCCGCCTCGGCGCCACGGCGGGTTTCCACCAAAAGGCGGCCCTTGACCCGCAACCCCTGGGTGTCTTCGCGCACCTCGTCCCAGACCCCAATCGGTTGCGCCGGGTCATGTTGCCACAACATCTTGACCTTGCTGCCGCGTGCCGCCAGCGCCTCAAGCGAGTTGCCATAGGCCCCCGGCAAGACCACATCGCCGCATTGATCGACCTCACCAAACCGGCTGGCGTAGCCTTCGATCAACTGCCCTTCGGTCAGGCTAAGCCCCGATTTACAGGCCATAAATTTATGTTCCAGATGGGTCTCCACTTGCATGAGAAACCTCCCTTAACACTTTGTTAACAGTATTTATTGAAATAAAAGAAGCGACCTGAAGGCCTGCCCCAGAATGACCGCAACCACCCCGTAAACGGTAAACCACAGACGCCGATCCAAGCGCTCCATCATCTGTTCCAACCGGTCCAGCCGCCGGTGCAGATGCTCCTGTTGTAGCTGCATCAGCTGCTCATGCGCTGCCAAACGTAAGCCGGGGGCGCAGTCAAAAGGCGGCGGCATTCCGTCACCCATCATCCGCCCCTCCATCCTCTGGCGGCAGTCCCAAAAGGCTGCGCTTTTCCCCGCGGCTCAGGAATTCGGCTGTAGCCACCCGCGCCCATTGGGCATCACGCTCGGCAGACAGCGCCGCTACCTGATCAAGGTCCGGCTTTAACGTCAGCTCTCCGCCATCAAATCCCGAGAGCCACTCCACCAGGGTCGCTGCAACGCGGGCAACCATCGGCACCACAGTTAACCGGTAAAAGGCGCGATTGGCCTCTTGGTAGTTGGCATAAGTGGCATCGCCCTGGATCCCCAACAACATCGGCGGCACCCCAAAGGCAAGCGCGATTTCGCGCGCGGCGGCCTCTTTGGTCTTTTGGAACTCCATGTCGCTGGGCGAAAACCCCATGGGTTTCCAGTCCAGCCCGCCTTCCAGCACCATCGGTCGGCCCGCGTTGCGCGCGCCCTGAAAATTCGCTTCGATCTCATCACTCAACCGGCGGAACTGATCATCCGCCATGCTGCCCTGGCCGTCACCGCCCTTCCAGACCAGCGCGCCTGAGGGCCGCGCGGCATTGTCCAGCAGCGCCTTGGACCAGCGCGAGGCGCTGTTATGAACATCCACCGCCATCGCTGCTGCCTGGAGCGGCGACAACCCATAATGATCATCTTGTGGGTGAAAACTCTTGATATGACAGATCACCGGGCGACCTGCCGAGACCTCAAAGCGATGCTTGCGACCCGATACCTTATAGTCATAACCCACCGGCCAACCATCTGCCCCCGGAATCACCGACATCCGGTCCGAGCGCAGCATATGCAGCTCCAGCGGCAGACCTTCACCACCGGCCACCGCCTCGACATAGGCGTTGCCAGTCAGCAGTAATTGGCCAAACAGCGCCTCCAACAGTTCCGCACGTCCCTGGGCCAGATTTGGCCGCGCCAATAACGCCAGCATTGGATGTTGCTCAAACCGCTGCACGGCGTCCTGTAACACCAGCGGCAATGCAGCTGCGGCCTCAGCGATCAGTTTGACACAGCGAAACCCGACCGGATTACCGGCAAACCCACTGCGGATCAGCGATTGGCTATCGCGCGGGCTCCAGGCGGCCCGCCCCATGCCCTGCCAGGCCACCACGCGGGCCGCTGCACTTGCCTTTTGCTCGATAGGCTTTTGTTTGCGCCGCAACACGTCAAAGACCATGACCATTCCTCATTTTCATCCTTGGGACAGTGTCGCCCCTTTGCTGAAACCGTTATCCCCCATGGCCCTAAAGAATTCCGGTCCAGCCCGCCCGCCACCTGTGCAACACCCAACCCGGTCATGACCTTCATCTTTTCAAAAATACTCAAATGCACCGCCCGCCAAACAGGCAGGCGGTCGATATTACAACACCCTAAGTCGCGGCCTAAGCACCAGTGACGCCGGGGTGATGATCAGGTCATGCAGGGCCCAGACCAAAGCATCCAATCGATCCGGAGAGCCGCCGCCGCGATAACCCTGCGGGGTCATCTGGCTCATCTGCAGCTCCAACGCCCCCAACCCTGGCAGATGGTGCACCCGGCCCTGCTCGTACAGCGCTGCCACCGGTTCGGCGCGGGCAGATTTGCCGTGACTGGCGTGTAACGGTTTGTAGGGCACCAGTGGATCCACCTGACGCAAGACATTCTCGACCAGGGCACCGCCTTGATTGACCTCTGCCACCAACCGATCCCCACCATAGTCCTGCATGGCCGCAATCGCCGCCTGGGCCCAGGCCAGCGGTCCGACACCCTGAACCGTGCAATCCGCCAGTACATAGGCGCGCCAGTCCTGCGGCGGGCCTTGCAATGTGGCCCCCACCACCACAATACCACAGGCATCTGACGCCTTGCCCGCACTCACCGCCGGATCAACAGCAACAACAACCCGGTCCAGATCCGGGGCCCGCTCCAACAGCGCCGACTGTAACATTTCTCCAGTCCAAAGCGCGCCCTCGATATCCGTCAGCAACACCCCGTCCAGCTCTTGCTGTCCCAACCGGGTGCCCGCATAACGCCGGCGCACCTCGGCCAGGAAGGACGGCGCCAGATTGGCCCGGTTGGCCTCAGTCGGAGCATGGGTTTGCACAGTCGACGATTGACCAAGAATGTCGCGCAGCACCGACACATTGCGTGGCGTGGTGGTGACACAGATCCGCGGGTCCTGCCCCAGCCGCAGGGCAAACTGCAGCATATCCCAGCTTGAGCGCGCCTTTTTCCACTTGGCCAGCTCATCCGCCCAGGCCGCATCAAACTGCGGCCCGCGCAGCGCCTCGGGATCATGCGCCGAGAACGCCTGCGCGGTGGCCCCATTGGCCCAGATCAGCTTGCGCTCGCTGGCCTTCCAGGTGGGGCGGCGATCGGGGGGCGAACACGCCAGGATGCCACTGTCGCCCAGGATCATCACGTCGCGCACCTGATCATAGGTCTCGCCCAGCAGCGCCACACGGCGGGCCCTGCCTGTGTCCATCGGCAGGCTGCCCTCGACCTGGGCGCGCACCCATTCGGCGCCAGCGCGGGTTTTACCGGCGCCGCGCCCACCCAGAATGATCCAGGCCCGCCAGTCCCCACCGGGGGGCAGCTGATGCGGCATCGACCACTGATCGAACAGATAAGGCAGCGCAATCAGCAGCTCATCCGGCAGTTCCTCCAGAAACATCTCGCTCATCACAGCAGGCACGCAGGGAAGCAAGTCGGCAGCGCAGATCTCCGCGCAGGGTGTCGAGGTCAAGCGAGGGTCCGCTTTCGGCAAGGGATGTGAATTGGCTGCTTTGTGCAACAAGGGTCTTCTCCACTTTCTGGCAGTCCCGAATAAGCCCCTCAAGCTTGGCGAGTTGTGGTCTCGAGATGTCGCCGCCCACCTCTTGTTCACCCTCCAGCTGCTCGCGCAGGGCCTCGGCCTCGTTGCGCAATCGGTGAATGGAGTCCTGCAACGACCTGAGCAGGTCGGCGGTTTTTTCGATTTGCGGAGTCAGTGGGTTTTGCACCATGACCTGTGGTTCCTCATGCGTGGTGATCCGCATGAGAGACGCAGAGACGGCCAGCGGGTGTAAGCCCGGGCCGTCCTGATGTCTTCCAACTGCGCCGCAACCTATACGCGAAAACAACGTAAAAGTCAAGGTTTAGCGTGAAAAGCAGCGCACGGTGGCTGGGCAACACGCCGTCACAGCGTTATCCCGCTGGGCTGGTTTCAAGGCTGACAGAGACGTTCAATTTGTTGCCATCCAGACCACGCACATAGGCGCCGTAGTAGTCTGGGTGATAGCTGCGCGGACCGGGTAAGCCCTCATCGGTTCCACCACAGTCCACTGCTGCAGCATGAAACGCCCGTACGGCCGCAGCATCCGGTGCGTAGAACATGAACTGGGTGCCATTGCCGAAACTGGCTGGTTGACCGTTGAAGGGCACAATAAGAAACACGGATATGCGCCCGTCAGCGCCCGCATAGCCCACCTCGCGTGGTTCGGTCAGAACGCGGTGCATGCCGATGGTGGCCAAAACGGTATCATAGAACTGCGTGGCAGTGGAGATGTCATTGGTGCCGATACATACGCCTGACAGCATTTATTTTGTTCCTTATTGGCTGGTCACGATTTCAAAATACAAGGGTCGCGCTTGACCTTGGGGAGGCGTAAAGCGCCTTCCCGGGGGGAAGGTCAGGCGCGGCCCGGCGGTGCCGGGCAAGTTCAAACAGAAATGAAAAAGGGCGCCGAAGCGCCCTCTTCTTTTGGCCTGTGGCCAAAATCAGTTATTCGACCGCTCCGCCTCAATCGCGCGCCATTTTACGACGTTGCGATTGTGCTGTTCCAGAGTTTCGGCAAAGGCGTGGCCGCCGGTGCCATCGGCAACAAAGAACACATATTCAGTGGTGTCCGGGTTCACTGCTGCCTCAAGACTGGCCATGCCGGGGTTGGCGATGGGGGTCGGTGGCAGGCCTTCGATCACATAGGTGTTCCAGGGCGTGACCTTGCGCAGCTCGCTTTGGCGCAGACCACGACCCAGGACGCCCTCGCCCTTGGTGACGCCATAAATCACCGTGGGATCGGTTTGCAGGCGCATGCCGCGGTTCAGGCGGTTGGTGAAGACACTGGCAACCTGACGACGTTCTGTCGGGACACCGGTTTCTTTCTCGATAATCGAGGCAAGGATCAGCATTTCCTCGGGATTTTCCAGCGGCAGATCATCGGTGCGCGCCTCCCAGGCGGCATTGATACGCAACTGCTGACGTTCCTGCATTTCAGCCAGAATATCAGCCCGTTTGGAGCCGGAGACGACCTCATAGCTGTCGGGGGCTAACATGCCCTCGGCGGGGCGGGTACCCGGGTCACCGTCCAGCATTTCCATCGCTTTAAGTGCTTCGACCACCTGCCAGCTGGTCACACCTTCGGCCAAAGCAACGCGGTAACGGGTGTCGGGCTCGGCCAGCTTATTGGTATAGATCGCTGGCGTTTCATCCGTGCCCAACTGAAAATTAGCACGTTCGACAAATTTATTGGTGGCAGGATCCAGCTCACGCACCTGCGTCGTGATGCGGGTGATGCCGACGCGGTAAACAATTTCCGTGCCGCAGGAACTGGCGCCAGAGGTGGTCACCTGCTCAATGATCTGCTCCATCGACGAGCGGGCGTCGACCAGAAAACTGCCGGCCTTTAGCTGGCCGGTTTTCTCGCTGTATTTGGCACCCAAGCGGAACATTGCACCACTTTTCACCGCGCCCTGGCTTTCCAGGTCGCGGCTCACTTTTGTCATATTCGAGCCCCGCTCGACCCGCAGGCAGATCGCTGTTTCCAGCGGTCCTTCGGCGGTATATTGGGTTTTTCCCCAAAGGATGACGCCGCCCAGCAGGAACAGGCCCACCACCAGCATCGTCAGCATATTAGACGCGAGGCTACGCCACATCAGTCAGACTTTCCGAAGATCACGCTGGCATTGGTGCCACCAAAGCCAAAGGAGTTGGACAGGACCACATCAATCTTACGCTCACGTTTGACATTTGGCGCCAGATCCACAACCGACTCCACTGCTGGATTGTCCAGGTTGATGGTTGGTGGTGCCACCTGATCGCGGATCGCGAGGATTGAGAAAATCGCCTCGATTGCGCCAGCAGCACCTAACAGGTGACCGGTGGAGGATTTGGTCGAAGACATGGTGACCGAGGCGGCATGATCGCCCAGCATCCGCTCAACCGCGCCCAGCTCGATGGTATCCGCCATGGTCGAGGTGCCGTGGGCGTTGATATAATCGATGTCCGACGGCTGCAGCCCGGCGTTTTTCAGCGCCGCCCGCATCGAGCGTTCGCCACCTTCGCCGCTCTCGGAGGGGGCGGTGATGTGATAGGCGTCGCCGGACATGCCATAGCCCAGCACCTCGGCATAGATCTTGGCCCCACGCGCCTTGGCATGTTCGTACTCTTCCAGCACCACAACGCCTGCGCCCTCGCCCATGACAAAGCCGTCACGGTCAGTGTCATAGGGGCGGCTGGCTTTGGTCGGGTCATCGGCCATTTGGGTCGAGAGCGCCTTACAGGCGTTAAAACCAGCAATACCGATTTCACAGATCGCCGCTTCGGCCCCACCCGCAATCATCACATCCGCGTCGCCCGATTTGATCAGACGGCTGGCGTCGCCAATCGCGTGGGCACCAGTGGAACAGGCCGTCACAACCGAGTGGTTCGGGCCTTTGAAACCATGCTGGATCGACACCTGACCCGAGATCAGGTTGATCAGTGCGCCGGGGATAAAGAACGGCGATACACGGCGCGGGCCGCGTTCTTTCAGCATCACAGCCGTGTCCGCAATCGAGCTGAGACCGCCAATACCAGAGCCGATCATGACACCGGTGCTGAACTGTTCGTCTTCTGTCTCGGCTTTCCAGCCGGAATCAGTCACGGCCATGTCAGCAGCGGCGATTCCATACAGGATGAAATCATCAATCTTGCGCTGCTCTTTTTTCGCCAGCCAATCATCAGGATTAAAGCTGCCGTCGGAACCATCCCCGCGCGGTACTTCGCAGGCATAGGTGGTGGCTACGCCACTTTCGACTGCATCAAACAGGGTAATCGGCCCGGCACCGGACTGTCCGTCCAGCAACCGAGACCAGGTTTCTTCGACGCCACAAGCCAGCGGTGTGACCAATCCCAGTCCGGTAACAACAACTCGACGCATTCCTTGCTCTCCTTTGCCTCGGCAATTCGTTCTCAAATAGCTTGGATTACCCCAAAAGCGCAAGTGGGCCATGTGCCTGTCGGTTTCACGGAGAACTAACGGCTGCAGCAAGTCCTGATTAACCTTTAGCCGCCACACTCATGTTGTACTGATACTGTATGTGTAACGAGTATTTGGTTCCGCCCCCCTGTAATCTTGGGGCAGGTTTGATGCAGACTGCAATCGTATCCCACTCGGTTCGGCCTGCATCAACTCTACTGTCAGAACGGCAGTAAAATGCTGCCGATGTGGTACTGATCAGTTCTGGGTTTCGAACGGAGTGTCAGACAAAACATCTGACACAAGGGAAAGCGCTGCAGGCCAAATTGTTCCTACAGTCATTCAGTTATTAGTGAAAAGGCGCCGCAAATGTTCAGTGACGCCATTGTAAGGTATCGATTGATTATGCGTAAAAATGTTCAAACGGTCATACTCGTCGGGCTGTCGCTCGTCTTAATGGTGTTTGGATTGGAAACCAAAGCTGCAGATGAGTGTGAACTCCACAACAGGCTGACAAGATTTATACTTTATATAGACCATTTTCTTGATCATCTGTCCGACGGACATCATCCAGACTCGCCGGAAATACTGGACAGGTTCCTGGCATTGACCCCGATTGCATCGCTGCGTCAGGATTTGTCGCGTGCAGGTTTGCAAAGATTTGAACAGATGACCGTCAATATCAGTGCTGAGCAAAGAACCCTGCTGGATTTCTACAAGACTGCGGGTCGCAATGTAGCGTACGAACAATCGCTGCAATTCGGATCATATCAAAAATTGGTGGCATATCAAAATCTATTGGCGACCGCGTCCTGTACTGATCAGCGATCTGTCAACACCACCGAAGAGGACCATGAACACAATAGTGGCTTCGCATACAGTGCCACCATCAGTCTGATAACTTTGCCGGGCATGGCAATATTTGCGATGCTTTATCTAAAGGAAACACGGAGCAGATTTAAAAAGCGGCGCGGTAAAAGATTTCCGTGCGACCTGGACTGCACCTACACGCGATCCGGTAAAAGTCATCCCGCCACCATCATTGATATCAGTTGTTTTGGGGCAAAGCTAAAGACGCATACTCAATGTACGCCTGGTGACACTGCGAATATAAAAATAGCGAACGTGAACTTAAATGTTCTCGTTCACTGGACCGATGCCGACAGTACAGGTGTTCAGTTCACCAGGGCATTCCCAAATGATATTCTGCAGAACCTTTTAAAACACACCCAGAACCAAACCGGGCGGGAGCAATCCTGACACCACAGGATTGCCCACACCACAGAGTTCGGCATTTGACAGGTCAGTGAAAGACGCTGATCAGATGAATTCCGCCACGGCCTCGGGTTCGGGCATGGCCGTCTGCAGGGCCTCTTCCAGCGACAGAGTCTTGCGAAACAGTGCCCGCCCGACCAAAGCGCCGGAAATTGTGCCGGCATATTTCAGACGTGAGATATCATCACAGGTGCGCACCACACCGCTGGCGATAACCGGTGCACGCGCGCTGCTGGCCAATCCAGCGATCAGCCCCAGTTGCGCCTCGACGTTGGACATATCACTGTCGATGTCAGTGATAATGATGCCGGCAAATGGCGTATCGCCAAAGGCCGCAATAAAGGCCTCAGGCGTGAAAGCCCCGGACTGGCGCCAGCCGTCCGTCATCACCTGCCCCTGCCAGACATCCACCGCCAGCACAATTTGATCCGGGTGTTGCCGGGCCAGCTCTTCGACCAGTTGCGGATCAAGCGCCGCCAGGGTGCCGACAACAATGCGGCCTGCCCCTTTTTCGAGCCAGTGTTCTATATGCTCGCGACTGCGCATACCGCCGCCCAGCTGCACCGGGATACCTGCGGTACGGATGATTTGCTCGATCAGCTCGGCATTGTCGCCATTGCCTTCAATCGCATTAAAATCGGTCAGATGCATCCACTCGGCGCCAGAGGCCGCAAACCCACAGGCTGTTTCGACTGGATCAACATGCCAGAGCATCGGCTCATCCAAACGCCCTTTGTCCAGGGTCACGCAAAGCCCGTTCTGCAGCTCCATCGTGGGGAATATCATCATGGTGATCAGCCTCCAGTTTTAAAACAACAAGGGCATGATACCACATCCAGCCCCCGTTCGATCAGACTGGGCTATTTTCCGCCAAGCGCCGCAAACAAAAACGGCGCCTTCCCACTGGAAAGCGCCGTTCAGGCAATCGCAAAGCTGCGATTGGAAAGCTTTAGGAAGCTTCAGTGATGAACTTCACCGCGTCGCCGAATGACTGGATAGTCTCAGCAGCGTCGTCAGGGATTTCAATGCCGAACTCTTCTTCGAAGGCCATAACCAGCTCAACGGTGTCCAGGCTGTCTGCGCCCAGGTCGTCGATGAACGAAGCGTTCTCGGTTACTTTGTCTTCTTCAACACCCAGGTGCTCTACAACGATCTTTTTTACGCGGTCTGCGACGTCGCTCATGTTCATTCCTCGATTATTCGGGGCCAGATGGCCCTGTTCTGCCCTTGCCCGCTGGGGATGGCGTTATTTTGCCCAATCCGGGCGGTTCGATCCCCAAAGTGCGGGGGGCTTGTCCGGAACGGCCCCAACGGAGCCCTCCGAAACAGAGATGCGCCGCCTATAACACAGACTTGCGCAGAGGCAAACGGTTTCGCCATGTCACTTCAAGCCACAAGCAACAGGCATTTTTTGCCCTTTTGGCATAAAAAACCGTTGTCAGCTTGATGCAGATAGGCACCGACTTTCGCTAGTGCAACCCGAAGGCGAAGAAAATGTCATCTGTCCGCCAAAAGCCATATCAGCGACTTCTGCCGACATGGCTGGTTTGGAAAAACACGTGATTCTCTGCCTCTTAAAGCATCGCCATGCCACCGTTGACGTGCAACGTGGTGCCGGTGACATAGGCCGCCTCGGCGCTGGCGAGATACAGCACAGCGGCAGCGATCTCTTTAGAATCGCCCATGCGCGCGGCCGGGATCTGGGTCAGGATTGCGTCTTTCTGGGTGTCGTTCAGTTTCTCGGTCATTGCGGTCGCAATGAAGCCCGGCGCGATCGCATTGACCGTGATGCCCCGGTTGGCAACCTCATAGGCCAGCGACTTGGACATGCCGACCATCCCGGCTTTGGAGGCGGCGTAGTTACCCTGCCCCGGATTACCGGTTGCACCGACGATGGACGAGATATTGATGATCCGGCCCCAACGCGCCTTCATCATACCGCGCAACACGCCGCGGCACAGGCGCATGGTCGACGTCAGATTGACATTGATCACGCTATCCCACTCGTCATCCTTCATGCGCATAAACAGGTTGTCGCGGGTGATGCCAGCGTTATTCACCAAAATATCAACCGAGCCCATGGCGGCAATGGCCGCTTTGGGCAGCGCCTCGACCGAATCCTTGTCGGAGAGATTGCAGGTCAGAACATATGCGCGCTCGCCCAATTCAGCGGCCAGGGCCTGCAGCGGCTCTTCGCGGGTGCCGGACAGAACCACAGTGGCCCCGGCGGCGTGCAACGTGCGGGCGATATCGCCACCAATGCCACCGGACGCACCAGTGATGAGAGCATTTTTACCAGTCAAATCAAACATATCATATCCTATTGCTGTCCGATGCTCACAAGATTCAGAGCGGCGAACTATAAATGTGTCGTTTACGCTTCGGCGGCGGCTTTGGCGTCGTCCGGCGTTGCAACCTGACGGCTGGTCAGGCTGCGGTCGATCTTGCGAACCATACCGGACAATGCCTTGCCTGCGCCAATTTCCCAAAACTCGGTTACGCCTTTGGCGGCCATGACCTGAACGCTTTCACGCCAGCGCACCGAACCGGTGATCTGTTCGATCAAAAGAGCGCGAATCTCGGTGGGGTCGGTCACCACATCGGCACGGACATTGGCGATCACGGGAACGGCGGGAGCCTTGATATCGACAGCGGCCAGGGCCTCGGCCATGACATCGGCAGCGGGCTGCATCAGGGCACAGTGGAACGGTGCGCTGACCGGCAGCATCACCGCACGGCGGGCCCCGCGGGTCTTGGCGATCTCGGCCGCGCGTTCAACGGCGGCTTTGTGCCCCGAGACCACAACCTGTGTCGGATCATTATCATTGGCGGCCTGCACAACCTCGCCGTCCGAGGCGGCCTCGGCTGCGATCTCTTTGACGGTGTCAAAATCCAGCCCCAGCAAGGCCGCCATGGCGCCAACCCCGACGGGCACAGCACTTTGCATGGCTTTCCCACGGGTGCGCAGCAGACGGGCGGTGTCGGCAACCGAGATGGCACCCGCAGCGGCCAGTGCCGAATATTCGCCCAGTGAATGGCCCGCCACAAACGCAGCCTTATTGATGCTGACACCTTCTGTTTCCAAGGCGCGCAATGCAGCAATCGATGTGGCCATCAGCGCCGGCTGGGCGTTTTCAGTCAGGGTCAGAGCGTCGATGTCACCCTCCCAAATCAGGCTGCTCAGGGATTCACCCAATGCGGCGTCGACCTCGTCAAACACTGCCCTGGCTGCCGGATAGGCATCAGCCAGCGCCTTGCCCATTCCAATTGCCTGCGCGCCCTGTCCGGGGAAAACAAATGCGGTTGTCATCAAACACCTCATATAGACTGTATACTCTGCGATTTTGGCCGGTTTAGCGGTCCCGAGCGGTTCACACAAGAGAGCTGCACGTCTGCGCACAAATCCTGTGCAAAAGGAGATATCCGCCAACATTGCAACCCGCCGCATGATTGTTAGGTTGTGACAAACTGACAGCCCAAAAGGAATGCCCCAGTGTCCAGATCCAATAGCCACTCCAGATACGGCAGCGTCGCCAAGGGATTTCACTGGGTGATGGCCCTGCTGATCCTGACGGCAATTCCACTGGGATTGATCGCCAATGATTTGGCACATCAGATCAGCGGTCCCGGATTTGACGGCTCTCAGGCAACGATTACTCGGGTCTTCTTGCTGTTTTCGCTGCATAAAACCATCGGAATCGCGGTATTTTTCACGGCTCTGCTGCGCATCATGTGGGCCATCAGCCAGCCCAAGCCCGGGCTGCTTCACCCGGATCGCAAGCTTGAATCCTGGGCCGCTGAAACCGTGCACTGGCTACTCTATGGCTCGCTTGTGCTGGTGCCCTTGTTCGGATGGATTGAGCATGCGGCAACCAGTGGCTTTGCTCCGATCTGGTGGTCATTCGGGCAAGATCTGCCGCTGGTGCCCAAATCTGAAAGCGTCGCGCATTTCTTTGCATCGCTGCATGTCATTTTCGTCTGGGTACTGATTGTGTCGCTGCTGCTGCATATTGCCGGCGCGTTAAAGCACCATGTGATTGACCGCGATGCCACCCTGCGCCGGATGCTGCCGGGTAAATCAGAACTGCCACAACCAGCAGAGCACATCGCAAGCAGCATCCCGATGCTCAGCGCACTGGCTGTTTGGGCCGCAACCCTTGGAACAGGCGTTCTGCTGGGCTTTTTCGCAGCAAGTGATCAGACCACCACACAACTCGCGCCGGCGCAGTCTGCCCCACTGCAACAGGTCGCCTCGGGTTGGGCAGTACAGACAGGCACATTGGGCATCAGCATCACACAGATGGGCAGCCAGGTTTCAGGCAGTTTCACGGAGTGGACAGCGGCGATTAATTTCGATGACGCTGCCCCGGTGGGCCCTGTCGGCGATGTCGAGGTGACCATTACCATCGCATCCTTTGATCTTGGCACGGTAACGGCACAGGCCATGGGCCCCGACTATTTCGACAGCGCCACCTTCCCAACGGCTATTTTCACTGCGCAACTGGAGAAGCTGGATGTGGATTATCAAGCCGTCGGTACGCTGACGATCCGCGATAAAGTGGTGCCGCTGACCCTGCCCTTTACGCTGGACCTGCAGGGTGATCATGCCGTGATGAGTGGCTCTGTAACCCTGGATCGACTGGATTTTGATATCGGTAAAAGTTTGCCAGACGAGACATCATTGGGGTTCGGCGTCGAGGTGAAAATTGACTTGGCCGCTGACCGGGTGAACTAGCAGAGCCGCCATTTGATTGTCCTTTGACATCCTGTCAAACCGTCAAAGGATGTCGCGCGACACATATAAGGGCCGCTGACCTGAACGGGGTCAGCGGCCTTTATTCTGTCTGGTCCTTTTCAGGGATTGCCGTGGTCGCAAATTCAGCAACCGTCACAAACACTGCGAACCAAAGTGTTTTCAGTTCGGCTGACTCTTTAATCTCAACAGAACCACTACTTCCCTACAGATGGCGCCTCTGGCGGGCCAAGGGGAGGCCAATGGAATGACCACAGACTGTTGTTACAACGAAGAACCTCCGCCCAATGAATGGACGGAGGGGAATACTTAGTGTCTATCCGGTCCAGCGCGCAGAGCGGGCCCTGCCCTTCTGCCCTTTAGATCGGCGGCACAAATGCCCCGGTGAACTTTAGATACACCGGGGCACTGATCAGGTTTACTCAGCTTTCATCGCTTCGATCGAGATCTTGATGTCGACCTCGTCGCTCACGAACGGCGCGAATTTGCCCAGGTTGAAGTCCGACCGCAGCACGGTTGCGCTGGCGTCAAATCCGGCCCAAGGCTTGCCTGCCATCGGGTGATCGCCAACCTGATTCAAGACAGCATCCAGAACCACAGATTTGGTGGTGCCATTGATGGTCAGGTCACCGGTGATCTGAGCGGTGGAATCGCCGGTCACGTCAATTCCGGTCGATGTAAAGCTGACCATATCGGTGTCAGTCGCACCAAAGAAGTCCTGCGACATGAAGTGACCAAAGCGCTCTTCCCAGCCAGTGAACATCGACTTGGTTGGCATCGAAACGGCAACGCTCGACGCTGCAGGGTTTTCCTGATCAAACATCACGTCGCCCTCAAAACCGGAGAACATGCCCCAGGTTGTTGAGAAACCCAGGTGGTTATAGCTGAACAGGATTTGGCTGTGGCTGGCGTCCAGTACATATTTCTCTGGGGCCGCGAATGCAGCTGAGGCGGCGACGGTGGCCAGGGCGGCAGCAAGCAGGGTCTTTTTCATAAGGTAAGGGCTCCGGTTGAACAATTTATATGATCCAAGAAATGACAACTGACGCCGAGAATGGGAAGTCAGCAAATTCCAACATACCCTGTGAGCTAACGAACAAGAACCCGATCTCACCAGACCGGGTTCGTTCTCGCGCAAATGTGAAGTGGCCTAGCTCAGGATGGGAACCACACCGCTGAGCTGTTCGCGCAGCAGTTTCCGGGTCGACCCAAGGCTTAGCGGAAGGCGGATCAAAAGCGATCCGTCGATCTCGTACAATTCTACCGAACGATCTTTGAAGCGAACGCTGCCCAGGCTGTCATACCCGCGACGCAGAACCGTGCGCGGACGTCCTTGGCCTGTGCGTTGCAGCACCCGCAACTCGCGACGAATCGGATCGAAATAGGCATCGGGATGGGTGTCCGGATCGTTGACCATCATCAGAGCGATGCCGGCAAACAGGAAGAACACGGAAATCCCAATCTTGATCAACGCCATTTCAGGGTCATAAGCGGCACCCGGCATCAGCCAGATACCCGTCGAGCTGAGCACCATCGCAGCGCCAACAACCCGCAGCACGATTGAGCGCAGCTGCCAGTTGGGGCGAAAGCTAAGCACCAGTGGAAGCGCTTCGGCCATTGCATATAATCCACGCGGCGATGCCTTGTGGGTGTCGCTCGTCGGGATGATTTCAGTTACTGCCATAACGTCTGCCCTTTCTCGATAATCGCACCCTTTTGGGCGCTGTTAATCATTTGTTAACCTCAATCAAACCGAACATTGCGACGGGAATGGGGCGGATGCGGGGAAAATAGCGGGCAATTGCCATCAATGTTGCCATCTTGGAAACACGCATGAACTGCTGGCTTGCCCTTTCGGCCACAGCCTGTATATGGAGGCTTCCTTCCGTATCTAATTCGATCCGCGCAGACTCTCGTGGTGGGGCAGCGGAAGGGTCAAACGCCCCATCTTTGAAATGCGCCTTGAACATAACAGGAGCTCACATGCCGCTATATGAGCATGTAATGATTGCGCGTCAGGACTTGTCCAACACGCAAGCAGAAGGTCTCATCGAACATTTCGGTGCTGTTCTGTCCGACAACGGCGGTAGCCTTGTCGACAGCGAGTACTGGGGCGTCAAAACGATGGCCTATAAGATCAACAAAAACCGTAAGGGCCACTATGCCTTCCTGCGTACCGATGCCCCGGCACCGGCGATCCAGGAAATGGAGCGCCTGATGCGTCTGCATGACGATGTCATGCGTGTTCTGACCATCAAGATGGACGAACACAAAGAGGGCCCTTCGGTCCAGATGCAGAAACGTGACGAACGCGACTCCCGTCGCGAGCGCCGTTGATCGCTTAGGAAAAGGACGCTAAACCATGGCTGCAAAACCATTTTTCCGTCGTCGTAAAGTCTGCCCCTTCTCGGGCGACAATGCTCCGGCGATTGATTACAAAGACACCCGTCTGCTGCAACGCTACATCTCTGAGCGCGGCAAAATTGTTCCTTCACGGATCACCGCCGTCTCGGCGAAAAAACAGCGTGAACTGGCTCGTGCCATCAAGCGCGCACGTTTTCTCGCCCTGCTGCCCTACGCTGTTAAATAAGGAGCAACTGACATGAAAGTTATCCTTCTTGAGCGCGTCGCAAAGCTGGGCCAGATGGGCGACGTTGTTGACGTCAAACCAGGTTACGCACGTAACTTCCTGCTGCCACAGGGCAAAGGCTTGACTGCTTCGGCAGGCAACATTGCCAACTTTGAAACTCAGAAAGCGCAGCTTGAAGCTCGCAATCTGGAAACCAAAGCAGAAGCACAGGCCCTGGGCGAAAAGCTGGCTGGCCAGCAGTTCGTTGTGATTCGTTCGGCATCCGATGCCGGCGCTCTGTACGGGTCGGTCACTCCACGTGACGCCGCTGACGCCGCCACCGCCGAAGGTTTCTCGGTCGACAAAAAGCAGATCGCTTTGATCCACCCGATCAAAGACCTGGGTCTGCACGCCGTCGCCGTCAACCTGCACCCAGAAGTTACGGTTGAGATCGAAATGAACGTGGCACGTTCGGCAGAAGAAGCCGAACTGCAGGCTTCGGGCAAATCGATCCAGGAAATGGCTGCGGAAGAAGAAGCCGCTGCTGAGTTCGAAATTTCCGAACTGTTCGACGACATTGGCAGCGCTGCATCTGATGATGACGACGCACCACAGGCCGAAGAAGAAGCTTAATCGCTTCTCATTCGAGCTAAGACTTTGGAAAAGGCCGCCCGCTGTGGGTGGCCTTTTTCTATGGTCAAACAGGTTCAACAGAAACACTGGCCCAATGATCCCCTGCGCAGTATCGTTGATCTATTGATTGACGATTTTGCAAAGGATCCAGGCCATGACCGGAAAATTCCTGACTCTCTCTCTGTCGCTTCTGTTGCTGGCGGGCTGCGACGAAACTGTCCCGGTGGGGGCCCCCTTGCAACTGAATGGACAAGCGGGCGCTAATTTTGCTGCTGATGAGGCCCAGTGCCGGTCGCAAGCGCGCCAGGTTGGCACGGATCACATCGCAAAAAGCGCGGCGCTGGGGGGTGTTGGCGGTGCCATAGTCGGAGCAGGCGAAAGCCGGGACAAAGCCGCAGTTGGAGCTTTGGTAGGTGCTGCCGTGGGGGCCGCGGTGGGCGATGCGCAGGTCAAACAGGCGCAACGAAACTATCTTGTTCGCTGCATGCAGCAAGCGGGACATCCAGTAGTCGGCTAAACATGCGTCGCCCTGCCCCCCCCTGTGATCCTTAATCATCGGCGGTTTTACACCCATCCGGTTGCCCCTTGTGGTGAGTTCGCTAATTTGACGTCAAAACTTGCCTCTGGGGGAGATCGCTTATGAAACGCAGATCGGTATTAAGACTATTGGCGCTGCCAATCGTGCTTGCTGCTTGCTCGGGCAGTGTTGCTGGGCAATCCGGGAATGACGACTTTGATCCGCCGCTCTATCCCAATGAAACACCCGAGCTGCGCAGCCAAATCAACCACTGGGCCGATCACTATGACGTGCCGCGCGCGTTGGTGCACCGGCTGGCAATCCGTGAAAGCACCCATCGTCCCTGGGCAGTTGCGCGCCCCTATTACGGGCTGTTGCAGATCCTGCCCGCCACGGCGCGGTCAATGGGGTTCAAGGGCCAGCCAAAGGACCTGTTGGATGCCGACACCAACCTGGAGTTTGCAGTCAAATACCTGCGAGGCGCCTGGTTGATATCGGATGGCAGCCACGACATGGCCGTAAAGCACTATTCACGCGGCTATTACCCCGAGGCCAAACGGCGCGGGATGTTGAAAGAAACCGGCCTGGTCAACTAAGCGCCTCGCCGGTTTTTTGTACGGCGGGATTGCCCGGGACAGTGCCGGACAATCCCCTGATCTTAATCTTCCGGGCTCATCACTTTCCAGATGACAGCCCCCAGTGCAGCGCCGACCAGTGGGGCCACCCAGAACAGCCAGAGCTGCGCCAAGGCAGGACCGTCGGCGAACAGCGCAACACCTGTTGAACGTGCCGGATTAACCGAGGTGTTGGTCACCGGAATAGAGATCAGGTGAATCAGGGTCAGCCCCAGACCAATGGCGATCGGGGCGAACCCCGCTGGAGCCCCAGCGGAAGTCGCTCCCAAAATGATGATCAGGAACATGGCCGTCATCACCACTTCGATCACCAGGGCCGCCATCAGACCATAGCCCTGCGGTGACGCGGCGCCGTAGCCGTTTGATGCAAATCCGCCGACCCCGGTGAAGCCCTCTCCGCCGGACACAATGATATAAAGAACAACCGAGGCCGCAACGGCCCCTATAACCTGAGCCACCCAATAGGGGATCAGATCTTTAGCATCGAACCGCCCGCCGATCATCAGGCCAAGCGACACAGCCGGATTGAAATGCCCGCCTGAGATATGACCGACAGTATAGGCCATGGTCAAAACCGTCAGACCAAAGGCCAGGCTGACACCCAGCCAGCCGATGCCAACATCTGCGACCCCCGCGGCCAGAACGGCACTGCCACAGCCGCCAAGCACCAGCCAAAACGTACCGATAAATTCTGCCAACAACTTCTTTGTCATAACATGTCTCCTGAAAATACGATGACAAAAGCATAGCACACTCATAACGATTCCGAGCCTGCTATCGCTCGCGCGATGCCCATTGACTGGTTACGGACCAAGATCCACTTAGCGGGGTGCGCAGTCAGCGCAGTTTTGCCGAGACCACGTAAGGTCGGTCACCTGAATTAAGAATGTCATATGATTGCGCTAGCACCGTGTTATCCTGATTGGATAACAACAAAAACTTTGGGAGTTCACTATGCCTATTCAGATCGACCGTCGTTCATTTCTGGCTGGTAGTGCCGGCCTTATCGCACTGCATCCGTTTTCAGTTCAGGCCGCAACCAATCAGGTGCATCTGCGTTTGATGGAGACTACCGACCTGCATGTACATGTGTTCCCTTATGACTATTACGCCGACAAACCGCGTGACACTATAGGACTGGCCCGCACCGCGTCGATTGTAAAAGACATCCGCGCCGAGGCCACCAATTCATTGTTGCTGGACAATGGTGACTTTCTGCAGGGCAACCCAATGGGCGATTACATCGCCTATGAACGCGGCATGGCCGACGGCGACATGCACCCGGTGATCGCCGCGATGAACACGCTAGGGTTTGAGGCTTCGACGCTGGGCAATCACGAATTCAACTATGGCCTGGATTTCCTGATGAAATCGCTGGCCGGGGCCAACTATCCCGTGGTCTGCGCTAATATCGCCACCGAGACAGGGGCCACTCCGCGCGACGACAAAACGCTGCTACCTCCTTATGTGATGATCGAGCGCGAGCTGACCGATGGGGCCGGCAACAGCCATCCCATCAAGATCGGTTTGATCGGATTTGTGCCGCCGCAAGTGATGAACTGGGACCGCCGTCATCTAGAGGGCAAGGTGCAGGCGCGTGACATTCTGCAAACTGCGCGCGCCTATGTGCCCGAGATGAAGGAAAAAGGCGCGGACATTATTATCGCGCTATCCCATTCGGGCATCGGCTCTGCTCAGGAAAGCGACGGAATGGAGAACGCCTCGGTGCCACTGGCCATGGTCGAGGGTATCGATGCCATCATGACCGGTCACAGCCACCTGGTGTTCCCCTCGTCCAAATATGCTGACTTTGCCGGTGTTGATGTCGACAAGGGCACTATTCACGGCAAGCCCGCCACAATGGGTGGGTTCTGGGGCAGCCATCTGGGCCTGATCGATCTGATGCTGGAACGCGATGGCACTGGCTGGCGCGTGGTTGGCCATGATTCCGAGGCGCGGCCGATTTCCAAGCGCAACGAAGATCGCAGCTATACCGCACTGGTGGATGATGATGCCGCGGTGCTGGCCGCCGTCACCCAGGAACACGAAGAGACCCTGGCCTATGTTCGCCGTGCGGTGGGTAAGACAGACGCGCCGCTGCACAGCTATTTTGCACTGGTGGCGGATGATCCTTCGGTTCAGATCGTGTCGATTGCCCAGCAATGGTATATCGGCGAGATGCTGAAGGGCACCAAGTACGAGGGCCTGCCCATCCTGTCAGCGGCAGCACCGTTCAAGGCTGGCGGTCGCGGTGGCCCTGAGTATTACACCGATGTGCCCAAGGGCGATGTTGCGATCAAGAACGTCGCTGATCTGTATCTTTACCCCAATACGGCGCGCGCGGTGCTGGTCAACGGCGCTCAGGTCAAGGATTGGCTGGAGCGTTCGGCGGGAATCTTCAACCAGGTGGAGGTCGGCAAGGGCGACCAGGTGCTGCTGAACCCGTCGTTCCCCAGCTACAACTTTGATGTGATCGACGGGGTGTCCTATCAGATCGATCTGTCCCAGCCGTCGAAGTTTGGCACCAAGGGTGAACCCGGCGATGGTGGGGCCAGCCGCATCGTCAACCTGATGTATAACGGTGCACCCATCGATCCCGAGGCCCAGTTCATCATTGCCACCAACAACTACCGCGCCAGCGGTGGCGGCAAGTTCCCCGGTGCACAGGGCGACACCATTGTGTTTGAAGGGCCCGACACCAACCGCGACGTGATTGTCCGCTATATCGTCGAGAAAGGCACCATCAGCCCACGCGCCGATGCCAACTGGTCTTTCGCCCCCCTGCCCGGCACCTCGGTGCTGTTCGACACCGGCCCCAAGGCGTCCGATTATGTGGACAGCGTCGAGGGCGTAAAGATCGCCCCGGCAGGCGAAGGCCCCGAAGGCTTTGCCCGGTTCAAAATCGAACTCTAAACAAGCCCAAGCTGCTCGGCCCCTGTCGAGCAGCTTCACTTGCACGATCAAACACGCACAGCGCTTGCCTGTCGGGACCGTCAGATCTAAATTCACTTAAACTTTAGTGACCCGGATTTCCCATGCTCCCAATCCTCTATTCCTTTCGCCGCTGCCCCTATGCCATGCGGGCAAGGCTGGCTCTGGTCTCGTCTGGTCAGCAAGTCGAGTTGCGCGAAGTTGTGCTGCGCGACAAACCTGCGGCCTTTCTGGCCGTCTCCCCCTCTGCGACGGTGCCCTGCCTGGTGGCAGTCGATACGGTCTTCGACGAAAGCCTGGACATTATGATATGGGCGCTGCGCCAATCCGACCCCGAGGGCTGGCTGGATATGCCACCCGAGGGCTGGGACTGGATTACCCGCGCGGATGGCCCATTCAAGGCAGCACTGGACCATACCAAATACGCTAGCCGCTATCCAGATATGGACGCAAGTGAGCAGCGGGCCCTGGCAGGCGCGTTTCTGGCGGAGCTTGATCAGCAGATTGACCAATGGATCTTTGCACAGGCAAGTCTGGCGGATTACGCCATCCTGCCATTTGTGCGCCAGTTCGCTTTTGTCGACAAATCCTGGTTCGACGCCCAGCCCTGGCCCAATTTACAAGCTTGGCTAGAGAACTTCCTGACTTCAGACCGGTTCTCCGCAATCATGAGCAAGTATCCACAGTGGACCACGCAAGCAGATCTCACTCATTTTCCACATAAGGGGTTGTAGATCGAGCATCAGGCCACGCGCCGCGATTTACTCTATTATCCTCAGGGTAGAATTCATTATTCGCCTTCACATCCAGAAAAACCCATCTGAGACGATCAGACCACCAAAACGCAAAATGCGTTTTGGCGCAAAAATCATCGGCTCCGGTAGAATTTTAACGAATTCCAGCCTGTTTTTGACACCGAAAGAAGCCCTGTGCGTCGACGTGACCGGCTAGAGTCAAATCCTCCACAGACGACTAACACATTGTTTTAAAACAATAAATACCGAATTCTCACAGCAAACACAAGACAGTTCAAGTATTTCAACTTCCCCTCGGGCAGTAGAACCGCACCGCTTATATTCAATTTTTCACACACCTTT
Organism: Parasedimentitalea marina; assembly: GCF_004006175.1. Classification (GTDB taxonomy): domain Bacteria; phylum Pseudomonadota; class Alphaproteobacteria; order Rhodobacterales; family Rhodobacteraceae; genus Parasedimentitalea; species Parasedimentitalea marina. The sequence continues at coordinate 2,517,237 of NZ_CP033219.1, forward strand.
AATTATCTGCCCAACCCCGATTAGGGACCTGTTAATCTCTACAACCCAGATTGGTACCTGCATCCTGGGTGGGGTGGCGCTGATAAGTTGAGTGATAATCGAACAACTATTAGCAAGATCAGAATGGCCTTCAATTAGCCGCTAAAGGTGAAACAGCGTGAGGAATCTCATGCTACGTAAGGATTATTATTATGACCAGCATTCTGACAAACAATGGCGCAATGGTTGCTTTGCAGACACTTCAGTCCGTGAACAACGATCTGACCGACGCGCAAAACCAAATCTCGACCGGTAAAAAAGTTGGCTCCGCCAGCGACAACGCCGCTGTCTGGGCTATCTCGAAGACAATGGAATCTGATGTTGCAGGCTTTGAAGCAATCTCGGAAAGCCTGGCCGTGGGTGAAGCCACTGTTGCTGTTGCTTCAGCCGGTGCCGAGCAGATCGTGAACACACTGACTGACATCAAGGAACTTATCGTTTCCGCACAGTCCGAGAACGTCGATCACGTTAAAATTCAGGCCGACATCACTAAGAAAACTGAACAGATCGACGCGATCATGGCCGCTGCTCAGTTCAACGGTGTCAATCTGCTGTTGGATACAGTCGACGGTACTGAATCTTCGCTGGGTGTTCTTGCTTCGCTTGACCGCGTTGGTCCAACCGGCACGCCTACCGCAACTGAAATTGACATCGCTGCTATCGATTTCACATCCAATCTGGACATGTCCACTTTGACCGCGATCTCTGACAGCACCACTGCGGCCACGGCACTGGACGACATCGAAGCCTTCTTGGTCACAGCCATTGATGGTGCAGCTCAACTGGGTTCCGACGCTGCCCGTCTGAGTGACCAGGGTGAATTTGTCTCCAAGCTGACTGACGCCATGAAATTGGGTGTCAGCTCGATGACAGACACTGACATGGAAGAAGCATCGGCCCGCCTGAAGGCGCTGCAAACTCAGCAGTCACTGGCCGTTCAGTCGCTGACAATTGCCAACAGTGCACCGTCGACACTGTCGCAGCTGTTCCGCTAAACACACTGATCCGGGGCGCCTATCGCGCCTCGGATCACCTTTTAAAATGAATAGCCGGTCCTCTATAATTGAGGGCCGGCTATTTTTGTTACTGGTCACATGTTGAGGTCTGAGTAGCGTTGTGTGGAAAAGAAAAAGGCCGCTCAGATGAGCGGCCTTTTAAATAGGTAAGAGGAGAAGATTTACTCTTCTTCAAGCGCCTCAACAGCCTTTTGAAGGTCGTCTTTTGAGACTTCCTTTTCGGACACATCAGCCAGTTCAAACACATAGTCGATGACTTTGTCTTCAAAGATTGGCGCGCGAAGCTGTTGCTGCATCTGGGCGTTTTTCTGAACAAATTCAAAGAATTCACGTTCCTGACCCGGATACTGACGGGCCTGGCCCATGATCGCTTGAGTCATTTCAGCGTCGGTCACTTCGACTTCGGCTTTCTGACCCAGTTCGGCCAGCAACAGACCCAGACGGACCCGGCGCTCGGCCAATGCCTTGTGCTCGTCGGTGGTTTCGATCTCGGGGTGATCGTGGCCTTCGACTTCTGGGTTGTCTTCGTGCCACAGCTGGTGCGCGATCTGGCCTGCTTCAGATTCCAGCAGCGATGGAGGCAGGTCAAACGAGACCAGCTTGTCCAGGGCGTCCAGCACGGCACGCTTCATCACTGCGCGCGAGGCACCAGCGTATTCAGCTTCCAGACGTTCACCAATCTGAACCTTCAGACCAGCCAGGTCTTCGGCGCCAAACTTCTTGGCCAGCTCATCGTCGAGCTCGGCAGCGACCGGGGCTTTGACTTCTTTCACGGTACAGGTAAAGACAGCTTCTTTACCGGCCAGGTTTTCCGCCTGATAGTCCTCGGGGAAGGACACGGTGACGTCCAGTTCAACACCGGCTTTAATGCCAACCAGCTGTGGTTCAAAACCCGGAATGAAGGAGTTTGAGCCCAGAACCAGTGGGAAATCGTCAGCAGCACCGCCATCAAAGGCTTCGCCGTCAACTTTACCCAGGAAGTCGATGACAACCTGATCGCCGTCCTCGGACGCAGCACCCTCTTCGCGGGCTTCGAAATTTTGAGCGGTTTCAGCAAGGTTGGCCAGCGCTTCGTCAACGTCGGCTTCACCGGCTTTGACAACCAGCTTTTCCAATGAGACCGATTTCAGATCGACCTCAGGAATTTCAGGAAGAGCTTCGTAGGACATGTCGACTTCGATGTCGTCGCCCGGCTTCCAGTCGTCGTTGGTCATTTTGACGTCTGGCTGCATGGCAGGACGGTCGCCGCTTTCTTCAAAGTGCTGGTTCATCGCACCGTCGATGGTTTCCTGCATCGCTTCGCCCGTCAGGCGTTCGCCATACTGCTTTTTCAGCAGCGCCATTGGCACCTTACCCTTACGGAAACCCTTCATTTCGATGCCCGGCTGAGCCTCGACCAGCTTTTCGTTTACTTTGGCGTCCAATTCAGCCGCGGTAACGGTAATCGCATAGCCGCGTTTCAGACCTTCGTTCAGCGTCTCGGTGACCTGCATGTCATTCCCCATAGAGATTCGGAGGCATGCACAGAGACATCCCCCCAGATAAATTTGACGCCTTGTATTTCCCATAGGCGCGCCGCGCAAGAGGCATTGCTGTCTGACAGGGATAGTTAAGCGGGAAAGCCCCGAATTTTACCTCTGCGCATGAAAAAACACGCCCTAAGAGGCGTGTTTCTGGTGTTTCAGATCTGGTTTGGAGTGCTTAGAACTTCCAGCGCGCACCCGCCATGATCACGCTACTGTCACTGTAGGTGGTGCTGGTGTCTTCATAGGCGTACTCGCGGTAGGCCAGATAGGCCTCGACGTTGTAGTTGTCGATTTTCTGGGTGGCAGCAACGCCCCAGGACTGTGCTGAGTCACCGGTCGAAGCCATATCCGAGCCGTCATAGTAATCGACCGAAAAGGCGGTTGCGCCGAGAGAAGTCAGATCGGCTGTGTAACCCAGCTTGGCATAGCCGTAGCTGCCCGCAATATCGCGTTCACCTGATGCAAGCGCCAGCGACAATCCGGTTGGCTTATGCTCCAGCGCGACCGACCCGACGATGTCGCGTTTGTCTGCGGTGCCGGTTTCTTCGGTCCATGCCGCACCCAGGGCTGCAGCAAGAGCAAAGTCGCCCAGGTCATTGTTGTTATACCGAACAGCGACGTCATATGTCTCGCGGTCGTTGCTGGTCTTCAGAATATCGGTACCGTAAGAGGCCGAGAATACGAACCCATTGTAGCTATTGGAGTCGTACCGCACACGTCCAAGACGCCCACCGTCATAGTCGGTGAAGACATCACCCACATTGACCGAGCTGAGCGCACCAGCCGAAGTCCGGAACGCGTAGCCGCCTGCTGGGTCTGCAACTGCAACACCGGCAACAACACCGGTACCAGACTGGTCACTGCCAGCAATACCGTCCGACGCCATCGAACCCTGACCGGCCGAGAACTTACCAAAACGAGCGGTATCATACTGCAAGTCTACATGACGGAGATTGGTACGATCCCAGCTTAGAGCGTCTCCTGTCGAGCTCTGGCTGACGCCGTCAGAAGAGCGAAGACCAAAGGCCGTTTCAAAATGAAACGTCATGGTGTTCTCGCCGAAGGCCTGTGACAGACGGAAGCCAATACGGGAGTTGGACCCCGCGTTATCGACCAAGCGGTCGTAGGTCTCGGTGCCATCATCATAAGATTGGAAAGATGGGTCAAACTGACCATACCAGGTAAAACTGCCACCGGTGTCGTTTTCATAAGTGGGCCCAGCGAAAGCTGGCGACGCAATGGCGGTGGCCAGTGCAGCTGCACTGGCGTTAAATGCAAGTTTCTTGTTCATGAGTAGGTGCTCCTAGTTCCTCATCACAGTCAGGAACACCTCGTTCCATCCATAAGGGACCCGACTTACGAATTGGGCTAACATGGGTTTTTTTTGCTGCCGATACTTGAAAAACGACAACGTGATTCAGGCGAAATCAAGTGGCGAAATCTTGCTCATTTTTCTCACTGAATCGGCAATTTTCCCCTTACTAGCAAGGCGTTAAGTGATCCAGTTCACACAAGCATGCGCCTACTGAATAGCCGCACTGCGCAGGGCGCAACTCTCAGAATCACAGGTGGTATTTTGATGCGGCGCATTTGAGTTCGACCACAAAGAGCAAGTGGCATCCTGCTGACTTGCCCCCAGACTGTCGCTTGCACGAGGTCGAACCGCCGGTCCCCACATCTGTGGCAAAACCGTCGTCGCGCAGTCAGGATAGACACACATCAAATACGGGGTCATGTTATATCCCATAAAGAAAGACACTGCGCTGAAGCCGACAATTCCAAATCGCCAGGTCTTTTTATACTAAGGTGGCACACGCCTTTGCCGCCCCCAATCGGCTGTATTGGATCGCAGTGCAGAACACCTGAACCTGACCAACGAGGCAAGAATGCACCGACGGCCCATACAACTGGATCTCTTTCACCAGGCCGAGGAAACGTCGAAGATGAGCGGGTCGCTATTCTCGCGCACCTATCGGTTTGTGGCTTTAGATGTGGAAACAGCCAATGGCGACTCCGGCAGCATCTGCCAGTTGGGATTGGCAATGGTGGATCATGACGGTGTCATCCAGACCGCCAGCTTCATGATTGATCCAGAAGTCAGATTTGCACCTTTCAATACCCAGCTGCACGGCATTGGGCCCGACACGGTGGCGGGTCAGCCCAGATTCGGAGACGTCATTGAACCATTGCGCGATTTTCTGACACGACATGTGCTGGTTCAGCACAGCCAATTTGACCAAAAGGCGATCGGCGCCGCCTGTCGGCGGTACGATCTGCCGAATCTAAGCACCCGCTGGCTTAATTCAGTGCAGGTTGCCCGCAAAGCCTGGCCTCAACTGCGTGGAAATGGCGGGCATGGGCTGGGCAACCTACAAAAAGTGTTAAGATTGAACTTCAAACATCACGACGCAGCCGAGGATTCAAAGGCTGCAGCGCAAGTAATTTTGCTGGCCGAGGCCGAATTAGGTTTCAATTTTATCGAATAGTTTCAGTCTCGGCGGCAAAAATCTCAGCGGCTCGACCGGTCCGATACTCTCTCGTGATTCTGTGATTTTCCAACTTTTTCAACAAGCGATTACCGATTAAAGGATGTGGCCTGATAGTCATTCTGCCACAAATTGCAGAATGCAACTTGGGCGATTTGTCCGTTAAATCAGTCAAGACGCTGCGCAGATATATTCGCCAAAGATCTGACCTAATCCCAATCTCCCCGTTAGGACTTTCCGGGAAAATGGGTGCTAGAACAGCCAGGCACCAAACATCTCGGTGGCACAGCGATAGACCGCTCTCTGTATAGTCAGAACGACTCCGAAGCTCAGCCTACAGGTTGAGCAAAACATGGGGTCAAACGCCTCAAACTATGACTACTTGGAGTACTAACTATGACCAGCATTCTGACAAACAACGGCGCAATGGTTGCCTTGCAGACACTTCAGTCGGTGAACAACGATCTGACCGAAGCGCAGAACCAAATCTCGACCGGAAAAAAAGTTGGCTCCGCCAGCGACAACGCCGCTGTCTGGGCTATCTCGAAGACGATGGAATCTGATGTTGCAGGCTTTGAAGCAATCTCGGAAAGCCTGGCCGTGGGTGAAGCCACTGTAGCTGTTGCTTCAGCCGGTGCCGAGCAGATCGTGAACACACTGACTGACATCAAGGAACTTATCGTTTCCGCACAGTCCGAGAACGTCGATCATGCCAAAATCCAGGATGACATCACCAAGAAAAGTGAACAGGTTGCTGCCATCATCGCAGCAGCACAGTTTAACGGTGCCAACCTGCTGGCGACTGACATTGATGGCAATTCAACAACAAGCATGGGTGTAATTGCCTCTCTTGACCGCGTGGGTCCAACCGGCACCCCTTCGGCAACTGAAATCAGCATCGACACCGTCGATTTTGAAGCCAACGTTGACTTGGTTGCCAACTTGACTGCCATCACTGACAGCACCACCGCTGCAACTGCGTTGGGCGAAATCGAAGCCTTCCTGTCTACGGCTATCGATGGCGCTGCTGCACTGGGTTCTGACTCGGCTCGTTTGACCGATCAGGGTGAATTTGTCTCCAAGCTGACCGACGCCATGAAATTGGGTGTCAGCTCGATGACAGACACCGACATGGAAGAAGCATCGGCCCGCCTGAAGGCTCTGCAAACTCAGCAGTCACTGGCAGTCCAGTCGCTGACAATTGCCAACAGTGCACCGTCGACACTGTCGCAGCTGTTCCGCTAAACACATTGATCCGGGGCGCTTCGGTGCCCCGGATCTTTTGACGGTCAAACTGCATGTTATGATACTGAAGCTCCCGGGGATCGTGTCTTCCTTATCTGGGGTGTTTGCTCCTTCGGACCAGGCTCGTCCGGTTTCCACGACTCCCTCATTTTGTGTATTCACCCGGATCCATCTTGAGACGTTGCCCCAGCCATCCAAGTCCCCACCAAATTCCCCCTCCCGCGTATACTAGCCAGGTTCACTACCTGATAGATCGCCTAATTATTTGAAAACCATCAAGATATTCGAAGATACCAGAAGATAGTCATTTTCAAAAAAAAGCATTTTCTCCTCTGGACCTCACCAATTTCCATGGCTATACGGTCACACATGATCCGGCGTAGCTCAGCGGTAGAGCAGTTGACTGTTAATCAATTGGTCGTAGGTTCGATCCCTACCGCCGGAGCCATAAAAAGCCACTAAGCTCAATAGCTTGGTGGCTTTTTTGGTTCTCACTTGTAATTGATTTTGCCACCAAGTCTGCGCAGGTTCCGGCAGAGCTGCAATTGCTGTCATCAGATCGGCCGCCGCCCTGCCATCACAATCGAGATCAATCAATGGCTGGACCAAGCTGATCTTCCGGTGGCATCAATCGTGAACGGGTTTAAGTGGGCGACAGGATGTGAATCGCGCGGCCTGCCAGCATGTCTTTGGTGCGCGCACTGTAGGCCGCCATGTGAGCAGAGGCAGCATGGGCACCAAGAGCTGCCATGCTGTCCCATTTTTCGACAACAACAAAGGTGTCCGGCCCAAATTCCGTTTGCATCGGCCCGGCATTTTCAGTGTCGATTGTTGCCTCATAGGCAATGCAGCCATCCTCTGCCAAAACCGCAGGGACATTGGCGTCAAAAATTTCCAAAACCGCCTCTCGTTGACCCGGTTTGGCGGTGATGATGGCAATCACATGGACGATAGACATAACTGTTTTCCCATTGGTAAGTCTGGATTTTTCCAAATCTAGCGGCAGCACCGCCCAACTGCAACAGGGCGCATTTGCCCAAGTTGGATCACACTATCGGCGTCGCTAGTAACCCGAAACATCAGGAAATCTGACGCTCCTGCCCTTCCCAATAGGGTTTGCGCAGCTCGGTCTTAAGCACCTTGTTGGCGCCCGACAGCGGCAGCGGCTCGGTGCGGAACTCAACACTTCTTGGGCATTTGTAGCCAGCGATCAGTTGGTGACAATGCGCCTGCAGTTCATCCGTGGTCGCTGTGGCTTCGGGATTCAGGATTACAATGGCATGAACACTCTCGCCCCATTGGTCACTGGGGATACCAATCACCGCACTGGTGGCCACTGCCGGGTGCTGACCCAGTGCATTTTCCACCTCGGCCGAGAACACGTTTTCACCGCCCGAGACGATCATATCTTTCAGCCGGTCCATCAAAAAGATGAATCCCTCACCATCCATATACCCAGCATCGCCAGTCAGCAGCCAGCCATCTCGGATGGTCTCGGCGGTGATCTCGGGTTTGTTCCAATAACCCAGCATGGTAATCGGTCCCTTGACCGCAATCTGCCCCACATCGCCGCGCGTCACCTCGACCATATCCTCGTCCACGATGCGGATCTCGCAGACCCGTGTCGGACGCCCAGCTGAGCGTAACTTGCCTGCCTTTGGCCCCTCCAGCACGTGATAATCAGTGGGAAGGACCGTCGCCACCGGGCTTAGCTCGGTCTGACCGAACGCCTGCAGGAAGGACACATTCGGGAACTTCTCAAAGGCGTCGATCAGAACCGATTCCGTGATCGGCGAGGCGCCATAGATGATCTGGGTCAGCGACGAGGTATCGGTACTGGCCAGCTTGTCACTTTGCAGCACCATTTGCAGCATCACCGGCACGAGTAGAACCTGACTGGGCCGGTGCCGTTCAATCGCATCCAGCGCCCCGTCCGGGGTGAACGACGGGATCACCACATGGGTACCGGCCATAAATGTCAGAGCCGTGAACCAGATCAGATCCGCGATGTGGAACATCGGCGCGGCATGCAGGTAAATTGTACCATCGCGCATGTTTAAATCATGGGCATTGGACACGCCACTGACATAGAAATTCGTGTGCGACAGCATCACCCCTTTGGGAAATCCCGTTGTGCCGCCGGTATAAAAGATACCCGCCATGTCACCGCCACTGCGGTCGGCATCTGCTGCAGGCTGCGCCGCTGCCAGAATACTCTCGTAGTTTTCCATGCCCGCAGGGGTGTCGCCGTCACCGCAGTAAACGATCGTTTTCAGCCCCGGTACCAGCTGTTTGATCGCAATGGCGGCCTCGCTGAACGCGTCATCCACCAGCAAGATCTCGGCACCCGCATCGTTCAGTGCATAGGCGCATTCGGCAGGCGCCCAACGGATGTTCATTGGCATCATCGCCCCACCGCCCCAGACGCTGGCAAAGAAATACTCGATGAACCGGTCCGAGTTCAGCGACAACAGCGCGACGCGGTCGCCGGTGCCCATTCCCAGACCTTGAAGAGCACCAGCCAGCCGAGCGACACGGTCCAGCATTTGGCTCCAGGTTTGCTGCCGCTCCTGAAAGATCGTGGCAATGCCATCAGGGTTGATCTGAGCGGCCCGCCTTAGGATGGATGTAATCTGCATTTGCCTGACCTCTCAATCTGTTACGCACTATGAACCCGGCCAACCTGCGGCGATCCATCTTACAGTGTCAACGGCATTTGAAAGGACGTCACGTCCCAACAAGCTGAATGCCGGAAACCAGCTTTCTGCCCGAAATACCGTAACAGAAATGAGAGAAAGCGCGAGACTCGCCGTTGAAAGTACCGCACACCCACCGTTTCCGCCACGGCGCTTAATAGCGGACTGCAAAGAGATCCTATTTCTTATCGCGCGCCGACTTTTCTTCTTTGGTCAGTTTGTTGTTCCAAGCATTGTTGCTTAGACCCAGTTCACTTGGCAGCGGTTTGGTCTTGCCGACGCTCACCTTGCCGCCCTTGTTCAGGTACTCCTGAATAAGAGCATCATCTGTGGTTTCTTTTGGGACATGTTTCATGTCACCTTCCTAACCGGTTAACCGCCTGCTTGTCACCCACCTTAAAACGTCCGGGCGTGATGACCACAGGGTTCAGCTCACCTTTGTTATTTCTGCATCAGCTTGTGAATGTGGCACGCATAGGCATAAGTCAGCGGCAGGCCCAGTACCAATCCGATGACAATAGAGGCCAGCGGTGACAGGACCGGCCAACCGATCCAGGATGTGATCAGCGAGGCAAAGAACACATTCACCGCCGCCGCGCCCGCACCAAAGGGGTAAAGCACAAGCGTCAGCTTGGGTATGCTCCACGCGTCCTTCATCGTTTATGGACGAGGACTGCGACGGAGATGAGGGCTGCGACGAGGGTTAGGGAGGCGATGAAGAACCAGAACTCTGCGGTGGCGCTTTGGGCTTGGGGGACGGGGCGGTTGTAGGCCTCGGCCCAGACCTGGGCTGGTAGCAGGGCCATCACAGCATAGGCGAATAAGCGGGTCATGTCAGGTTTCCTGAGTAAGGGATCGATAGATTTGTGGCAGGGCACGGGTCAGGCGGGTTGGGTCCGGCAGCAGGGTAAACCCTGCCCGCCCGAAGATACGCGCAAACCAGTCCTGGCCGTCTTGATCTATGACAATGCCGTGCACAACATGACCCAGACGCCGGGCCTCACGCACCGCCATATGGCTGTCTTCAATGCCGTGGATGCCCTCGTAGTGGTCCAGATCATTGGGCTTGCCGTCGGTCAGCACCAAGAGCAGTTTGCGGGTTGAGCTTTCCTGATCCAGCATCGCGGTTGTGTGACGAATGGCGGCACCGAGCCTTGTATAGTGGCAGGGGGTCAGCCCGCAGATTTTCTGCGTGACCTGCAGCGACATCGGCGCATCGAAGTCTTTGCATTTCTTCACAAAGACCCGGTCGCGGCGCAGCGAGGAAAAGCCCCAGATGCCCAGCCTATCGCCACTGGCATCAATGCCACCGGCCAGTGCCGCCAGGCTTTCACGGGCGATATCCAGCACTGTCGCATCCCCCACCGAGGCCTCGGTGGAGCGCGAGGTGTCGAGCAGAAAGCCCACCGAGAGATCGCGCTCAATCTGGCGCATGCTTTGGTAAATCCTATCGCTTGAGGTGCCGTCCGCCTTTAGGTCCACCCGCGCCGCGATCAGCGCATCCAGATCCAGCTCGCTGCCCTCGACCTGACGGGGTCGCAGAATCCGGCGCGGGCGCAGTGCCTCAAACTGACGGCGCACGGCGCGTAACATGCGCGGATCCGGGGCCAATCCCTGCGGCGCGTTAGCATCGGCCTCGGCCTCCAGCACCCGGCAGTGATCGGGCATGTAGATGCGCTGGCGGTGGTCCCATTCAGGATATGTGAACACGCCCGACAGGCGCTCGTGGTCGGCGTCCGCCGGGGCCAGATCCAGGTGCATCCGCAACCGGGTGGCGGCTTTTTTGTCGTCATGCTTGGACAGGATGATCTTATCCTGATCATCCGCCGCCTTTTGCGCGTCCTCGTTTTCGTCGTCGTCCACCATGCGGTTCAGGTTCATGCTTTCGACCCAGGACAGGATCGATTCAAACCGGTGGAAGATAAAGCTGTCCTTGCGGTTGGCCTCGTCGCGGTCTTCGCGCGCAGCCATCTTGCGATTGGTGGTGGCCGCACCCGGCGGCGGGCCTGCGTTATCCCCCTCTTCTTCCTCGCCTGCATCTGCCCCGGATCCGGGCGCCGAGAGCGTCAGCCAGATCGGAACGGGGGTATAAGGCAGATAGGTTTTGGGGCTCTGCTGTGGCGCGGGAATATCGAGTGGCGAGGCTTCGGGGCTGTTGAGCTGATCACAAATGGCGCGTTCCAGCCGGGCCTCTTCGCGCGGCAGCATCAGTTTCGGTCGGGTTGCCAGAATAAAGCTGCACATGCGCTGATAGGTGGCACGCAACCCCGGACAGCGTTGATAGGCCAGATCAGAGGCTGTCGCCATGGCCTCGATCTGGGCGTGATCCTTCAGGCAGTCGCAGCCCTCAAGCACTGGCAGGACCGGCCGTGTCGCGGCCAGGGCAACCAGCCAGAAATAGGCCGCCCGGTTCATTTCAGCCTCGGGAAAGGCCTCCATCAGTGGCGGCAGCCCCAGTCGTTCGCCGTCAAAACGCGGCAGGAACAGCAATTCCCCCCGGTTGCCCAGCTTGCGGGTCACCGATTGACGGTGGTGTGAGCGAATGGCAGGCACCTCACCAATCTCGACAGACCCATCGCCGCCAAGCGCGCGGAACAACAAGACCAGGCTAGGTCGGATATCACACAATTGCACCGCCACCTCGGGGAAGCTCGGCTGAGCCCCCACTTTGGTGACGTAATCGTGCCAGATGTTGCCAACGGCTTCTTCCGGGTCCATCAGATCAAGGGGGTGAATGGCCATAGCTCCTTACCCGTAAACCACGGCGATCAGATCGCGCAGGGCGGTTTGAACATCCGTCTCATCGGTCAGAGGTTCGACAATTGCCGCCTGCAGGGCCTGATCAACCCCCATGCCGCTGGCGATCAGCTGCGCGGCGTAAATCAGCAACCGGGTCGAGACCCCCTCCTCCAGGTCCATGCCAGACAGGGCACGGATATGCCCTGCCAGCCGGATCAAGGGCGTGACGCGGGCTTCGTCCAGGCCGCTTTCGCGGGCCACCACAGTGACCTCGATTGCGGCATCGGGAAAGTCGAACGTGGCCGACAGGAAGCGCTGCCGGGTCGAGGGTTTCATCCGCTTCAGCACGTTTTGGTAGCCGGGGTTATAGCTGGCTACCAGCATAAAGCCCGGGGCGCCAGCAGCTCCTCGCCGGTGCGATCCACCATCAGGGTGCGGCGATTATCGGTCAGCGGGTGCAACACAACAGTGACATCCTTGCGGGCCTCGACCACCTCGTCCAGGTAGCAGATCGCGCCTTCGCGCACCGCCCGGGTCAATGGGCCATCGACCCATTCGGTCTCGCCGCCACGCAGCAGGTAGCGGCCGATCAGATCGGCAGCTGACAGGTCATCATGGCAGGCAACAGTGTACAGCTTACGGCCAGTACGGGCTGCCATGTGTTCGACAAAACGGGTTTTGCCGCAGCCGGTCGGCCCTTCAAAGAAGGGGCAAACCGTTGGTATGGGCTGTCTCAAACAGGGCACATTCAGTGCCGACAGGCTGGTAGAATGGCACGTCAAAATCAGTGGTTTGGGCGTTCATGGTTACTCTCCAGCCACCGAGGTTTGGGACGGTGCGTCAGTGCCTTTGATCAACAGTTCACGCCGCGGCACCATCATTGAGTAGATGAACAGCAGCGCACCGATGACCACCGCCAGACCCGAGCCAAAACGCATCATGTAAAACAGGCTCAGACCTTCCTGCACTTCCATGAAGTTTTCGCCCAGGACCCGCTGCATATGGGTCTGAATGGTGCCCGCAAAGGTCAGCACAAAGGTCATGAAGGCCATGCCGCCGGTCATCAGCCAGAAGCTGGCCATGTTCAGCACCTGATTATACGGGTCACGTCCACGCAGATGTGGGATCGCATAGCTCATGACGGCCAGGTTGGTTGCAACATAGGCACCGTAAAGGCCAGGTGACCGTGGGCCGCAGTGATCTGAGTGCCGTGGCTGTAGAAGTTCACGCCGTGCAGGGTGTGCAAGAAGCCCCAGACGCCAGCGCCAAAGAAGGCAACAGTCGACGCCCCGAGGGACCACAGCAGCGCCGCCTTGTTGGGGTGATTGCGACGGCCCTTCCAGACCATGACAAAGGCAAAGCTCATCATCAGGAAGAATGGAATGACTTCCAAAGTCGAGAAGATCGAACCGATCCACTGCCAATAGCCCGGCAGGCCAATCCAGTAAAAGTGGTGACCGGTGCCCAGGATACCCGAGAACAGCGCAGTTGAGACAATCACATAAAGCCATTTCTCGACAATCTCGCGGTCGACCCCTGTCAGCTTCAGCAACAGGAAGGCCAGGATCGACGCCATCACCAGCTCCCAGGTGGCCTCGACCCAGAGGTGGATCACGAACCACCAGTACATTTTGTCCAGGCTCAGGTTGTCCGGGTTGATAAAGGCAAAGATCCACAGCAGCGACAGCAGCCACAGACCGGTCAGCAGCACATTGGTGATGGCGGTTTTACGCCCCGCCAGCACCGTCATGCTCACGTTGAACAGAAAGATCAGCGCCGCAACCAGAATGCCCAGTTTGACCCAGGTCGGCTGCTCGATGAACTCGCGACCCTGCATGCCCAGCAGATAGTTGCCCGGGAACGGGTTGAACACATAGGTCAGAACAGCGCCCAGAGTGCCGATGACCAGAATGATCAGCTGCAGATAGGCCAGCTTCTCCGAGTAGATCTCGCGTTCGCTTTCCTCGGGGAGCAGGTAATAAGCCGCCCCAAAGAAGCCCAGCAGCAGCCAGACCACCAGCGCGTTGGTGTGCAACATGCGCACCACATTGAACGGCAGCAACTCGGACAGAAAGTTCGGCGAGACATAGATCCAGCCGGCAATGAGCCCGCCCAGAACCTGAACAGCGAACAGCGCCATCGCCACCAGGAAATAGGCATAGGCCACTTTTTGTGATTGATATTTCATAGCCTGTCTCCTTAACCCGCATCATTGGGCGGCCAGCCCTGTGTGTCGGTTTGGTCGGCCCAACGCAGAAATTCCGCCAGTCCGCGGGTTTCTTCTTCGGTCAGTTCAAAAAATGGCATCTGGCGCCGCCCCTCAACGCCGCTGGGCTGCGCCTGCATCCAGCCATCAAGGATCTCATAGGCACCTTCGGCGTCATCCAGCGTGTCCCAACGGGTCATCACATTGCCCAGCTCAGGGGCAAAATACGCCCCCTCCCCGTGCAGCGTATGACAGTTGATACAGCTGTTGCGCTCCCAGACATGTTTGCCCAGAACAACCGCCTCACTCAGCGGCATTCCGGCGGTGGAACTCGTCACCACATAGCGGTGACTTTGAACAGACAGGACCCCAAAAATCGCCACGAAGAACAGCGATCCTCCATAAAAGATATTGCGGGCCCGGGACTTCGTTAGGATCTCTGACATTTGGGGAATCCAGTCGTGGTTGCGGGTGCAACCGATCTAAACCCCAATCCCAACAACAAGTTTGATCCAGAACAAAGTCCCAGAGGTTTTTAAAGCTATCGTGACACAAACTGCCGCTATCCAAACCCTGCAAATATCAAAAGGGTCATCATCAGATGAGGCCGACACCCAGTTTTCTCAAGAACTCATCCCCAAGTTTGCTGAAGAACAAAGACCCACAACATCCAGCATCCTAAACACCGGGCGAGAACTTTGAAATCCGCAACGAAAGAGATCGACATGTTTGCTAAACTCACCGTACTGACGGCCGCCGCGGCCCTGTTTGCCAGTGTTGCCGTCGCCGAAAACTTTGAAATTCTGATGCTCAACAAAGGAGAAGAAGGCGCTATGGTCTTTGAACCCGCGTTTGTTGCTGCACAGCCGGGCGACACCATTACGTTCATTCCAACCGACAAGGGCCACAATGCCGAAACCATCAAAGGCATGTTCCCGGAAGGGTTTGATAAATTCAAAAGTAAATTGGGTAAAGAGTTCTCGATCACTCTGGATCTGGAAGGTCTCTATGGCATCAAATGCACTCCGCACTACGGCATGGGCATGGTCGCCTTGATCCAAGTGGGCGAGCCAGTCAATCTGGAGCTGACAGAGGCCGTGAAACTAAAAGGCAAGGCCAAGAAACGGTTTGCCCCTCTGTTCGAACAAGTCACAACTGAGCTCGCGGCAGCGAACTAAAATTATTAACCTAAAGTCCCCGTTTAGGTTGGACTGGGGTGGCATGTGCAAACGTGCTGCCCCTTTTTTGCGGTCAAAATACCAAAGCCGAATATCGTTTATTTCTAGCCCTACAGATCGACATGGCCACCGACCCAGAGCTGATCTTTGGGTCGGCGCTCTGACCAGTTTATCCCTCGCGCACCAGGCGAAACCCAAGATAGTCCGGAGGAATGCCAGCAGCGCAGCCGCCCACTTTTGCATCCCGCACAAAATCAATGATGAAAGCCCGGTGCTTTCCCTGAACTGCACGCACACCGCAATAGCTGGTTTGCTCGGTGATTTCGCTGCCATCGGCAGACAGCTGCCCATTCACAAAGCAGCTTTCGGTCCATTCCCAGACATTGCCAGCCATGTCCGAGACACCAAATTCGTTATCGCCAAAATGCCCCCGTTGGTGGATTTCAGTATCGGTGTCACCCCGAACCGTCAGCATTTGGCGATAGTTGGCCAGCCAGCGTTTGGAGGGGTCGGTCTCATTGGCGCTGATGCCAAGCCCGGAATCCACATATCGGTCGCCCGCAGCGCGCACCCATTCGTCGTCCGTTGGCAACCGCCAGGTTTGCCGTGTCATTTTTGAATACCAGCGCGCAAACCCGGTGGCGTCCACATAGCTGATATCGATCTGGGCGGCGTCCGCCTGGCCAGTCGTGGCTGTCGGATTGCAGGCCTCGGCGGCGACACAAAGCGCATATTGCGCCTCGCTGACAGGGTATTTCATGATTTCAAAACCTGTACCGGCGCTGCGCTGCTCGCTTGGTGGGTCGACCGAACGGGTGCCAATGCGGAAATCACCTGACGGACGGTAATTGTACGACCCGGCCGGGATTGCCACGGTTTCCGGCAAGTCAGTTATCTGTGGCGTTTCGGGCCACCACATCAAAGCAGCCGCAGTGATCGCAGCGCCGGTTGCGCAGAGAGCAGCAAAAGAAACAATGGCTCGCATTTTATCCCCTTTCAAAGGGCAAAAAAGGGCAGCCGTGATGCGGCCGCCCTTGAATGTCGTTGTGGTCGGGCGGCGCTGTTATGGCAGCGCAGTCTTACCCTCGTGCATCACGTCATATTCGCTTGGGGCAACGACCTGTTCCATCAAGTCATTGTTCCATTCACCCTCGACCAGGACGTGCGCGGTGGCGCCAAGATTGACCGCCTCGATCAAGTTGTGATTGACGTAAGCATAGACGCCCGGTTGCAGGAATTCGTACAATGCAGCCCCGGCAGAGCCGCCCCGAATGAACCATGTTTCCAGATCGCGATCCGGCACATTGTTGAATTTTCCAGCTTCCCAGACCAGATCACCATGGCCACCGATCAGGTGTGGACGACTGTCGCGGTTGGCTTGCGAGTGGACAAACAGCACTTTCTCACCCTGCGCAGCGGTCAGCGCATTGTCGCCAGTCAGGCCGCCAACTTTACCGTTGAAGGTCACGTGACTTGGGATCAGCTTGTTCATCACCTCCAGTGTGTCGCCGTAACTGTCGCCCGCATCCTCAAAGCGCATATATTCGCCGTTTTCGTCCTTGGGGATGTAGAAGTCATTCTCGCCGATGTAGTAAATGCGGTCATAACTGACGGGTTTGTTTTCGTGGTCTTTCAAGCCATCGCGTGGCAACACCATAATCGCACCCGCCATTCCGGACACCACGTGCCATGGGATCATGGGTCCACCCGGCGCACAGTGATAGACAAAGGTCCCTGGACGGGTTGCCTTGAAGCGCAGCACAGTCTTTTCGCCCGGATTGACCAGGGTCAGCGAGCCGCCACCCAGGGCACCGGTTGCAGCGTGGAAATCGATATTATGCTGGAACATGTTCTCTGGCGGATTGTACAGGGTCAACTCGACATAGTCGCCTTCATGCACCACCATCATCGGGCCGGGCATAGAGCCATTAAAGGTCATCGCCTGCAGATAGGCATCATCCGCAATCTGCACTTCTTTCTCGATGATTTTCATTTCGAACTGAACAACGGTTGGACCGCTTGTCGCGATCTGTTCGTGCTCATGTACAAACGGTGGTCTTACCAATTTGACCTTGCGGCGCGGAAGTGTGCTAAGATCAACGGCCTGCGCAGAGGAAGTGTCCATGACTTCTTCTGTTGAAGCCGAAGCCTTGATTGCAAGTGGTGCGGTTGCGACTGCTACGGCACCCATCAATGTGGCTCTTCGTGTCAGCATTAGCTCTCTCCTAGTAGGAAGTTTGTGTTCTGACACGTAGTTAGAACGGTTGTTGTGACCGCTCTTTGTGCCAACGCAAACTAGGAAGCTAAATCCGACGGCTTTCGAGAATATCACAACTGTCGTCCCAAAACCGGCCCCATGAAGGCCGGTTTTATTGCGTAGATTGCAAACAATAGGAGGATGAGAACGCCGAGATGAAGCCCAAGCGAAATGCGTTTCATCTAGGGTCTAAGCGCAGCTTTCGATCAGACTATTATCCAGGGGAGATTGTTGGGAGCATCTGATGCACAGAATTTTAGTCCGGCAACCCATTTGTCCTGACATGTTTGTAAGGCCCAGCGGCCTTGGCCAGGCCCTGCAAACACGAGGTATTCGTCAGATCAAATTGTGGTGAGAAACCTGGCTTTGCTATCCATCACGCCGTGTCTCAAACTCTTGCGAGCGGATTTCATTGCTGAGTTGCACGATATGATCAAGTTTTTCAGAAATACGGGTCTGAAAATCAGCGAGCTGATCAATAATGTCTGTCAGTGTCTCGCCGGTATCCGGCAGGCGCGCACTTTCGATTTTACACAGAACCCGGGTGGAACTTAGCCCCAGAAAATGGCGATGCATGACGCTACAGGCCTGCAAGATGCGTTCGGCCTCGACTTTGACGTCCTTGACACCTTCATGCGCTTCTACAATCCGATCTGAAGATATTTTTTTCAGAATGTTGCGCTCTGCTTCGACGTCCTGATTGCCGAGGTCCTGTTCTTCGGCCGAAAACTGTTCATCGCAGCCCCGCATTACCAAGGCCATACATTCCGCAAACAGACAATTGTTAACGGTGCCTTTTATGCTGGAAAAATTGCTTTTCTCACCCAGCACGTGGTCTTCAAACCATTCCGACATACTACGAGACATTGTACTGTAATTTTGCGACAGGACAGTTACCGGTCCACCAGCAGGTTCAATCCGCGAGGCAATAACCCTCAAGTTATGAGGAATAGTCCGCATGGCCTCGAACTCCTGAACAAGGCCTTCACTTTGCTTTTTCAACGTATCGGCACTGGTCAGCATGGTACGAATGCTTGAGATAATATCATCATGCTTTCGATTCAGACCAATGTCCCGCGCGATCAGCTCTTCGTTGGCAGCATGGGCTGCAAAGTGATGATATTTGTCAAATCCCAACTCTTTCAGCCGTGCCAATAGCCGCTTGGCGCTGTCTTCCGGGGTTAAATTCTCAGCCTGCTCGGCCTTCAACAGCGTGGCATATTCCGTTTGAATTGTCGCAAGCAGGGAACTGCTCGGCTTAAAACGAGCGGAGAGATAGCCACCCTCGCAAGGAACCACCATGGCATAGACCCAATAAAATTGCCCGTCTTTGGTCTGGTTCTTGATATAGGCGCCGATGCTGCGACCGCACTTGATTGTATCCCAGAGAAGCCAGAACACACCTTTGGGCATGTCCGGATGACGAACGACTTTGTGCGGAGCACCCTGCAATTCGTCCCAATCAAAGCCCGCAACCCGCTGAAAAACATGATTTCCAGCCTTTATCACCCCACGCTCATCTGTTCGCGAAAAAAAACACTCGTGCAGCTCAAAAGGAGACTCGCCGCTGGATGGGCGGGTTTCGATATTTCGGTCGAGAAAGGACATTATAAACTTCCACCTGACTAAATGATTCTTAGCCGTTTCTATGTCCTTAAGCTTTTTGAGATCTTAATTACGGTGAATTTACGCTGGTATTTCTATGAATAATTTAGTGCAAACGTCCTATCTAGTTCTGTATTTTGATCAAACCTCATCTGCGAATAACATCAGATATCTGGCAGGCTTTCGTGACCTGACAGCGATCTCCAAGCCTTTCCGCCCCAGTTTGCCAGATCTTGTGCACCTCATTCCAGTTCTTGCACCCCCCTCAAAACAGTGAAGCTCTGCCACACATCTTCGGTATCAAATATCCATGACTGTTTGCAAAAGTCTTACTATCCCTGCGCCCTAAGGTCGCTATCCAACCGGTAATACAGGGAATGGCTCATTGTTGCCTCGTGAAGCGCCGCAACCCCATTGCCAAGACAACATCACCTTGCGATACCAACAGTATGGAAGCCTTTTTGTACCAAGCCACAATCTATCTATCGGCCGCGGTGATAGCGGTTCCAATTGCTGCCCGGCTGGGTCTGGGGTCGGTACTGGGATATCTGGCGGCAGGCATCATCATCGGCCCCGTTTTCGGGCTGGTTGGCTCCGAAACCAAGGATCTTCAGCATTTTGCCGAATTTGGTGTTGTGATGATGCTGTTCCTGATTGGTCTCGAACTAGAGCCACGGGCGCTCTGGGCGATGCGTCACAAGCTGATCGGCCTGGGCGGCTTGCAGATATTGATCAGCACGCTGGCATTGATGGCGGCGGCAATGGTTGCAGGTGAAACCTGGGAGGTTTCATTAGCAATCGGGTTGTCGCTGTCATTGTCCTCAACCGCCATTGTCCTACAGACCCTGTCTGAAAAGGGCCTGATGCAGACCGGTGGCGGCCGCGCCAGCTTCTCAGTGTTGTTGACCCAAGATATCGCCGTCATTCCAATTTTGGCTTTTATGCCACTTCTGGCGGCAAGTTCGGTTCTGAAAATTGCCGAGGATGGATCGATCCAGCGGGCAAACCATGCTGCCGTAGAACATGCCAGCCGTCTGTCTTTGGTTGAAGGGCTACCGGGATGGGCCGTCACCTTGGTGACCCTTGGTCTGATCGCCATGATCATCCTTGCCGGCATCTACCTGACCCGTCCGGTCTTCCGCTTTATCCATGCCGCAAATATGCGCGAAATGTACACGGCACTGGCCTTGCTGATCGTGGTCGGCATCTCGTTTTTGATGACATTGGTAGGCCTGTCCCCTGCCCTTGGCGCCTTCTTGGCCGGGGTGGTGCTGGCCAACTCTGAATTCCGCCACGAACTGGAGAGCGATCTGACCCCGTTCAAGGGCCTGCTTCTGGGACTGTTCTTTATTACGGTCGGTGCAGGCATCAATTATCAACTGTTCCTGTCCGATCCTGGTGACTTGATTGGACTGGCGCTCCTGGTGATCGTCGCCAAGGGCACTATCCTGTATTTCGTCGCCCGCGCCTTTGGCCTGAAACGCCGCAATCGTTGGCTGTTCACTTTGGGGCTGGCTCAGGCCGGTGAATTTGGCTTTGTTTTGTTGTCATTCTCGCGGCAATTAAACGTCATTCCCCCAGCGCTGACTGAAAAACTGCTACTGGTCGTTGCCCTGTCGATGCTGATTACACCACTGCTGTTCATCACCTATGACCTGCTGTCCAAGCGTCTTGGCGAAAGCAAAACCGAGCTTGAGCCGGATGAAATAGACGAGGAAGGTCCGGTCATCATTGCTGGCATTGGCCGGTTTGGTCAGATCGTCAATCGGTTGGTGCGGGCCAGCGGCGTGAAAACCGTGGTGCTGGACTATGACATGAAGTCGATCCAGTTGATGCGTCGCTTTGGCGTCAAAGGATTTCTTGGCGACCCCACCCGACCTGAACTCCTTAAGGCAGCGGGCCTGTCCAAGGCCAAGGTCCTGGTGGTTGCGCTGGATGATCCCAAGAAAACCGTTCAAATGGTGCGCCAGGTGCGCCGCATGCGGCCTGATTTACATATTATTGCCCGCGCCCACGACCGCACCCATGTGTTTGAACTGTATAAAGCCGGAGCCAATGACATCGTCCGCGAGCTGTTCGACAGTTCGCTGCGCGCCGGGCGATATGTCCTGGAGAACATCGGTCTGAGCGAATACGAGGCCGCCCAGGCCGAACAAACTTTTTATGCCCATGACCGGATGACCGTTCGCGATCTGGCCGATTATTGGGTGCCCGGCGTTCCGTCCAGCCTGAACAAGGCTTATATCGCCCGCGCCCGCGAGCTGGAAAAAGATCTGGAAACGGCTCTATTGGAACTCTACGAACAAAAGGATCAAAAGCAGGCGTAAAGCCCGCCTGCTTTTATGTCTTGGACCGATCTAGCCATCGGTAACGCCAGCCTCGGCAAAGGTCGCCATGCCGCTGTGGCAAACCACTGCGCCTTTCAGAATCTGAATGGCCAATGCGGCGCCCGATCCCTCACCCAGACGCAGCCCAAGCGACAACAAGGGCTCTTTGCCAAGCTTGGTCAACAGGGCTGCATGTGCATTCTCAGCGCTTTGATGACCCGCAATGCAGTGATCCAGCGACCCATCGGCGGTCTGCGCCAGACAGGCTGCTGCTGCGCAACAGATGAAACCATCCAAAATGACCGGAATGCGCAACATCCGCGCCGCAGCAATTGCCCCGGCCATGGCAACGATTTCGCGGCCACCCAGACGGCCCAAGGCATCCAACCCGTCCTTGATCTCACTTTGATGCCGCAAGACACCCTCGCGCACGACGCGGGTCTTAATCTGCAACCCGGCATCATCAACCCCGGTCCCACGGCCGGTCCAATCTTCAGCATCGCCGCCATACAACGCAAAAGCCAAGGCCGCGGCCGAGGTGGTATTGCCGATGCCCATTTCTCCGACGACCAGCAAATCCGAGACCGGATCAACGGATCCCCACCCCGCCTGCAGCGCCGCCATGACACCGGCCTCATCCAGCGCCGCTTCTTTAGTGAAATCCTGAGTGGGTTGATCCAACTGCAACGCCTGAACGTCCAGTCGTGCGCCCGCCAAAGCAGCAAGTTGATTGATCGCCGCGCCGCCATGCTCAAAATTACCCACCATCTGTGCGGTGACCTCTGGTGGAAACGCCGACACGCCCTGAGCCGTGATCCCATGATTGCCAGCAAAAATAACCACCTGCGGGCTCTCGATGACCGGACGTCCGGTTTGGCGCCAGCCACCGTACCAGATCGCCAGCTCTTCCAGCCGCGCCAAAGCCCCCGGCGGCTTGGTCAACTGACCATTGCGCTGTTCAGCAGCAGCAACAGCAGCAGGATCAACGGCAGGTGCCTGCGACAGCAGGGAACGGAAGTGATTTAGATCAGTCAGCACTGGCAGCATAAAAAGCCTCGTTGCATTAAAGGGGACGTCGCGGGTAAAGCGGGTAGTGACTGTTTAACCGCTGCACATCGTACCGCAAGTCCCGCAAGAGGTCCGCAAATGCCAAAAAACGACATCATTCGGGATATTGCACTGGCGCTGGTCCTGTTGACGCGGCTGCCCCTGCCCACGTTGCCCAAGCCCTGGTTTCAACATCAGGCTCGGGCGGCATGGGCCTTCCCGCTGGCTGGCCTGGTTGTCACTCTGCCCGCCTGTGCAGGCGCCGCACTCGCCCTGTGGGTCGGCCTGCCGCCAAATGTCGCGGCAGGTCTACTGCTGACGATTCAAATCCTACTGACCGGAGCGATGCACGAAGACGGTCTGGCTGATACTGCAGATGGGTTTTGGGGCGGCTTCACACCTCAACGCCGCCTTGAAATCATGAAAGACAGCCAGATCGGCACCTACGGGGTATTGGCCCTGATCCTTGCCATCGGCCTTCGCTGGCTAGCCTTAACTGCAATCCTGACTACGGTCGGCGTCTGGGCCCCGCTGGCTCTGGCAGCCCTCAGCCGCGCCGTCATGCCGGTGTTGATGCGCGCCCTTCCCAATGCGCGCACCTCAGGACTGTCGCAATCGGTGGGCCGTCCCAGTGCGGCTGTCATCTGCATAGGTTTGATCCTGGCTCTGTCAACGTCGATCCTGATCCTTGGCGTCACTGCGCTGCCGATAATTGCGGCCATGGGCCTGTCCACCTTGGGCCTTGCCCAGCTCGCCCGCGCCAAAATAGGCGGTCAAACCGGCGACATCCTGGGCGCCAACCAACTCATCGCTGAACTCACAGGCCTATTGGTGTTATTGACCCTCTAACGTGAACCCGCCAAGCTTCATCTGGCCAGAAATATCCCAGGGGTGAATTGGCCCAAGGCCAAGAGGGGGCAGCGCCCCCAATTTTCCTCCAAAAATACAAAAGGGCCACGCCCAAAAAGGCGCAGCCCAATTGCATGATAAAAAAGTAACTCAGGCAGCAGCGGCAGGCGCGCGTGAGGCCAGAACATCGCTGACCTGCTTGGCGGCCAGGATTTCGTCACCTCCAGCCACAGCTGCCACTTCGCGGGTCAACCGCTCCAGTGCCGCTTCATACAGCTGGCGTTCAGAATAACTCTGCTCACGCTGGTCATCCGTACGGTGCAAATCCCGAACCACCTCGGCAATTGCGATCAAATCGCCCGAGTTGATTTTTTGCTCGTATTCCTGTGCACGACGCGACCACATGGCGCGCTTGACCTTAGCCTTGCCCTTCATGGTTTTCATCGCATGGGCGATCACATCCGGAGAGCTCAGCGAACGCATGCCGACTTCGACGGCCTTGTTGGTTGGCACCCGCAGCGTCATCTTGTCCTTTTCAAAGGTGATCACGAACAGTTCCAGGGCAAAGCCGGCCACTTCCTGCTCTTCAACTGAGATGATCTGGCCAACGCCATGGGCCGGATAGACCACATACTCGTTCGGGCGGAAGTCGAGCTTCTTCGATTTACTCATTCATGTCGTTCCTTGCTGTCTATCGGCCACAGGGCCTAAAACCGGTCATACCATGCGCAGGACTAAAACGGGCAGCACAGGGCAGCCCGGCATAGGTTTCAAAGCATGGTTCGTCCGCTCAAACGAGCGCGCCAAAAGGCACGCCAATGGAATGGCGACCGGTAAGTGAGTATGTTGGTGCTATGACTATACCACAAAATTCGCGGCTCCAAAAGTCGAGCCAAGTCAAAGGATAGTGAAAATTGTCCCAAACCACCTGATTCTTTACAAAAAACGGCTGTTTTTTGACAGCAGTCGCGAATCACCTGGTCACAAAACTTTTGGCCTTAGCCACCCTCGCCCGGGGCTTCTGAGAAGTATTTCGCCAGTTTGTCGGCTTCACCGTCTTTTTCCTCGGCATCTGGCAGCGGATCTTTCTTAGAGATGATCACCGGCCAAAGTTCCGCGTACTTCCGGTTGAACTCAACCCACTTGTCCATGTCTGGCTCGGTATCCGGGCGGATGGCATCTGCGGGGCATTCCGGTTCACACACACCACAATCGATGCATTCATCGGGGTGAATGACCAGTGCATTCTCGCCCTCATAGAAACAGTCGACCGGACAAACTTCGACGCAGTCGGTATATTTGCAGGCGATGCAGTTGTCTGTAACGATGTAGGTCATTGGCCAAGTCCAGTTTGAATCATACCGCCTAGCTAAATCAGAGCCCGCCCCACTTCAAGGTGTCAAAACGTGTCTCTCCGTCGGCTAAGATCAAGCTCGCGGCGTTCCTTCTTACTCGGACGGCCTTTTCCCTCAAAGCGGGGATTGGCCGGAACATTGTCCTGCTTTTCTGTCATATCGAAGTACAGCGCCTGAGCTTCGGGCGCCGGTCCACGCCGGGTGCCGATCGCCTGTACCCGCACCACCCGGACCTGGCGACCCTGGGAAAAGGTAAGAACATCCCCCGGGACCACCATTTGGGCTGGTTTTAAAATCTTGTTGCCGTTCAGGCGGACATGACCCGCAGTGATCTGTTTGGCCGACAGGCTGCGGGTCTTAAAGAACCGCGCCTGCCACAACCATTTATCAATCCGGATCTTGCCCGCCGTATCCGGCATCAGATCATTTACCCTGCTTCAAACCCATCAGCGCTGCTGCAAATGGGTTGTCAGGATCGATCTTTTTCTCAGGCTTAGGTGGCCGAGACGAGAAAGTCTTGGCCCCTTGCTGAGGGCGACCGCCCTTTTTGCCCGCAGCCCCTTTGCCAGGGCCACCCTTGCCCTGCGGCTTGCCACCACGGGGCTTGCCCTGGGGTTTGCCACCCCGGCCTGCGCCGCCTTCGGCGTCGGCGTTTTGCCCACGACGTTGGCCACGTTGACCGCCACCCTGGTTATTACGGCCCCAGGTAAAGGTGACAAACTGTTCCATCTCAGGCGCAGCTTCGGGTGTCTCTGCCTTGGCTGGTTCTGCAGCATCAGCGTCAACGGCTGGTTCTGCAATCCCTGCATCCGCTGCTGGGGCCTCGGCTGCCGCCTCGGCGCTTACGGTGGCCTCGGCTGGCGCCTCGGCAGTGGCGGCAGTTTCATCTGCCGCAGCAGGATCATCAGCCGCGGCCTCGGTGACTGCCGCGTCAGACTGGCTTACCTTGGCGACCTGAGGTTTCACCTCAGCAGAGGCTTTGACCTTAACCCGCTCACCTTTTTCAGCCTTGTAGCCAAGACCGCTCATCAGGTCGGCAAACTGTTCCAGTGTCATGCCGGTAATGGACAGCATGTCGGGCTTGGCCTCAAAGCCACCACGGCTGTCTTCGCCACGCAACATATCCGCCAGACGCTCCAGCATGTCGATACGGATCGCCCGCGCACCCGCTGCACGGTAGCCACACATGGTGTCATAGCCCTTTGGCGCAGTGGCATCCGCAGGCACCGTCACCAGCCCCGGAGGCGGTGCCTCGGGGAATTCCTGCAATCCCTGCACCAAAGACCACAGCACCAGACGCAGCCGCGTCGGAGCTGGCTTCAGCAGCAGCGGCATAAAGATGGTGAACTGGCCGAAACGGATACCATGCTTACGCAGAGCGCCGCGCGAATCCTGGTCCAGATCTTTAACTTCTTGGGCAACGTCCGCGCGCGGCAGAATACCCAGAGCTTCAACCATGCGAAAGGCAAAGCCCCGAGCCAGACCGGTCAGCGCATCGTCACTTTGCAAGGCAATCAGCGGTTCAAACAGAGCCGCGATTTTACGACTGATGAAGTGCTGCAGGCGGCGTTCCACCTTTTGAGCAACATCCGAACCCGCAGCCTCATCAACAAATACTGTGATTGTCGGGTTCAATGGATCCGCGCCGGCCACCAATTTGCCAACTGCGTGTTCGCCCCACATCAATCCACCCTGTTCGGTGAAATCGATCTCGGTATCAGGTGCGTTATAGAACCGGTCAGCACGCAAATGGAATTGCGGCGCCAAAGCCTGCAGTGAAGCTGATTTCAAAGCTTTCGCTTCGGCCCCCTGCGCGCTTTTGTCCGGAGAAAACCGGAAACCTTCAAGCCGACCAACGAATTCGCCTTCGACGGTCACATCACCTTTGTCATTCACTTCGGCCAAGAGGGCCTCCTTCTGTTTGAGCCGGCGCAAAAGCACGGATGTGCGCCGATCCACAAATCTTTGAGTCAAACGCTCGTGCAATGCGTCCGACAATCTGTCTTCTACAGCGCGGGTTTGCCCACGCCAATGGCTTTCGTCACGAAGCCAACCTTTCCTTTGCGAAACATATGTCCACGTACGAATAAAGGCCAACCGTTTGGACAAAGTATCGATATTGCCGTCGGTGCGGTCAATCAACTTTATCTGACGCGCGATCCAATCGTCCGGTATCACGTTCCGTTCGACCAAATGGTCAAAAATCAGCCCCAGAAGATTGGCATGTTCCGCATGTGAAACCCCACGAAAATCAGGGATTCGGCACACATCCCACAGCATTTTCACAGTTGGACCCGACCTGCTACGCGCTGCAATAACTGGATCCTGCGCCAGCATCTTCAAGGTGCGAAGGTCATCTGCCTCGCGGGCCTTGATCAGGTGCTCGCCAACCGGGCCAACCTCTAATGAGCGGATAAGCGCCTCTGGGGTGCCAAATTGTAAGTCTGCGGACCGCCAGTTCAGTTTTTTCACCGGCGCAAACTGGTGATCCATGATCGCACCGGCGGTATAATCATCCAGCGGACGGGCATCGCCAGTGACACCAAAACTGCCATGGCTCATGCCGCGCCCTGCCCGGCCGGCGATCTGCCCCAGCTCATTTGGCTCCAACTGACGCATGCGTTGGCCATCAAATTTGCTGAGCGCCGAAAACGCCACGTGATCGATGTCCAGGTTCAAGCCCATGCCAATGGCATCCGTGGCCACCAGGTAATCGACCTCGCCATTCTGGTACATTTCGACCTGCGCATTGCGGGTGCGCGGCGACAGCGCCCCCATCACCACGGCCGCCCCACCTTTTTGGCGACGAATCAGCTCGGCAATGGCATAGACGTTATCCACCGAGAACCCGACAATGGCACTGCGCGCAGGCATCCGGCTGATTTTCTTGGACCCGCCATAAACCAATTGTGACATCCGCTCGCGGTGGATGAACTGTGCCTCGGGCACCAGCGCCGAGATCGGCCCGCGCATCGTGTCCGAGCCTAGAAACAGGGTCTCGTGCAGTCCACGTGACCGCAACAGTCGATTGGTGAACACATGGCCACGCTCAGGGTCGGCGCACAGCTGGATTTCGTCAATGGCCAGAAAATCACAGCCCATGCCCTCGGGCATCGCCTCGACGGTGCAGACCCAGTATTTTGTACGAGGGGGGACGATGCGTTCTTCGCCAGTCACCAGCGCCACAACTGAGGGACCGCGAATCGCGACGATCTTGTCATAGACCTCACGCGCAAGCAGCCGCAGCGGCAGGCCGATCACCCCGGTGCGATGCCCCAGCATTCGTTCAATTGCGTAATGGGTTTTACCAGTGTTGGTTGGGCCAAGGACGGCCACAACCCGAGATGCGCCACTCATTGCACCAGTCATTGCGTCAGCCCTACTTACAGTTCTTTGCCCACAACCGAGGACCTTAATCTATTCAGCGCTGTGATTACGTCCTCGTGATGCGGATGTATAGCCTGCGCACGCAGGTAGGCCTGATACGCGGCCTCTGGGTCACGGAAATGTTCGAACACATTGCCCAGCGCAAAGATCGCGTTGTAATCATTTGGGTTCAAATACAGCGCGCGTTCCAGATCTGCGACCGCTGGGCCGTAGCGTCCGATCAGAAAATATGCCCGGGCCCGCTGATACCAGCCATGGGCGAAATCCGGCGCATGATCTGTCAGGGCAGTCAAATGTTCGATGGCCTCGGTCAAATCGCCGCGTTCAATGCCATCAACACCGCGTTTCAGCAGGACATCCATCGCCGCCGAGCCGCTTTTGCTCCACAGCGCCTGCAACTGGCGATCCAGGCCCAGCGCTTGGCCTGATTCTGCCCCGGACAGGGCTGACAAAAGCGCCGGCTCGTCGATAGAATCCTGTGCATTCGCAGGAAATGGCATGTAAAATGGGGCTGACATCAGGGTTGCCGCCACGATAGCTTTGAGGTTCAGAGAGTTTGTGATCATGATGCTGGTCAGTGTAACGACGCAGGCCACAATTTCCAGTGCTGACGGATGGTCCGTCACACAGACGTGTTGGCTAAAGTAACAAAGTTAAGGACAAAAAATGAGCGACATTCTTTCCCAGGCCGCAGACGCGCTGAACGAGAAACTGACCAGCGGCGATTTTGATGCCTCGGCAAAATTTGAGATCTCCGGGCTGGGTGCAGTTGTGATTGATGCCGATGGCGCCCGGGTCAGCGATGACGAGGCCGATGTAACCCTGTCCGCCGACACCGAAACATTTCAGGATATCCTGAGCGGCGAGCTGAACCCAACCAGTGCCTTTATGTCGGGCAAACTGACCATTGACGGCGACATGGGCACAGCAATGAAGCTCGCGGCGGTTCTGGCCTAATGGACGCGCGCCCAAATGACCTGCAGGCTGCTCCGTTTTTTGCCGAGATCGCCAAAGGACCGGAGGGCGCTCAGGCCCATTGGGTGAAAACAAACGATGGCCTGCGCATCCGCGTAGGCCATTGGCAGTCCGAGGCAACGACCAAGGGCACAGTTCTGCTGTTCCCCGGACGCACTGAATATATCGAAAAATATGGACCCGCGGCCGGTGAACTGGCCAATCGTGGTTATGCCACGGTCACCATAGACTGGCGCGGACAGGGTCTGGCAGACCGAATGCTGGCAGACAGGCGGTTGGGGCATGTTGTTGATTTTCAGGATTTTCAAAAGGATGTCGCGGCGGCTCTGGATCTGGCTGATCGGCTTGCCCTGCCTAAACCCTACTTCCTGATCGGCCATTCAATGGGCGGTGCAATTGGTTTACGCGCCGCCATGGAAGGGCTGCCGGTCAAGGCCTGTGTATTCACCGGGCCAATGTGGGATATTCACATCGCCCCAATGATGCGTCCATTTGGCAAACTGATGGGCAAGATTGGCCCCGTTATTGGCCTCGGCGGCAAACTGGTTCCTACCACGGACCTGCAAACCTATGTTCTGGCCAACCCATTTGAAGGCAACACGCTGACCAATGATCGCGCATGCTATCAATTCATGCGCGACCAATTGACGGCGCATCCCGATCTGGCGCTTGGTGGTCCCACCATCAACTGGCTGGGCCAGGGGCTAAAGGACTGCGCGGTGCTGGCTGCAATGGCCTCGCCCGCGCTGCCCTGCATCACCTTCTTGGGCAAACAGGAACAGATTGTCGATTGCCCGGCCATTCACGACCGCATGGCACGTTGGCCCGGTGGCGAGCTGGAATTACTCGATGATGTTCAGCACGAGGTCATGATGGAGGCTCCAGCCGTGCGCACCCAAGTGTTTGATCGCATGTGCAGCCTGTTTGACCAGCATAGGTAACCCCGGCGTAGACCCTCATCCCAAGATCCAGACAAAGTACCACTTTCAAGCGCGCCCTACCGCTTGTGATCCGCCTTCGCGCCGCTTAGATGTTTTGCAAATGCTAGACACAGAGGTGCACCATGTTCCAACTCCCCTTTCCCGTTCGCGACGCCAATGCCGCCTCTGGTTCCGACCCATTCGGCGATCTGCCGGAATGGGATCTCAGCGATCTCTACACCAGCCAAGACTCGCCTGAACTGAAACGCGATCTGGAATGGCTTGAGACCGAATGCGGCAGTTTTGCCAGCGACTATGAGGGCAAACTGGCCGAGCTTAGTGCAGCTGACATGCTGAACTGCGTGCTGCGCAACGAAAAGATCAACGGTATCGCTGGGCGCATCATGTCCTATGCCGGTCTGCGCTATTACCAGCTGACCACTGATGCCGACCGCGCCAAGTTCATGTCTGACATGCAAGAGGCGATCACCGTCTTCACCACCCCCTTGGTGTTCTTCACGCTGGAACTGAACCGCATTGACGACAGTGTTCTGAGCGCGCATTTCAAGGCCAACACCGATTTGGCCCGCTACAAGCCAGTGTTTGACCGCATCCGCGCAATGAAGCCTTATCAGCTGTCCGACGAGATTGAGAAGTTCCTGCACGATCTGGGCGTGGTGGGCGATGCCTGGGAACGTCTGTTTGATGAAACCATCGCAGGCCTCACCTTTACCGTTGATGGTGAAGAGCTGAACATCGAGGGCACGCTGAACTTCCTGACCGAGCAGGACCGCTCTAAGCGCGAGGCCGCCTCACGCGAATTGGCGGCGGTGTTTCAGGACAACATCAAGACCTTTGCCCGTGTGCACAACACCCAGGCTAAAGAAAAGGAAATCATCGATCGCTGGCGTGGCATGCCAAGTGCACAGACCGGTCGTCACCTGTCCAACGATGTTGAACCCGAAGTGGTCGAGGCCCTGCGCAGCGCGGTTGTCGCCGCCTACCCCAAACTAAGCCACCGCTATTACGATCTGAAACGCAAATGGCTGGGGTTGGACCGAATGCAGGTCTGGGATCGCAACGCACCATTGCCGATGGAAGACACTCGCACCGTTAGCTGGGAAGACGCCGAGAAGACCGTGATGGAGGCCTACAGCGCCTTTGACCCGCGTATGGGCGAGTTGGCTGCACCGTTCTTTTCCAAGGGCTGGATTGACGCAGGCGTGAAACCCGGCAAGGCCCCCGGCGCCTTTGCCCACCCCACCGTCACCGATGTGCACCCCTATGTGATGCTGAACTATCTAGGCAAACCGCGCGATGTGATGACACTGGCGCATGAACTGGGTCACGGGGTGCATCAGGTACTGGCCGCGGATCAGGGCGAGATGCTGTCGTCCACCCCACTGACCCTGGCTGAAACCGCATCCGTGTTTGGTGAAATGCTCACCTTCCGCAAGATGCTGGATAAGGCCGAGACCCAGGAACAGCGCAAAGTGCTGCTGGCGGGTAAGGTCGAGGACATGATCAACACTGTGGTGCGCCAGATCGCGTTCTACGATTTTGAATGCAAACTGCACGCCGCCCGCGCCGACGGCGAGTTGACCCCAGATGACATCAACGCCCTGTGGATGTCGGTACAGGCTGAATCCTTAGGCGAGTGCTTTGACTTTATGGACGGATACGAGACCTTCTGGGCCTATATCCCCCACTTCGTCCACTCCCCCTTCTACGTCTACGCCTATGCCTTTGGCGACGGCTTGGTCAACGCGCTCTATTCGGTCTACGCCGAGGGTGACGAAGGCTTCGAGGACAAGTACTTCGAAATGCTGAAAGCCGGTGGATCCAAACACCACAAGGAACTGCTGGCGCCGTTTGGACTGGATGCCTCCGATCCGAAATTCTGGGACAAGGGCCTGTCGATGATTTCGGGATTCATTGATGAGCTGGAAGCGATGGAAGAATGAGGATTGCAGCCCTCTTGTTTGGACTACTGGTCAGCGTTCCCGCCTATGGTGACACGCTGATCGGCAATTGGACTTGCACCGATGAGAATTCAGAAGGTCACATGATCTCTGATGTTAGCTTTTCAAGATCCGGACGTTTCAAAGGGGACATGCAAATATTCTTCACGGAAAACGGAGTTGTTTTTGCCAAGGCGCGCGCAAAATACCGCGCGAATTACAAAATTTCTGATGGCTACCTGGAAGAAAGCCCAACCTCTGTTAGAATCCGTTCGTTTATTGCAGACGGCGTAGATATTCGCCGCGGAATTGAGGCCAAACAGTTGAAGCAACGACTATTAAAGCCAGGTGTCGGACCCAAAATCGTTTTCCGCTCTCCTGTTAGTGTCGATCTTGTTCGCGAAGATGGGACAGCCATTTCCTGCCTGAGAAAAGGAACCACTCTTCCAACGTCCTAACTTTTGAACTGAATCACGACAGAAAACGACTTGTCGGTCCGACATTCTCCGGGCCGACGGTAAAACACGTTGCAGTTTCCCTAAGTTAGTCGCGCTCTTGGCAGGGATAGAGATTTCAATGTCTGCAATTTCACTACACCCCATTTCCCGTAAGAACTACGACCTGGTCAAACACATCCATGTCGAAGGGGATCAGGCGCTTTTTGCGGGGACCGTCAAACAAGCGTTTGAAGCAAACGAACCCGAGGTAGATTTCCACGTCATTTATGCCGACGATTGCCCCATCGGCTTTTTCAAAATCGACTGCGGATTTGGCACCAACAATGACTTCGCTGTGGACGGGGAACTGGGCTTGCGCGCCTATAAGATCGACAGCCAACACCAGGGCAAAGGCTATGGGACCCGTGCAGTCAGAGCGCTGAAACCTTATTTGCAGCGACAATACCCTGACGCAGTCTCGGTGGTGCTGACGGTGAGCATACTCAACCCGTCAGCCTTTGCCTGTTATCGAAAAGGCGGGTTTTCTGATACCGGAGATCTGTTCAGCATCGGTATTTCCACCCCCCAGAACATCATGCGGATGGCGTTGAAATAACTACTTCAACTGGCTGTCCTTTGACCCGCGCCGGTTAAACCCGCCGCGTGCCTTTTGGACTCCGTCGCGCTCTTGCTGACACTCGATACACAATTTGACGCCGGGAATGGCGATCTGTCGCCGCTCGGGGATGGGTTCTTCGCAATCGGCGCAATGGGTCAGACTTTCGCCGACCAACGACTTGCGAGACTTCATCCGGGCCAACTCGTCACTGATTGATGCCTCAATCTGCTCGCTGACCGCGCCGTCTTTGGCCCATCCACCTGCCATAAATTCAACTCCCGTTGCTTAACCCAAGCCCTTACAAAGGCAGCGCCACCTCAAACACCCGGTCAATCATCGTTTGCGTCCCGCGTGAAAACTCAAGCGGACAAGGATAGTCTGCACCGTCACGAACCGAACGTCCAAAGGCCTCAACCTGCAGCTTGTAGTGGTCATCACCCGGGAACCGTGTCACCTGCACCTCTAGACCCGGCTTGTGCAGCTCGACCCGTGCTTCGCCAAAAACCCGCGCGTTGAACGGAGCGGTAAGACGGATTAGCCCCGCCTCGCCGTGAAACACCATTTCCTGGTAGGGGTGCATCCGAATGCTGACATAGGCCGAATAGGAAAAGCCGGGGAACTGCGCCTGCACCTCGGCCAAGGCATCGACGCCATTTTCCCAGCGAATGCGCGCCGATATTTCATCCGGTTCCTGTCCGGTGGCATAGCGGGCTGCGCCAAAGACATAGACCCCGATGTCGCGCAATCCACCGCCGCCGGTCTCA
Organism: Parasedimentitalea marina; assembly: GCF_004006175.1. Taxonomy (GTDB): domain Bacteria; phylum Pseudomonadota; class Alphaproteobacteria; order Rhodobacterales; family Rhodobacteraceae; genus Parasedimentitalea; species Parasedimentitalea marina. The sequence goes on from NZ_CP033219.1 coordinate 2,550,871, forward strand.
GGCTTGTTGCGAATATTGGTGGTCTCAGTGCGGTTATCAAATGAGAATTTGCCGCTGACATGAACCAGCTTGCCAATCGCGCCCTCATCAATGATCCGTTTCACCATCTGCCATTGCGGGTGATGCACGATCATATAGGCCTCGGCGGCCAGCACACCGGCCTCATCCCGCTTGGCGATCAACTGATCGAACTGATCCGCCTGCAGTGTCATCGGCTTTTCGCACAACACATGCTTGCCCGCCGCCATCGCCTTCAGGCTCCACTCCACATGCATATGGTTGGGCAGTGGTACATAGACAGCATCGATGTCGGGCGCCGCCAGTAACGCATCATAGTCGTCGTAGACGGTCAATTCCGGGCAAAACGCCTGAAACGGCTCTGCCTTTTCCGCGCTTGAGGTCGCAAGCGCCACCAATTGCGCCCCCTCAGCCGCATGGATGGCTGGCCCCATAAACTGTCGCGCAAACTTACCCGCCCCTAGAATTCCCCATCGCACTGGATTCTGCATTGTCACCTCCTGATTGAGCCAGCAATTTACCCATGTTACCGCAATCAGCAAGGAGATGTTGCCTTGACGTTCCCCTTTGCGCCCAACGGACCCTGCCCTAGGTTATCAAAAATTGAATTGAGAAAGGGTATTCACATGCGCAGGTTGGGAAAATGGTTGGGGCGATTGTTAATCCTGTTGGCGATACCGGTGGTCGGTTTTTTCATTTACGGCCCGGAATATGTTGAAACACAACGCAATGCCGTGACCGAACATGCGCCTTACGTCATCAGCCCCGAGGCCGCCGCCCTGCACAAGGATCTCCTGATAGGCGACTGGCATGCCGATACTTTGCTGTGGAACCGGGATCTGAACGAACGGGGCACCCGCGGACAGGTCGACATTCCCCGCCTGATCGAGGGCAACGTGGCGTTGCAGATGTTCACTGCGGTCACCAAATCACCTGCTGGGATGAACTACGATCACAATGCGACGGATGCGCGGGACAATATCACGCTGCTGGCTATTGGCCAGCTGTGGCCGCCCCGCACCTGGGGTTCACTGTATCAGCGCGCGCTGTACCAATCGGAAAAACTGCACGCCGCCCAGGCCAACTCGGACAGGCATCTGCGTATTATCCGAACCGAAGCGGACCTGGACGCGCTGATGGCCCTGAAACTGGCCGGTGAGCCTGTGGTCGGCGGATTGCTGGGCATCGAAGGCGCGCATCCGCTTGAGGGCGATATGAACAATTTGCAGGGCCTGCAGGATGCCGGTTATCGCATGATCGCGTTGCAGCATTTTTTTGATAATGAACTGGGCGGGTCGCTGCATGGATCTGGCGACATTGGACTAACTGACTTTGGTCGCGACGTGGTCCAGGCCGTTGCCGAGCGTGGGCTGATCCTGGATCTGGCCCATTCCAGTCAGCAAGTGGTGCGCGACGTGCTGGCCCTGACAGATATGCCGCTGGTGGTCTCTCACACCGGGATTTACAAAAACTGCCAGACCAAACGCAATTTCCCTGACGCATTAATGCAAGACATCGCGGCCACTGGCGGCGTGATTGCCATTGGCTATTGGGCGGATGTCACCTGCGATGACAGTCCCGCAGGTGTGGCCAAGACCATCAAAGTGGCGATCGAGATCGTCGGCGAAGATGCGGTGTCGCTGGGGTCCGACTTTGATGGCTCTGTCACAACATCCTTTGATACATCCGAGCTGGCTGCCGTGACCCAGGCAATGATGGATATCGGCCTGACCGAGGTCCAGATCCGCAAGGTCGCGGGCGGTAATATGCTGCGGGTTTTGCGCGACCGACTGGACTAATCCATCGCCTTGCGGGAGCAGAGTTTTCAAGCCGTCCACGACGACCGTGGGCGGTTTCTTTTTTGATTGTCAGCATCAAAAAAGGCGGCGCATCTGCACCGCCTTTCCGACATTTCAAATCCAAAGGCTTGGGTTAAGCTGTCGCCATCATACCTTTGGCCAGCGCCAGTTCACGCATCTTTGTCTGCAGCTTTTCAAAGGCACGCACTTCAATCTGCCGGATACGCTCGCGGCTGACGCTGTACTGACCACTCAGCTCCTCTAGTGTCTGGGCCTTTTCAGCCAGACGACGTTGAGTCAGAATGTCCTTTTCACGTTCATTCAGCACTTCCAGCGCTTCGCTTAGCAATTCACGGCGGGCGTCCAGTTCATTACGTTCTTCGTAGTCGCCAGCCTGATCAGCGCTTTCGTCTTCCAGCCAATCCTGCCATTGCATGGTGCCTTCGCCTTCGGACCCCACGGTGGCATTCAGCGAGGCATCTCCGCCCGACATCCGCCGGTTCATCGAGATCACCTCGGCCTCAGTCACACCCAGATCAGTGGCAATGCGCTTGACGTTATCAGGGTGCATGTCGCCATCTTCCAGCGCACCGATGCGGGCTTTGGCCTTGCGCAGGTTGAAGAACAGCTTTTTCTGCGCCGAGGTTGTGCCCAGTTTCACCAGCGACCAGGACCGCAGGATGTATTCCTGAATCGAGGCCCGGATCCACCACATTGCATAGGTTGCCAAACGGAACCCACGTTCGGGGTCAAACCGCTTCACAGCCTGCATCAAACCAACGTTGGCCTCTGAAATCACCTCGGCCTGAGGCAACCCGTAGCCACGATATCCCATAGCGATCTTTGCTGCCAACCGCAGGTGCGAGGTGACCATACGGTGCGCGGCACCGCTGTCTTCCTTTTCCACCCAGGCCTTGGCCAGCATGTATTCTTCTTCCGGTTCCAGTAGCGGGAACTTGCGGATTTCCTGCATATAGCGGTTCAACCCGCCCTCTGGTGTTGGTGCAGGTAGGTTCTTAAAGTTAGCCATGTAGTGTGCCCCTCCCTAATGTATAAGGACTTAACATATCAGCATATGGGTAAGCACTTCTTCTCTTTCAAGAGGTGCTATGACTTTCTGATATACTAACACGAGAAGCCGCGTCTGTGATCTGCTTCACAGGGATGTGCAAAAAGTTACCGAAAGTATCGGGCCGTGCGCCGCCGAGCGAAAAACCCAAAGGCGCGCCCGGCCTAGGAGAGATGCCAAGCGCCCTTCCGGCAAAGGTCAGACCCGCCCGACCTTTCGGCCGAGCGGTCACAATACGCCAGCATTTGACTATTCAGCCGGCAGGCGCAACGTCTCCATCAACGCATCCATATCGCTGGGCATTGGCGCTTCAAACCGCATCTCTTCGCCAGAGACCGGATGCACAAATCCCAGAACCGCCGCGTGCAACGCCTGACGTGGGAAAGCGCGCAGGGCGTCGTGCGCTGCCGGAGCCAGCGACTTAGCCGCCAGTTTGCGTTTCCCACCATAGGTCGGATCGCCCACCAACCCGTGACCGGCATGGGCCATATGGACACGGATCTGATGGGTGCGGCCGGTTTCCAGCCAGCATTCGATCAGGGCCACCACGCCGGGATTGCCAAAGGGTTCGACAATCCGCGCCCGCGTCACCGCATGGCGCCCGCCTTGGAACAACACGGCTTGTTTCTGGCGATCATGTTTATGGCGCGCCAGTTGGGTGGTCAGTTTCAAGATGTTGCCGGGTTCAAAGCTGGTGCCCTTGATGCCGCGCAGGCGCGGATCATTGGCATCCGGCACACCGTAACAGATAGCGCGGTAGTACCGTTCAACCGTGTGCTTTTCGAATTGCTTTGCCAGCCCCTGATGCGCCACATCGGATTTGGCCACCACCAGCAGGCCACTGGTTTCCTTGTCGATCCGGTGCACAATACCGGGCCGCTTCACTCCGCCGACACCGGAGAGGTTCTCGCCGCAGTGATGCAGTAGCGCGTTGACCAAGGTCCCCGACGGTGTGCCCGGCGCCGGGTGCACAACCATGCCAACGGGTTTGTTCACTACAATCAGATCATCATCTTCATAGATCACGTCCAGCGCGATATCCTCGGGGCCGATATGGCTGTCTTCGGCCTCGTCCACGGTGACCAGGATCATTGCGTCTTCGGCCACCTTGGCCTTGGGGTCATCAACCACAACCCCATCCACCGTGACGGCGCCAGCGACTATCAACCGGGCCAATCGGGTGCGTGACAGGGTCGCTTCCACTGGCACATCCCGCGAAAGCGCCTTATCAAGCCGGTTAGGCGGGTTATCCGCAATGACAAACTCAATTTGGCGGCTGCCCATGACACGTCCTTCCGAACCCGAAATCGAAGAACCGGCTCAGCTAAAGTTCCTGAGACGGCTGGTGACCACGCTCACCGCGGTCATGATTGGCGGGCTTGTAGTGGTAATTAGCCTGCTTGTCATCCGCTTGTCGGATAAAGGTGTCACATTACCCGATACGATCACTTTGCCCGATGGCACCACGCCCACAGCTGTCACCTTTGGAAAAGGCTGGATTGCCGTGGTCAGTGATGACAACCGCATTCTTATTCTGGACGCCGAAAGCGGAGCCCTGCGCCAGACTATCACCATTGAATAGCCCCATTGCCCTGCCCGGCGATGCTACTTGATACCAGCCATGGTCTCCAGGTCAGTTGAAACTTCGGCCTGGACGGCCCGCTCCAGATGGGTCGAAAGCGTCAGGTAGGTCCGGGTGCCGCGCACGCCTTGGGTATCATAGATCTGTGACAGCAACCCCTCCAGCGCCAGCGGAGAGGCAACCCGCACCTTTAGAATCAGGCAGGTATCGCCAGTGGCCGAGTGGATCTCTTCGACTTCAGGCCAGTTTTCAAGCGCCATCAAAGCGGCTGTCTTGCCCCAGCCAACGGTATCAACATGAATAAAGGCCAGCAGTGGCTTGCCCAACGCCGGCCCATCCAGCTGTGCCACCGTTGCCTTGATCGCGCCTGAGGCCCGCAACCGTTTGACCCGTTCGTGCACCGCCGGAGGTGACAGACCAACCGCTTGGCCAATCGCAGCATAAGGCTGGGTGGCATCCTGGCTCAACTCACCTAATATTTTTCGGTCCAAATCATCCAGTCCCCGTGTCGCACGGGTCTTTTTCCGAACGCTATCTGTTTTTTCAATCGTCCGCCCCTTCTCCTCTTAACAAAATGCAGTTCTGCCAATATCAGATATTACTGAACACCATTCGAGGACAATCCCATGTTGGCGTCAATTCTCATTCTACTGAGCGCCATTGGTGTCATCGGAGCCAACTCTTTGTTGCTGTCACCTTTGGTCACTACGGTGGGCACTGACTTGGACGTCAGCGCCGCACAGGTGATGCAGGCGGCCAGCGCCTATGGCCTGGGCGTGGCAGCTGCGGCGCTGCTGCTGGCCCCTTTGGGAGACCGGTATGGCGCCGGTCGTCTGCTGCGGGTTGCACTTGTCATTTTGGCCATCGGATTGGCTGCCAGTGCCCTTGCCCCCAACGTTCTGGCCCTGATCGCCGCGCAGGCACTGTGCGGATTGGCGGCTGGGGCAGCTTTGCCTTCAATTTACACCCTGGCCGTCACCATCGCGCCTAAAGGCCGTGAGGCACAGACCATGGGGGCTGTGCTCACCGGGTGGACGCTGTCGTTGGTGCTGGGGGTCAGCGCAGGGGCCTGGTTGACTGACGTGTTGGGCTGGCGCTCGGTTTACGTCACGCTCTCTGCAGGCACCGCATGTCTTTGGCTGCTAAGTTCCGGTCTGCGCTTGTTGGGCACAACCGGCAACACCGGCACATCCCCGCTGACCGCCTTGAAAGTACCGGGTATAACCCGAGGGTTGCTGGCCACTCTGTTGCTGATGCTGGCCTTCTACATCACCTATTTCTTCATTGGTGCCCATGTCACGGTACAACTGGGACTCAGCACCACCCAGGCCGGACTGGTGCCGCTGTTCTACGGTATCGGTTTTGGTCTGGCGGTGCTGGTTGATCCCCTGCTCGACCGGCTGGGTCCAGCCCGGTCGACTGCTCCGGTATTCCTTGTCATATCAATGATCTATGCGGCAATGATACCGCTGATAGGTACTTTCCACTGGCTGCTGGCAATAGCGGTGGTCTGGGGCATATTCCAGCATCTTGTACTGAACCTTGTGGTGGCACGCCTAACAGCGCTGGACCCTTCGCAACGCGGTGCCATTATGGGGCTCTACAGCACAGTGACATATCTGTGCATATTTGCCGTACCGCCTTTTGGAGGATTGGCTTTTGCAACTTGGGGATTGGCTGGCTGCCTGGCGATCTCGGCGATCCTGTGCCTGATCGAAGCACTCGAGGCGCTGGGGCTTCGCCGGGTTAGGTCCACGGGCCCCGCTGCGCCAGACGCGCCTGCTTAGCGGCGCGTTTCCGGTCTGGTCCAGACGTCGGCGACGATGCATTCTGATCTGCCGCGCCGCGAGATGCCTTACCGCGTTTGGTGGCCGCATTAATTCCCGCACCGATGCCAAAATTAACCGCGCGGCGCACCAGTTGCCTGACAACCATGTTGATAATGAAATTCACGTTCATGATAGTAACCCCTGCAACCTGAATCGCTTTTATCACTGGATTACGTCAAATTAGAGGCGTCAGACCCGGCGCGCTTTCAGTCCTCGAACAGTTCCGACTGCTCGTCATCTTCATCATCCAAATCACCAAGACCCAGCACGCCTGGCGGCGGACGGTTTTCCAGCAAGCCGGCGGCTCGCAGCTCTTTCAGCCCCGGTAAATCTCGCGCGCTCTCTAGCCCGAAATGATCCAGAAAATGTGGTGTCACCACAAAGGTCACCGGACGCCCCGGTGTCATTTTGCGCCGTCCCAACCGGATCCACTCCATTTCAAGCAACTGATCAATGGTTCCGCGCGAGACCGAGACTCCGCGGATTTCTTCGATTTCGGCACGGGTGACCGGTTGGTGGTAGGCAATGATGGCCAGCGTCTCAATCGCAGCGCGGCTCAGCTTGCGGGTCTCAACCGTTTCTTTCTGCATCAGAAAGCCCAGATCAGAGGCCGTCCGCATCGCCCAGGTGTCGCCAACCCGAACCACCTGCACACCGCGCCCTTCGTATTTTTTCCGCAGACGGGCCAACGCCTCGGCCGGGTTGCAGCCATGTGGCATTCGCGATTCCAAATCCCGCAAAGTGACAGGCGCGGCGCTGGCGAATAAAACCGCCTCAACCATGCGTTCCTGCTCGGCCATCAAGGGCGCATCAAAAAGGCTTTCGCCTTCGGGAACTGGACTGTGGTCTTCCATCAATGGCCCTCGCCGCAGCTGCGCATCTGGATCGGAGCGTAAGTGTCCGATTGGCGCAACTCAAGTTTACCCTCTTTCACCAGCTGCAGTGCTGCCGCAAAGGTCGCAGCCGTCGCAGAGCGGCGGCGCACCGGATCACTATGCCATCCATCCGGCAGATAGCTCAACATATCGGTCCAGCTGCCGGTAAAGCCAATCAGCCCCCGCATCCGTTCCAGCGCCTCTTCCATTGTAAACACCGAGTCACGGTCCATCACAAAAGGGCGGAAATCGTCGCGAGTGCGAATGCGGGCATATCCCTGCATCAGATCCAGCAAAGTGGCGCTATAGGTCACGGTTTTGATCCGGGTGATGTCCTCACCCTGACCGCGGGCAAAGAAGTCACGGCCCATTTGGTCCTGCGCCATCAACTGCGCCGCCGCGTCCCGCATGGCCTGTAGCCTTTCCAGCTGAAAGGCCAGATGGGCCGCCAGCTCTTCGCCGCTGGGGCCTTCTTCGCCGGGTTCAGGTGGTAACAAAAGCCGCGATTTCAGGAAGGCCAGCCAGGCTGCCATCACCAGATAATCCGCCGCCAACTCGATCCTCAGCACCTTGGCTCGGTCTACAAAGCTCAGGTATTGCCGGGCCAGTTCCAGAACCGAAATCCTGCGAAGGTCAACTTTTTGGGTCCGCGACAGGCTAAGCAACACATCAAGAGGGCCCTCAAAGCCGTCAACATCCACAATCAACGCTTCAGCCGCCAGCCTTTCGGCCACCGATTGTGCAGTCTCCTGAAACAGATCGTCAGCCATATACCAGTCCGCCCATAAGGGCAGATAGTTCCTCTTCGGCAGCATCAATGTCAAGTTCGACGGGTTTTCGCCGCGCCGAAAGCGCGTGGTCAGCCCGGATCTGCGCCACCTCGGTCATCTCACCAGCCGCCATCGCGGTTTCGCTCCGCTCGGCCAATGTTCCGTTACAATGCAGGACAACATCACAGCCAGCCGCCAGCGCAGCGCGTGACAGCGCAGCTGGCGCGCCAGACAGTGCCTTCATCGAAATATCATCGGTCATGATCAGCCCATCAAAGCCAATCTGCTCACGGATCAAACGCATCATCACCGCAGAAAGAGTGGCCGGTTCAGGGTCAATGGCATCATAGACCAAATGCGCAGTCATCCCCATCGGCAGGTCATTCAAACTGCGAAACGCGTCAAAGTCCGTCTTGTTAAGGGTGGTGAGATCCGTGCCCACATGCGGCAGATCGTGGTGACTGTCGGCGGTGGCCCGTCCGTGGCCCGGCAAGTGTTTCAACACTGGCAAGACACCTCCGTCCAACAAGCCCTGCGCCGACGCGCGGCCAATGCCTGCCACGGTCTGGGCTTCGGCGCCGTAACAGCGATTTTTGAGAAACGGATGCGTGTCATCACCGGCCAAATCAACCATTGGGGCGCAATTGCTATCGATACCCAGCCCATACAGCTCGTCGGCGATCAACCGATAGCGCAGGTACATGGCACGGCAGACCGCACGCAATGGGTCATCTGTTGGGGCCGTTACACGAGCGCTCTCAACATGGTCCAGCGGCGCCAGCCACTGGCGCGCCAAAGGGGGGCGCAGGCGTTGAACCCGGCCACCTTCTTGATCAATGGTAATAAGACAGTTGCGACCCACCGCATTGCGGAAATCATCACACAGTGCCCGTATTTGATCCGCAGTGTCGATATTGCGGGCGAACAGGATAAAGCCAAACGGGTTGGTATCGCGAAACAGGCTGATCTCGTCCGCAGTCAACCGCAGGCCTTCTGCATCCAGGATAGTTGCCCCAAACCGCATTAGCGAGTCGTCACAGGAATGCAATCTGCGCTGCCGGCAACCAATGTTGCGCAGAACCGACGCGCGTCAGACAGGTCATCAAAGCCCATCGCCCGAAGCCTGTAAAACGTCCGACCGCCACTTTCGGCCTTTTGAATCACCCGTTTTTTGTCATCCAGATAGTCTTCAAACCGACCCTGAATACGATCCCACTCGGATCGCGCGACGTCTGCGCTTTCATAGGCGCCAAGTTGCGCCAGACGGGTACCGGCAGGCAGGCTGGCGGCGTCAACTTCAAGTGTCGATCGTCCCTGAGAAGGGACGGCAGCACTTTGGGAGGGGGCAAACCGTGCCGGACGAACCAGCGGCCGCAGCGACACTTTTACGCCGGGCGCATTGAGCATGCCAGGTGCCGGCGCAATAGTAACAGCATTTTCTGACGTGACGGGCTGTAGCGGTGCAGGCTGCACGATGGACGGCGCCGAAACAGACGCCAAGGTCGTGCCGGCCTCTCTTGGCGCAGGTGTCATCGGTGTGACGCCCGCCGTCAGTGCGGCCACCAGCGCATCAATTTCATTGGCTTGCGAGGCCGCAGTTTCACCTTCAGTAATTGTGTCTTCCTGAACCAGTGCCGGTTCGGAGGTTGTAGAAACTGCAAGCTCGGTCACAGGACCATCATCTTCGGCCAGACCCAGCGAGCTCGGCGCCAAGGTCAATCGATCCGCAGGATCTGCAGCAATGCCATTGGCGGCAACATCATTAACCGCCAGCCCCTGATTAACAGCGGCCTCGCCACCTGGATTGACGGGTTGAACCCTCATGGGTCCTTCCAGGGACCGCACAACGGGGACGCCACTGACGTCGCGCGCCACCAGCTTGTACCCCCAAAAACCGGTCCCGACGACCAATGCCAACGATGCCACAGCGCCCAGAAAGCCCAGTGTCTTGGTGAAGTCACCTGACGCAGGTTTTGAGGTGCCTTGAGCCACCGCATCAGAATCCGCCTGACCATAGGCCTGCGGATCATACTGCTGGTATTGTGATTGGTACTGCCCGTCATAGGCCGCACCCCGGCTAGAGGATGCACCCTGCAAAGAATACGCCCGGCTATCGCCAGCTTGCGCGCTAAACGCCATGTCCGCCTCACTGCCCATCGATGCGACATTGCGCATAGATTCGGGTCTCTAGAACTGCCTCAGACCAGCGTTTCGGGCGATTGTATCACCGCATCTCCTGCGCTGGTTTCACCCCTAGAATACCCAAACCGGACGAAATAACAATCGAAACGGCCCGCGCCAGTGCCAAATTCGCATGTGTTGCCGATTGGCTGCTCGTGTTAACAAATCGTAAATTATCATTGGATTTGCCCAGGTGATAAAGTCCGTGCAGATCCGAGGCCAGATCATACAAGTAGAAGGCCACCCGATGGGGTTCGTGGGTGCGTGCAGCGATTTCGACCAGGCGTGGCCATTCTGCCAGTTTTTTGGCCACAGCGATTTGCGCATCATCCGCCAACTGTGACAGGTCCGCATTGGCAAGCGTTGCGTCGTCCATTGCGATGTTTTCGTCCCCGGCCTTGCGCAGGGTCGAGCAGATCCGGGCGTTTGCATATTGCACATAGAACACCGGATTGTCCTTTGACTGCTCCAGCACCTTGGAAAAATCAAAGTCCAGCGACGCGTCATTCTTGCGGGTGAGCATCACAAAACGGGTGACATCGGCGCCCACCAGATCAACCACGTCGCGCAGGGTAACAAAGGTCCCTGCCCGCTTGGACATCTTGAACTCGGCGCCATCTTTGAACAGTTTGACCAGCTGTGTCAGCTTGATGTCCAACGGGACACGACCATCAGACAGCGCAGACACCGCCGCTTTCATCCGTTTGACATAGCCGCCGTGATCAGCACCCAAGACGTCGATCAGCAAGTCAAAACCGCGCTCGATCTTGTCATAGTGATAGGCAATGTCAGGCGCGAAATAGGTCCAGGCGCCGTCAGATTTCTTGACCGGGCGATCCACGTCATCGCCGTGCTCTGTCGACTTGAACAGGGTCTGCTCACGCGGCTCCCAGTCGACAGGTTTTTTGCCTTTTGGTGGCTCCAGCACGCCCTCATAAATCAGGCCCTTGGTGTCCAATTCGGAAATAGCACTTTCGATTCGTCCGGTGCCATACAGTGACTTTTCCGAATAGAAATTATCCATCACCACGCCCAGTGACTTCAGATCCGCCCGGATCAGCTCCATCATTGCATCGGTCGAGAACACCCGGACGTCTTGCAGCCAAATCTCTTCGGGCTGGTCAACATAGGCATCGCCCACCTTGTCCTTTAGCGCCTTGCCAGTTTCGATCAGGTAATCGCCGGGATATGTTCCATCGGGAAAGGCAACCTCCTGGCCGTGGGCCTCAAGGTAACGCAGGTAAACCGAGCGCGCCAAGACATCGACCTGACCGCCACCATCATTGATGTAATATTCGCGGGTGACGTCATAGCCGGCAAAGTCCAGCAGACTGGCCAGCGCATCGCCAAAGACCGCACCTCGGGTGTGGCCCACGTGCAGCGGCCCGGTGGGATTGGCCGAGACATATTCGACGTTGACCTTCAGCCCCTGCCCCATATCCGAGCGGCCAAAGTCAAGCCCGGCGCTCAGCACAGATTTCGGGACATTTCGCCAGATTGAACCAGCCAGCCGCAGGTTCAGGAACCCCGGGCCTGCGACCTCGGCCGATGTGATCCGGTCATCCGCAACCAGCTTGGCCGCCAAGGCATCTGCAATATCGCGTGGCTTTGTCTTGGCTGCTTTGGCCAATACCATCGCAGCATTGGTTGCCATGTCGCCATGGGCCGCATCCCGAGGCGGCTCGACGGCTACATTTCGCAGGTCCAGCCCTGCCGGAAGCGTGCCGTCAGACACCATAGTGTCGAGGCTTTCAATCACAAGCGAGCGGATATCTGTAAACAGGTTCATGTCTGGCGTCCCATAGGTTCAGTCACGCGAAGTATCACGCCCAGCCCAAGGGTCAATATCTTATGGCCCGCATCGCAGACAATGCAGGGCAGTAAAACGGCGATTGGAGGCTCGTTTGCCTCACCTGGGCGCTTAGGCCAGCATGTCCTGGACCGCAGAGGTCTGGCCCTGATTGTGAATGGAATACCGGCGCAGGGACGGGATGTAGTATGGATCCTTGACCACCAGTCTCTCGACCTCAGCCCGGGTTTCAGCCTCGACAGTCCAGATTGCACCGGGGAAATCCTGTTGCGGGCGCAGGGCCAAAGTGCCGCCGATCTGCAATCCGGGACGTCCGCGCACATAGGCAATATGAGCATCCCGGCGCGCCTTGTCAGCCCGGATTTTGGTCATCTCAGGTGCGTCCTGAAAGGTGACGGTCCAACGTGTCATACTGACCTCCCTGCATGTCTCTCCTCTTAAAGAAAGACTAATGCACAAAGGTCATAGGGCCAGTTTAGGATCGCCCTTATTTCCAGCCGGTTGTCACTTGGTCACTTCCAACCCCATGATCAGCCGCTGATGCTCTTGCAGCGCAAAGCGATCCGTCATACCGGCAATATAGTCCGACACAATCCGCGCCAGAGCGGTTTCGCTATTGGCCGCCGCAATTTGGGCATGCCAGCGTTCTGGCATTTGCAATGGATTTTGCAGGTAATAAGGGAACAGCGCCTCGACCACCTTGCCGACCTCGGATCGTTTCACCATCACAGACGGTGCGCGGTACATGCGGGTGAACAAAAATGCGCGGATCTCTTTCAGCTGGGTCCAGATCCGGTCCGAAAACTGAACCACCGGATGATCAAGGGCCCGCACAGCTTCGACCGATTGCACCCCCGTCCGAGCGATCACCCCCCGCGAGGTGTCGATCACATCGCCGACCATAACGCCAAACACCCGGCGCAGGGCCTCGTGTCTGCGACGGCTGGGGGCTAAGCCCGGGTACAGGCGGTCCACCTCAGCATAGGCTGGCCCAATCATCGACAGCTGGGATATATCATCATCAGTGAACAACCCGGCCCGCAACCCGTCATGCAGATCGTGATTGTTATAGGCAACATCGTCAGCCAGTGCGGCCACTTGCGCCTCGGCGCTGGCATGGCTGTACAGCTCTAGGTCATGTATCGCATTGTAGTCGGACAGGGCGTAGGGCAGATCACCGACCACGGGACCGTTGTGCTTGGCGATCGCCTCCAGCGTCTCCCACGTTAGATTAAGCCCATCAAATTCAGCGTAGTGCTGTTCCAGCGCAGTCACGATGCGGATCGCCTGGGCATTGTGATCAAATCCGCCATAAGGCGCCATCAAGGCATGCAGTGCATCCTCGCCAGTGTGACCAAAGGGAGTGTGGCCAAGATCATGCGCCAAGGCCACTGCCTCGGTCAGTTCCTGGTTCAATCCCAAGACCCCGGCAATTGTCCGACCCACCTGCGCCACCTCTATCGTATGGGTCAGCCGCGTGCGGTAATTGTCGCCCTCATGTTCAACAAAGACCTGTGTCTTGTGCTTCAGTCGGCGAAAGGCGCTGGCATGAATGATCCGGTCGCGATCCCTCTGGAACGGTGAGCGAAAGCTGCTCTCCTCCTCATCGACCAACCGACCGCGGGTATTTTCCGGGTTTGAGGCATAAGACGCATGCATAATAATTCTTTTCCTTTGCAAATCTTGTCGCCCGGCCTCTACCTTTCTATATAATGGACTGCACCGCAACAGAACTTCGTGGAGATGGGCATGCAACTGCCACCTAAAGTAACCGACCGCGCCTTTGCCCGCCTGGCTGAGATCGGCGCTGCCGGACAGGGTCAGGCCCTGCGCATTGCTGTCGAAGGCGGTGGATGTTCCGGGTTCCAGTACGAAATTGAACTGGACGACGCCAAAACTGACGATTTGGTTCTGGAAGGTCAGGGCGAAAAAGTGGTGGTGGATTCCGTATCACTGCCATTTCTGGAAAACGCTGTGATTGATTTCACCGAAGAGCTGATCGGCGCACGGTTCACCATCGAGAATCCAAACGCCACCTCCAGTTGCGGTTGCGGAACGTCGTTTTCAATGTAATTTCAACCCGCGCAGCCCCGGTTGCCGTTGGTTAATCCAACTTTACTCCAACCCGTGCAAAACCTGCAAAGAAGCTCTCGAAATTGTCCGTACTGCTTTCGGCAGCGGTCAAGATATCATGGGCCTCTTGGCTGAGTTCTGATTGCAAATGCTGGCGCATCAATGGCCAATCAGCGCTTCGATGGTTATGCAGTTCAAATAACATCTGCGACATCTGCCTTAACGATCCTGTTTGGGTCGCGCTTTGCCTAACCTGCATGGGGCCCCTTGGCACCTGCTGGGTGAAATAGGGCCGTCGCGTCGCCGCCATCAGCCAGTTACAAACGAAATAATCGTGATAGGCGTCAGATCGTTGACCCGAGTTACCATCCGCAATGACAAAACCGGCTGTCTGGCGCGCGATCCAAGTCATCCACACGACAGGTGGCTGCTGACCAGCGTAATGCAGCGCAATACAGACCTCTGCCAACAGATCTGAGTTCTGATCCAGATAGGCCAGCAATCCAGCATATTCGAGGCTCAGGAGAGCGTTCTGATCCAGTTCCGGATCAACACGGCCGTATTCGGATAAGTAAAACACGATATGTGTCAGCTCATAAGCGGCCTTACGATTGGGCAGCGCAAAGGTTCCGGAGCGACCAATAAATTTCCGCAAACGCTGTTCCAGTGCAGTACTGTCCACAACGCCGTTTATACCGCGCCGTTGCATCAACCTGTGGGCTTCAGCACGTTGCAGGTCTGACAGCTCAGCTTCGGCCAGCCCTTCCCGGGCAACCCAATTGGCAATATCTTCGCCTTTGCCCCCGGCGAGGCCCAAATCTTCGAGATCAAGGCAAATTGACAGAATGAAACGGTAGTATTGTTGGAAAAAACAAATCTGATCTTCGATCCTATTGTAGAAACTGATCATTGGCAGCATTTGGCTTTCGCTGAGCGACATCCCGGTGCATTCAAGAATATTCAACAGCTCGGCATTTTCCTTCAGCCAGAACACATCGCCCTGCACCCGACGATGCTGTGAGAAGTTGCCAATCAGGGCAGTACATTGTTGATCAATACTGACTTGCGAGCCAGGCGCCTTGAGTGGAATGACGTTTGACATTTGAGTGCTTTCTTTCATTCCAACTGATTACAAGGCGCCCGTCTGTGCCAATGGGCAAGATTGCTTAGCTACCTGACGAGAACATCTGTGTGCCATCGCCCACAATGGTCAGCTGTAGGCGGATTGGCGAGGAACCAGAGGAAAACATCTGCGTTCCATCCCCTGACAAGCTGTCCGACATACAAACCGGAGCCGACCCAGAGGAAAAGGCCTCGGTTGCATCGCCAGTCAGGCAATCCGCGCTCATTTCAGGAGCAGAGCCAGAGGAAAACAACGCAGTGCCATCACCATCAAATAGACTGGAAACGCCTGATGTGATTTCTGGGGCAAACGCTGTATTTTTACGAAGAGCAGTCATGGGAAAATCTCCTTAAAGTAGATGGCGGGTTGCACTCCATCTCTACACGCATAGCAAGAAAATAAAATTAACACGCACCTTAAAGGCTTCTTAATCCATCAAGATACCGGGGGCTTCACGTCGCAACTCAATGAATTAACTGTTCAATAAATTATCGCAAAATGTTGGGCCCAAACCATCATCTAGCGCAAAAATGCAAAACTTCTTTACTATACTATAGGTTGATTTTGCGATAATTCACTACCGGAAAACCAGACACCCACCCGAATCAGGCAAGCAACTATGCGTCCCCAGCTTGCCCCCACTGCCAACATGGGCAATAGATCACCCTAAGCCTTTACAGGAGATCTGAGATGAAAATTGCCACGTTTAACATCAATGGTATCAAAGCCAGGTCTTTGGCCCTTCCTGCCTGGCTGGATGAGGCCCAACCCGATGTGGTGCTGCTGCAAGAGGTTAAATCCATTGATGAAGCCTTCCCTCGGGAATTATTCGAGGACCGCGGCTATAACGTCGAGACACATGGCCAAAAAGGGTTCAACGGGGTCGCGATCCTGTCGAAACTTCCGCTAGAGGATGTAACACGCGGGTTACCCGGCGACGACGATGACATTCAGGCGCGCTGGATTGAGGCGACGGTGATTGGAAAACAGGCCCTACGCATTTGCGGACTGTACTTGCCGAATGGCAATCCGGTCGAAGTGCAGACCGATGGCACCCCAGTACCGGGCGGGAAATACGATTACAAAATGCGCTGGATGCAGCGATTGCAGATACGTGCAGCAGAGCTGATGTCTCAGGATGCTCCTGCCCTTATGGCTGGTGACTACAACATCATTCCACAATCCGAGGACGCCAAGCGACCAGAGGCCTGGGTCGAGGATGCCCTGCACCGTCCAGAAAGCCGCGCGGCCTATCAGCGCATTGTCAATCTGGGTTTCACCGAGGCGTTTCGCGCCCGCCATCAGGGGCCGGGCCATTATTCATTCTGGGATTATCAGGCTGGCGCCTGGAACCGGGACGACGGAATCCGTATTGATCATTTCCTGCTGACCCCGCAGGCCGCTGACTTGCTGCTTGACTGTCAAATCGACAAGCAAGTGCGCGCCGGAGACAAACCGTCTGACCACGTGCCCGTTTGGGTCGAACTGGATCTCTGACCGCGGCCGCGCCACCGGACAAGAAACAAGCCGCCGACCCTATATTAAGAAGGTTCGGCGGTTACATCGTGACGGTAAATCCAATCAAACTGGCGGACCATACGCTGCGGTGCAAACCGTCCACTAAGCTTTAGAAACTGATGCGCAGGCCAGGCCAATGGCGCCCGCAGATGGTATTTCCAGGCGTTTCGATTGGCAGCCTCTACCAATCGCACAGTGCGGGCGTACCGTTGTTTCTGATAGTGCTTCAGCCCGGACTCGACGCTTTCGGATGCGCGTAAAGACGCGGTCAACACCCAGGCGTCTTCCAATGCCATATTGGCCCCTTGTGCCATGAACGGCAGGGTCGGATGCGCTGCATCACCCAGTATTGCAACACGCCCCTGACACCAGTTGTCCGCCACCTGATGACGGAACAAACCCCAAAGACGCACTTCGTCCACAGCAGAGAGCAAACCACCAGCAGTGCCGCCGAAACCCTCGAACGCCTGTCGCAGATTGTCGGGGTCATCGCTGTGATTCCAGCCCTCGGCAGCCCAGGCGCTGCGTTCTTGAACCGCAACGATATTCACCCGTTTCCCATCTCGTAATGGATAGGCAACCAGATGCTTTTTGGGGCCCATGAAAACATGCGCTTCGGGTGGCAGGTCCAGTACGTTTGGCACTGTCGCCCGCCAGGCGACTTGACCGGTAAAGGTCGGTTGACCGGGATCGTTAAACGCTTTTCTGGTCTTTGAGTGTAATCCGTCGGCGCCAATCACCAGATCGCCACCGCACTGGTCGCCATTGGACAAATGTACCACCGGAGACGGTCCAGCATCCACCCGCTCAACCTTTTGCAGCAATCGAACCTGCACGCCGGCCTGACGCACAGCGTCAACAAGAATCGAAATCAGGTCCGAGCGGTGAACAAAATAAAAATTCTGACCAACTGCATATTGGTCGAGATCCAACCGAACCACCTGACGGCCATGGCGATAGTCGCGTAAAGACACGGCCCTTGCCCGCTGCGAGCACCAAGCCAAATCATCCTGCAGCCCAAGACCAGCCAGGACCGACACCCCATTCGGAGAGATTTGCAGCCCTGCGCCAACTTCGGCAATGGCCTCGGCCTGCTCCAGTACGGTGACCTCGGCGCCATTGCGACACAATGTCAGCGCAGCGGTCAACCCGCCGATACCCCCGCCCAAAATCGTGACTTTCTGACCTTTGAGTTCCATATCACCCAACTCCGCCTATGTTCTTCCCACATAAACGAAAAACGCCGGGACAACAGGCCCCGGCGTTATTTTGTTCAATATTTGATCTGGCTTCAATCGTCGCGATGTACTTTTTCACGACGTTCATGACGTTCTTGCGCTTCCAAACTCATCGTCGCAATCGGCCGGGCATTCAGACGTTTCAACGAAATCGGATCACCCGTCACGTTGCAATATCCGTATTCACCTTCGTCCACACGGCGGATTGCGGCGTCAATCTTGGATACCAATTTACGCTGACGATCACGGGTCCGCAGTTCTAAGGCACGATCGGTCTCTTCGCTGGCACGGTCGGCTACATCAGGGATATTGCGGGTATTATCCTGCAACGCCTCGATTGTATCACGACTATCCGCCAGAAGATCTTGCTTCCAGTTCAATAGTTTGCGTCGGAAAAATTCCAACTGCCTTTCATTCATGAAAGGTTCATCTTCAGCCGGTCGATAGTCATCCGGCAGAAACACTTCTTGCTTCATTTCGGCTCCTTCGGTCAGGCCATGAATGTTGGTCATAATGTACTCCCAAACATAAGGCCGCCCCCTCTGAGGCAGCATTTATCTGCTCCATCCGAGATTGTCACTACACAATAGTAACTGTACTGGGTTAAAAGCAGCGTAACAGCAACAGGTCGCGGAGACGCGGGCATTCAGGATCGGAAAAATATGCGTTTTCAGGGCACTAAAGACTACATTGCAACCGACGACCTGAAAATCGCAGTAAACGCGGCGGTTACCCTTGAACGGCCCCTGCTGGTCAAAGGGGAACCTGGAACCGGTAAGACCGAGCTGGCACGGCAAGTCGCCAGTTCCCTGGGCCTGCGAATGATTGAATGGAATGTCAAATCCACCACCCGCGCCCAGCAAGGTCTGTACGAATACGATGCGGTTTCGCGGCTGCGTGACAGCCAACTAGGCGATGAACGGGTGCATGACGTGCGCAATTACATCAAAAAAGGTAAGCTCTGGGAGGCCTTTGAAGCCGACGAGCGGCTGGTCTTGCTGATAGACGAGATCGACAAAGCCGACATCGAATTCCCGAACGACCTGTTGCAGGAACTCGATAAAATGGAGTTCTACGTATACGAGACCGGCGAGACTGTTCGGGCCAAACATCGCCCGATCATGATCATCACTTCAAACAACGAAAAAGAGCTGCCAGACGCGTTTTTACGGCGCTGCTTCTTTCATTATATTCGGTTCCCCGATGCCGAGACGATGAAACAAATTGTCGAAGTCCATCACCCCGGCATCAAGCAGGCCCTGTTAACCACTGCGCTGACACAGTTTTATGATATTCGCGACACTGCCGGGTTAAAGAAGAAACCCTCCACCTCTGAGGTTTTGGACTGGCTGAAACTGCTGCTTGCCGAGGATTTATCCCCCGAAGATTTGGCGCGCAACGGCGCAGATTCGCTGCCACGCCTGCATGGGGCACTGTTGAAAAACGAACAGGACGTGCACTTGTTTGAGCGCCTGGCCTTTATGGCACGTGGCAAACGCTGACCGGATCCGCTTGCCACCTGCCAAGCGCAGTGGCACCATGATTGAACCTGACGCTCTATTTCGTCTCTTTAGAAAGTGGACTGCCTGAGTATGACTGGACACGCGCGGATCCGCCCGCTTCACATGGATGATCGCCAGGAATGGGCCGAGATGTGGTGCGACTATCTGGCCTTTTACGAAACCGAAGTGTCGCAAAAGATCTACGACAGCACGTTTGCCCGTTTGATCGGGGACGACCCTCAGGATTTTTCCTGCTTTATCGCCGAAACTGATGGTAAACTCGTCGGGTTGACCCATTACTTGTTTCACCGCCACAACTGGACATTGGACAACACCTGCTACCTGCAGGATCTATATGCCCGGCCTGATACGCGCGGTACTGGTGTCGGCCGTGCCTTGATCGAGGCGGTGTATGGCGCCGCCGATGCCAAGGGCAACGGGTCAGTCTACTGGCTTACCCAGGACTTTAACCAGACGGCGCGCAAACTATACGACAGGGTTGGAAAGCAAACGCCCTTTATCCGATATCAACGCACATGATCTGGCGCCTCGTATTAGTTTCGGCTCTGCTGCTTGTTGGCTGTGACACTGTTCCGCTGGAGCAGCCGCCGACACGCGCGCACATTGCCGACAGTGCCCTGCCGCCGGTCAAAAGATTTGCGACACCGCGTCCTGCCCCGCCGCAGCGGTCGAACAAGGATATGGCGCGTGACTTTCTGGATCTGCACTTCGAACTGGAAGGGGGAAGCTCGTTACCCGTTTTCACCCGGTTTGACAGCCCCATAACGCTGCGTGTCACGGGACGCCCTTCCCAAAGCCTGAACTCGGATCTTGCCAGCCTGTTGTCCCGGCTGCGTCGCGAGGCAGGAGTCAATATCCACCGGGTGAGCGACGGCAACGCCCGTATCACGATCCAATCCGTCAGCAGTGCCGAGATCCGCAGGGCCTTGCCCAAGGCGGCTTGTTTTGTCGTGCCAAACGTCAGTTCACTGGCCGAATACCGTCGCAGCAAGCGGCGTGCAAAAACCAATTGGTCACAGCTGCGCAAACGCGACAGGTTGGCTATTTTTGTGCCCAACGATGTCAGCCCGCAAGAGGTGCGTGACTGCCTGCACGAGGAATTGGCGCAGGCCATTGGGCCGCTCAATGATCTGTATCGATTACCGGATTCCGTGTTCAACGACGACAATGTCCACGCTGTGCTGACCGGGTTCGACATGCTGATCCTGCGCGCCACATATGCGCCCGAGCTGGCAACCGGGATGAGCCGGGCTCAGGTCTCGGCACGTTTGCCTGCAATTTTAAGTCGCCTTAATCCTCAGGGAAATTCTCGCCCTTCGGCTCCGCTACAGGAAACTCCGCGCAACTGGGTTGCTGCAATAGAAACCGCAATCGGCCCGGGCTCGACGGATGAGACCCGCAAACGCGCGGCCAATCAGGCCGCCACAATCGCACAACGTTTGGGCTGGAACGATCACCGGCGGTCGTTCAGCCATTTCGTACTTGGTCGTATGCTTCAGGGGTCTGACCCCCGGCTGGCCCTGAAACACTTCAAAAGCGCAATGCACTATCTTGGTAACAGCCCAAGCACAAATTTGCACCGCGCCCATATCGCCGCCCGGATGGCGGCTTATGAAATCAACCGGGGTAACGGCCGCGCCGCACGGGCGTTGCTGCAGCCCAGCATCCCAACAGCCGCGCAGTTTGAAAGCGCCACGTTGCTGTCTACCCTAATGCTAATGCAAGCCGAAGCCCTGACCCTGACAGGTGATTTAGACGCGGCACGCGCGGTCAGACTGGACAGCCTGGGGTGGGCGCGCTACGGGTTTGGCTCGGATTGGGCTGTGCGGGCGAAAATGAATGAAATCGCTGCTCTGGCCCCCAATACTTAGACGGAAGATAGAACATGATCGTAATTAGCGGCCTGATAATTGGGGCATTGTTTGGCAGCTACATGGCCCGAAAACGCGGCGGGCGCCTTGGAGATATTCTTCAATATGCGGCCGTCTATGGTATCATTCTGGGCCTTGCAGGTATGCTGCTGACCTTAATGGTGCACCGTTTGGCGATCTGAAACCATGTTCCAGCCTTTCTTTGAGAACCTTCGTAACGCCTCGGTCCCGGTGTCCTTACGCGAATATCTAACGTTTCTCGAATGCCTGAAGACTGGCTTGTCTACCTATGATGTCGAGGCATTCTACTTCCTGGCCCGCTCCTCAATGGTCAAGGATGAGCGTAATATTGATAAGTTTGATCGCGCCTTTGCTGCCACGTTTCAGGGCCTGGAGGCGATCCCGCCGCAGGCCGTGATGGAGGCCGTCGACATTCCAGAAGAGTGGCTCCGCAAAATGGCGGAGAAGCATATGTCAGAGGAAGAACGCGCCGAGATTGAAGCCCTGGGCGGTTTTGACAAGCTGATGGAAACGCTGAAAGAGCGCCTGAAAGAGCAAGAAGGTCGCCATCAGGGCGGCAGCAAATGGGTTGGCACGGCCGGAACCAGCCCCTTTGGGGCCTATGGCTACAATCCCGAGGGCGTCCGCATTGGTCAAAAAGAAAGCCGCCACCAACGGGCGGTCAAAGTCTGGGACAAACGCGAGTTTAGGAACCTGGATGGTGATGTTGAACTGGGCACCCGAAATATCAAGGTCGCCCTGAAACGCCTGCGCCGTTGGGTCCGTCAGGGCGCCCACGAAGAGCTGGATCTGGATAGCACCATCCGTTCCACCGCTGAGCACGGCTACCTGGATGTCAAAACCCGCCCCGAGCGCCACAACGCGGTCAAAGTGCTGTTGTTCCTGGATGTTGGCGGATCAATGGATCCCCATATCAAGGTGGTGGAGGAGCTGTTCTCTGCCGCGCGGAGCGAATTCAAGCATCTGGAATATTATTACTTCCACAATTGTCTTTACGAAGGTGTGTGGCGTGACAATGCCCGGCGCTGGGATGCGCAGATCCCAACCCACGAAGTGTTGCGCACCTACGGCCCTGATTACAAATGCATCTTTGTCGGCGATGCCTCGATGAGTCCCTATGAGATTGCCTATCCTGGTGGCGCCAACGAACATTGGAACCAAGAGGCTGGTCAGGTCTGGCTGGAACGCGCGCGCGACCACTGGTCGTCTAACCTGTGGATCAATCCAGTGCCCGAGAAGTACTGGGATCATACCCATTCAATCAGCATGGTCCGCGACATCTTTGCTGACCAGATGGTGCCCATGACCCTGTCGGGCCTGGAAAAAGGCATGAAAGAACTGACACGTTGACCTGTGCTGCATTCTCTCTTGTTCAACGGACCTGCACAGCCCATATCTAGTGGATGATTAGATTATTCCCAATTCTGCTGGCTGTTGCCTATGGCATCGTGATGTACCGGATCTCAATCTGGCGCACCCATAAAGATCTGGATGCAAAGTCGACCGAGCTGGCCGACCGTAAGATGAAGGTCCTGACAGATCGAATGGCCGCCGCGCTGGAGATCTCGCGCATACCGGTGTTCATTTATGAAATCGATCCGGTCAATGGACTGGCGGCTCCGGATGGAAGGATTTTCATCACTCGCGGGTTTTACCGCAAATACCAGAACGGTGAGGTTTCCGCCGAGGAACTGGCATCGGTTATTGCCCACGAGTTGGGCCATGTGGCGCTGGGTCATGCCAAGCGACGCATGATTGATTTCTCGGGTCAGAATGCCTTGCGCACCGCATTGATGATGGTTCTGGGGCGTTATATCCCGTTTATTGGTCCCTGGATCGCGGGTATGCTTACCAGCCTGATTGCCGCCCGATTGTCGCGTGGGGATGAATATGAGGCGGATGAATATGCAGCGGCATTGCTGACTAAGGCAGGTATCGGGGTGGAGCCGCAAAAGACCCTGTTCCGTAAACTTGAAGCCTTGACCCAGACCCGGGCTGGCATGGCCCCCGCCTGGTTGATGAGCCATCCAAAAACCGAGGAACGCATCGAAGCGCTGGACCGGTTACAGGTGAAATGGGCGCAGACCTAGGCGGGTCTGGTTCAGACAGTGGGGGCGCTGCCCCCTCTTGGCCTTAGGGCCAGTTCACCCCTGGGATATTTTTGGCCAGATGAAGCCAGCGGAAAGCTATGAGTCGGCGAGGGCTTTGGCGAGGCGTGGCAGCCGGGCTTTTTTCAGCAACGGGCGAACCTGCCAGTCTTTGCCAGACAGGCGGCATGCCTCGGCGGTGACGCGCTGGCCCAATTGCTCTAACCCCTTGCTGTCTTTCAGCCACAACGCATGGAGCAATTCGTCCGGGCCGAGACGCTTCAATCCTTCCTCGGCCAGGATATCGCGCGGAAAGTCCTTGTTGTTCATGGTCACGATAGCATCCGCCGAGCCGGAGATGGCCACCGCAAGAACATGGATGTCCGCAGCATCCGGCAGCCATAGACGCGATTCCTGCCCTGGCGCCGGGGGCAGTTCACTCGCGGGCCAGTTGGCTCGGACCAGGGCAATCTCGGCGCTGGCCTGGGCCGCACCCAAGGGGCCCAATTTCACCGCTGCACGCTCCCATTCGCCTAAGATACGGGTCGACCAAAGGGGCACGAAATGCCCCAACCGAGCGGCGCCCAGTAGCATTTCGCGCATCACCGTCGGGTACAGCACACAGGTATCAAGCAGCAATTTCACCCGGGGCGCTGCCTTAGTCGAGCCGGAAGAACACGGACTTGAGATAGCCGCTTTCGGCCAGTTGTGGCAGCTGTGGGTGATCCGGCCCGGCAAATCCGGTGCGGATCAATTGCGCCGAACGCCCTGCCCGGCCAATACCCCGCGCCGAGGCCCCACGGAATTTGCTGAGGTCGGCAGCATGGCTGCAGGAACACAAGCCGAGGTAGCCACCGGGTTTGACCAGAGGGGCTGCCAGTTTGGCGATACGCTCATAGGCCCGCAAGCCCGCCTCCAGTGTGGGTTTTGACGGCGCAAATGCAGGTGGATCGCAGATCACCACGTCGAACATTTCGCCTTCGGCCTCCAGCGCCGCCAGCGTGTCAAAGGCATCGCCCTGACGGATGCTCAGCTGGTCGCCAAACCCACTGGCAACTGCGCCTTGTTCCGCCAAGGCCAGCGCTGGGGCTGAACCGTCAACACAGAGGGCCGAACCGGCACCTGCGGCCAGCATCGCCAGACCAAAACCGCCAACATGGGAAAACACATCCAACACCCGCGCGCCGGGGGCTGCCAGACGGGCCGCAAAGGCGTGATTGGGGCGCTGGTCATAGAACAAGCCCGTTTTCTGACCGCCAGTAAGGTCTGCCATATAGCTGGCACCATTCATCTGCACCGCAATCGGGGCCTCGGGCGCAGTGCCGTGCAGTACCATATTCACATCATCCAGCCCTTCGAGGCTGCGGGTGCGACCAGCGGCGTTCTTCAGCACCACATCAACGCCCGTGACATTGATCAAAGCCTGCGTCAACAGATCCAGGTGCGCTTCGGCCCAAGCGGCGTTGGGCTGCAGCACACAAGCCGAGCCAAACCGGTCAATAACCACACCGGGCAAACCGTCGGATTCAGCGTGGACCAGACGATAGAAAGGCGCGTCAAACAACTGCTCGCGCATTTGCAGCGCGCGGCTCAGCCGGGCCTCAAACCAAGCCAAATTCAGCTCAGCCTCTGGATCGCGATCCAGCATCCGGGCGATGATCTTGCTGTCGGGATTAACCGTCACCAGACCCATCGGGGTTTGCACCTCATCCTCGAGCACCGCCAGTGCGCCGGGGGTCAGTTTACGGGTGCGCCGGTCAGTGACCAGCTCGTTGGCATAGACCCAGGGAAACCCGTGCCGTATGGCGCGGGCGTTGGATTTGGGTTTCATACGGACGCGGGCGCGCTGGGACGCAGAAGAGGAGGCTGTCATGGCCTCCTCTTAGCGGTATCATTGGATCAGGGGAAGGCCCGATAGACGCTTGTTAAAAGTTGTAGAGCATCTGAACAAAGCCAGCACTGGCGTCTTTATAGGTTTCCGGTTTGGTCAGCTCTTGGTGAATCACTCCAGCGAGATGCTGTGTGATCCGCACTTTCTGGGTCTGACCATGGGCCATAGCGACCAAGGCCTGCTGGCCACCATATGCATTTAGGTCTGCCCGAACGCTGCGCGTGGGCAACAGCAACGCACCGGTTTCTGCGTGTTTCACGGTCATCTCAAACGAGATCCCATGGCGACCGCCAGTGGTATAGCGGGCCTTTTCAGTCAAGGCGTGGAACTTGGTGATCTGGATATCCAGAATGACTGGTACAGGCCCATCCAGCCCCGCAACACCACGATCCATTGCAGTCTGTACGATTGTTTGCACCTGAACGTAGCGGTCGCCAACAGGATCCTCACGCCAGACGATATCACCATATGGCAGATAGCGATTGGCCTCCGAGACTTTTAGCGAGCGGGGCACGCGGACCTGTACAGCGGCCACATGAACAGGCACCTTCTGAGCTGCAAATTCTGCTCCGCCAAAGGCATCCACAGCAACAACGGGTGTCACGTTTGTCACAGAAGGAGACCCGCCTTGTGACACCACAAGCGGTTTAATCTCTTCACGTGTATCATACCCGACAGGGATGCTTACCTGTCCCTCCGGCAGCAGTTCAAACGGCGCGTTACGTGTTGGCACATCCACTGCAGCACAGGCCGAAACGGTCAATCCAACAGTCAGCAGCATCAGTTTACGAATGATAGTCATTTGGGTGCTCCTTGCGGCGGCCGGAATGTCCCGGTCGTTGGGTCATGTGCAAGGTCGCTCCAAATTTGGGCAGTATTTAGACAAATTTGGCGCAATTTCACGATATGTTAATAAGTATTGACGCCGCCTGCCCCCCAGCGCCCTGTTTTAAAGGCCTTCCGCAGCAGCTTGTTCATTGGTCTTAACATGTGTGTTAAGGCGACCCACCTTTTTCGGCACCTTTTTCAGTCCCGGCAGGCCGGATCAAAAGCGTGTTAAAGTGTTTATGGATGGTCCGAAGTGATCCCAAACTGTCTTTAGCGCGATTGCACTTCTAGGGTGCCAGCTCTTTGACCTCGTCCAATGCCGCCGAATACAGATCCGACGACTGTTTATGTAATGATAGAATGGCGGCAATGCCCCTGAGGATCTTCGACTTGTCTTTGGATTTCTTGATCAGATCTGCATTCTTCTTTTTGACCGCCAAATAGGCCGTGTTGAATTCCTTTTGCTTCTTGTGCAATTCAGACGCCTTTTTCAGATACTGGACAGCGGCCTTTTTGTTCGTTTCAGCCTTATTCACAGCATTCACACACAGTTTTTCTATCTGAGTGGCCATTTTTTTCGTCGCTTTTGAATTTTTGGTCAACTCTTTCAGCTCGATCAGTTTGGCAGCATCACCCGCAGGGCCGGATTTACCCGCGTCTTTGGATTTGTTGATCACCCTGTCCACAACCCGGTCTAATTGTGCACCATAAAATATTTCGGCCGGCGTGAGTTTTCCTTTTGATTGCGCCGAGAACTTCACCTTTTCATGTCCGGCGGTCAGTGCGTCTTGAACTTTGACCTGTTCCTTGTCTTTTTCGTTGATGAGTTTATTCACTGTCGCCAGCAATTTGGTCAGCTCTTTGAAAGTGGGAGTGGCCTGTTTGCTAAAGGCATCCAGGATTTTAACGTCCTTCGCGTGCTGCGCAGCTTCCTTTTTCAACTTTCCCAGCGCGGCCTTGAATTCAGCGTCGGCCATGAAATCTGCTGGCTTCTTCCCCTTAAGGCCAGCCTCCTTTGCCTTTTTGAGCGCCGCGGCCAGGACATCTTCTGCATCCCAGGCGGTCTCGAGCGCCAGTTTGATTTTCTTGATCTGCTTTTCCGCAATGCTTGAATCGAACTTCTTGATCTGTGGCTGCAGCTTTTTTTGTGCTTTTAATATGTTATCCCATTCCTTGGACATAAAACTCCCCAATACTGGTTAAACTGATACCCGGAAATAGCAGGGCCTATTGGCAAGGTTACGGGGTCTAAAGTGCTGAGACAACGGTTTTGGCCTTCATCGCTGTTATGAAGACCGTTGGAACTGGATGCCATACATGCCCAAAAGTTAGCTCCAGCGCATATCCAAACCTCTCTTGGGTCATTTTCAGACAGTTGAGCGTGCCCATCGTCAGACGCTGGGCACGCAAAGAACGTTCATTGCAGGGTTCTGTTACCACCAACCTAAAATGGATCAGTCGCGGGCAAGAGCCTCTTGTCTGTTGTGAAATATAAACCCTATGAAATTCAGCAGCAGCTGAGCCGCCAGGATCTGCGTGCTTTCTGACGGGTCATAGGCGGGGGCGACCTCTACAAGATCAATACCCACCACATCGCCGCGTTTGCTAAGGCCCTGAAGGATTTCCAGCACGTCGTAATATTGGAACCCCCCGTGACTGGGCGTACCGGTGCCTGGCGCTATTGAGGGACAGAATGCATCAATGTCGATTGTAACATAGTAGCGGGCGCCCTGCGGAATGCGGTCGAGAACGGCGGCGGTCCCCAATTTGCGCACCTGACGCACGGACAGGATATCAGATCCGCGCGCCCGTGCATCGTCGTAGCCCTCTTTTGCAGTCGAAGACACATTTCGAATACCCAACTGTGTCATGCCCGTGACATAGTCTTTTTCAATTGCACGACGCATGGGGTTGCCATGACCAACAGTGACCCCATGGCGCTCATCGACGAAATCCAGATGTGCATCAATCTGCACCACATGCAGCGGGCCGTTTTCGGCGCAATCTTCGGCAAAGGCGTTAATGCAGGGAATGTTGACGGAATGATCACCGCCAATGGTCACCGGCATTGCACCCGCATCGAGGATTTTCTTAACGCCATACTCGATGTTCGCATGGCTTTCCCGGGTTTTGGTATGGATGATGTCGGCATCGCCTATATCAACAATACGTACATCGCTGCCCAGATAAGTGGCATCATCCTCGTGATCATAGGCACCGGCGTGACCGAAACTGAACAATGTGGATGCCTCGCGCACCGCGCGCGGTCCGAACCGTGCCCCGGGCCTGAATTGACATCCAAAATCATATGGCGCACCGAGGATCGCAACGTCAGCCTCAATCTTGTCCCAATCCGAGACATATTCCTTCTTGCCAAAAGTTGAGATGCCAACAAAGGGCAGGTTCAAACGCCCAGCCTCATAACCGTGGTCTGACATGTTTAAGTCTCCTCG
The DNA here is from genome assembly GCF_004006175.1 of Parasedimentitalea marina. Lineage (GTDB taxonomy): Bacteria > Pseudomonadota > Alphaproteobacteria > Rhodobacterales > Rhodobacteraceae > Parasedimentitalea > Parasedimentitalea marina. Next base: position 2,579,430 of record NZ_CP033219.1, read on the forward strand.
AATTCGTAGTTTGTAGTTGAAGGTCAATTGATCTTCACATCAGCGCCGGTGCCATTACGAAGCCAAAACTATGAGAGTGTTTGGCTCATCTGGTTGATTTGATTATGAGGCACGTTTCCTGTGATGCAAGCGGCGCGCTTTGAGCGTCTTTCGTTTGGTCCTTTCCCCGATTGACCTACCCAAGCTACCGGCCCCAAGGTCATCCAGACCGTTGCCTTCGAAACCTTGTTGGCTGAGTTGAAAGCCGAGGCCAGTGCACAGATGCCCGTACTGGAACCCATCCTTGCACTGGAAAGCGAACCGGTGACCATCCAAAAGCGGCCATTTGAACGACTCACCGAAAGCTCCTGCCTAGCGCGCTCAGCGAACAATGCTACAGCAGCGAAGATTTGTCACAAAAGGCGGGCTCCGGCATTTCGCTGTGCCGAGCTTGAACAACCGCGTTGCGGACAAAACTGCCGTTGACGTTTGCAAAGCTGAGGCCCGCTTTCAGAAGCCATTACCGTCCATTTTAGTTACCAGTCTTACATCGGATCGCGGCGAGAAGCTTGTCCCGGGTCAGGGGTTTTTCGATAAACTCCGAGTGCTTGGGAACGGCCCGCTCGCCTGTTGATTTTCCGGACATGATGATCGTTTTGACGCTGAGCGACGTTCGTCTTGCAGCTTCAATCACCGCCAATCCGTCTACATCGCTTCCCAAATCAAGATCACTAAGGAGTAAATCGAAACGGTTGGAACTCAATGATTTAAGGGCTTCGGGGCCGGTTGCGCTTGTTTTGACTTCGAATCCAAGGCTTTCGAGTAGATCTTTGCCTGCGGTGCGTATTTTTGGATCATCCTCGACAAGAAGAGACGTCTTGAGCGGTGCGATTGGTGCCTTGCCTTCAAACACCTCTTCGAGCGGCAGAAGGACCTCAATTTCAGTGCCCTGCCCGATAGAACTTTCTATAGTCATTGCCCCACCGGTTTGGTGAATAAAGCCATACACGATGGACAAGCCAAGTCCTGTACCACCATCGTCGCCACGCGTTGTAAAAAACGGCTCGATCGCACGGGTCAAAACGTGTTCTGACATGCCTTGTCCGTCGTCCCATATCCGGATCCGCGCCTGGCCTTCGTCACCAAGATCCAAACTGACCTCGATACGCCCCGCATCCTTGATGGCGTTATTGGCATTCAGCAAAAGATTGAACAAAGCAGACTCCAGCTGGCCCGGATCAACACGCACATGCAGCGGCTCGGGTGGTAACGAGATAACCAACGCGACGTTGGGCTTCAGGCTGATTTCAACAAGATCGGTCATCCCTTCTATCAAGGCATTCAGATCAACGCGCTCTGGTGTTAGACTTTGCTTGCGGGCAAAGGCCAACAGACGATCCGTGAGCGAGGATCCGAAATCAACCGCGTTGCCGATAGCATCCAAACTCCCAAGAGCCTCTACCCCCTCTTGCGTCTTCAGAAGATGCGCGTGCGTGCGAATGGACGACAGAATATTCGCAAAATCATGGGCCGTGTCCCCCGCCACTTTCCCAAGCGCCTCGATGCGGTCAATCTGCTGCAACCGGTCCGACATCTTCCGACGCTCGGTCACATCGGCCAAAAGCCATACCCGCCCATCGTCAGGCAATTTGCTGGCCCGAATTTCCAAGATCTGACCTTCAATCGATGTCAGCTCGCAAAAACCCCGATGATCCGGTTTTAAATCGTTTTGTCGCGCGGACGCAGCAAAGCGACTGCTTTGAAGCCAATCCACAAACGTCTCCAACTCCCCCAACTCGTCAGACACATGCAAGAATTTGGCAAACATCGGATTGCTCGCGGTCATACGACCCGTCGCGTCTGTAATCGCAATACCATCCGAGATATTGATAAAGACCTTCTCGAACAGCGCGTTGCGTTGATCAAGTTGACGGTTTGACCGGTCCAGCCGTAACGCATTGGCCCGAAAGCTGCGAAAGGACCTGAACAAATCCCCGATCTCGTCCTTCCCGCCAAGCCTGCGTGGCAACGCACTGGCCCGATCCCCATTGGCCAAGCGTACCATCGCCGCCGACACCCGTGAGATATTGAACGTCACGTAGCGCGACACATAAATTGCTGCCGACAACGCCAGCATGAGACTAAGTGCACTGATCGCAGTCACAGATATACGCGTTAGTCGGATAGTGGTCGACGAGGCATCTCTCTCTTGCGCCAAATACGCTTCGGCTTGCACAGCGTAGTTGCTTGCCAACTCGTTGATGCGGTTGGCGTCATGGCGGATCCGAAACACAGCATTCTGCGCATCAAGTTTGCTCGACAGCTCTCGGCGGCGCAACTCAAACACACCCGCACTGCCCCAAACGCTCGCCTCAAGGCTTTCCAGAAACGCCCCCTTGTCACCTGTCATCTGGATTTCACTCAGGGCTCTGCGCTGCCCCAGATAGTGGCGCTGCTCTTCCCCAACACCGATCAGATTTCTTGCATATGCTGCATTCAACGCATCGGCATTCATACTCTGTAGTGACCACCAAATAAGCCGGGTCGCATCGTCGTCACCCGACGCAGCAATCGCTTTGGACACCGTGTTGCGCAAGCGGCCAAGCGTCGCTATCTGCCCACGGATCTCGGCCTGCAAGCCATCCAGCAAACTGGACGCCGCCACCAAATCCGTCACACCCGTGGCCATGCTGTCGAGGATGGCCATCACCGTCTCCCCCTCTGCGCCACTTTCGTCAAAACGTGTCTGCGGCCAGTCCGAGCGCACCCGCTCAAGAACCGTCAGCAGTTTCGCACCTTCCTGCTCGATCAGAAAATTCGACCGTTGATTAAGAAGATACGGTGCAGACGTGGCCAGATCAGCGGACCGTTTGGACAAATCCAACGCCTGCGCAACTTGGCTTAGTGTTTCCTGATGCAATTCCTGCAATCTAGCATCAACACGCTGAAGCGCCGACCACGTCACAGCACTTGCCGCCAAAACTCCCAGAGATAAAAGCGCAAGTGCGGCCCACAAACGTCCCCGAACAGTTCTTAGGTTCACGCGGCTCAAAGGCTCGCTGCCTCATCATCCGTAACAAAAATATATCCCTGGCCTCGTCTGGTTTGCAGATGAATTGGCTTGGACGGATTTTCCTCGATTTTTCGCCGTAAACGCAAAATCAAGACATCGATGGTGCGGTCCATATATCGCGTCAGATCGCTGCCTATTTCCGCAAGCAACTCCACACGCGAGATCACTTCATTGGGACGATCAAGAAAGAAATCCAACAGCCGATACTCGGCATTCGTCAGCGAGATTTCATCGCCGTTGGGCGCGCTCAAAATCTTGTTCTCGCGATCAACCCGTAGATGCCCCACTGCAACCTGGTCACCGTTTTCCTGGGCAGGTATAAGCGACTCACCTTTCCCGTATCGTCTAAGCACCGCCCGAATACGCGCAATCAGCTCACGCGGATTGAAGGGCTTCAGCATGTAGTCATCGGCCCCAACCTCAAGACCTACAATCTTGTCGGTCTCGTCCCCGCGCCCCGTTAGCATCACAATAGGCAGATCCCCGGTGCGGCGAATATCCATCGCCAATTCAAGACCGCTTTCGCCCCGCAATTGCAAATCTATCAACACAAGATCAAGATCGACAGACTTCCGAACGACAGCGAAATCCGCACTGCTTGCCATCGCAACAGGGTCAAATTCGTTTTCCGACAACAAAGCAAACAGCGCGTCACGCATCCCTACCTCGTCATCTACAATGCCTATTTTTGAACGTTTCATCACGGGCGCTTTTCTATCTGATTGCCTCAAACTACTGCCAAATAGACTATGCGTCGCAGTTTTTTTCGTTTCAAATATTACAATCTGACCCATTTTTGTAATTCTATTAACCAAACTGACCCGTTTCTGTAGCTTTGTTAATGCGTGCAGTGTCCAGATTTTTCGGCATCCAGACTACGCTAAACCAGCCGGTCAAACCTGTGTTTGGTGCGGCGTCATATATTTCTGGGAGGAAAACATGAAAAAACTTGGAATGGTCTCACTGGCCGTCATGACATTCGCGGGTGCAACTGCCGCCACAGCGGATGAGCTGAGCGTCGTTTGCAGCGCAGAGCAAGAATGGTGCGATCTTATGGTCGAAGCTTTTGAAGCTGAAAACCCTGACACCGACGTTTTGATGGTCCGCAAATCCACCGGCGAGACACTGGCACAGGTGCGCGCCGAGGCCGGTAACCCGAAGATCGATGTTTGGTGGGGCGGAACCGGTGATCCGCATCTCATCGCGGCCGAAGAAGGGCTTAGCCAGCCGTCTGGCGTCGATACATCAGATCTCCTCGGCTGGGCGCAGAACATGTCCGCTATTTCCGGTGGCAAGACAGTTGGCATCTACGCGGGTGCCTTGGCCATGGCTTACAACTCGGAAATTCTAGCCGAAAAAAACATTGCATCACCGGCATGCTGGTCTGATCTGGAAGATCCGCGTTTCGCGGGTGAAATCCAGGTTGCAAACCCGAACAGCTCGGGCACCGCTTATACTGAACTTGCCACTTTCGTTCAGCTTTTTGGCGAAGATGAAGCCTACGCAAAACTGGCGACAATCGGCAAAAACGTGAACTCTTACACCAAGTCCGGCTCCGCCCCATCCAAAGCTGCCGCACGTGGCGAAACGGGCGTATCCATCGGCTTTATGCATGATATGGTCAAGCTTGCATCCCAAGGCTTCCCGCTTGTCGCCGTCGCCCCTTGTGAGGGCACCGGGTATGAGGTCGGCGCGGTCAGCATCATCGAAGGCGCGCGAAACTTTGACGCTGCAAAAGCCTGGGTAGAGTTCTCTCTGCGTGCAGATATCCAATCCCGCGCACCTGAGACAGGTTCGTTCCAAGTGCCGTCGAATTCCAACGCCGAAGTCGCACCGGAATCTCCCGATCTCGCATCGATCAAGCTGATCGACTACGATTTCGCGACCTATGGCTCCAGTGAAACGCGCGCACGTTTGCTCGCACGCTGGGACTCGGACGTGGGCAATCTTGCACAATAAACCTCCCTGTCGATGTCATCCCTAGGGTGAGATCGGCCAGCGGGTGTCCCTAATCGCGGGGGCACCCTCTCTCTAGATTTCACTGGACCTAAATATGAAACGAACGGTTTTGTTCTGGCTCGCCGCCGGATTGGTCGGCTTTGCCCTACTGCCTTGGCACATGACCAACAGAGGCATTTTCTCATTTGAGTGGCTAAGCGATGGAACATCCCCAAGCGCCTTGCAATCTGGCCAATGGTGGCTTTTCCCCGTCGGAGCCGCATTGATTGCGGCCCTAATTGCCCAGTGGCGCATCCAAAATCCGGTAAAACGCGCCAAAGCAACGCTATGGGCGGCGGGGTTCGGGCTTTTCTGGGCCGCCGTGCAAGGTTTGGCCATCGTGCGCGCTGGTCCGCGCATTTTCGAGACCTTCTTAACGGGTGACGTCATCTCGGCCGGGCAACCGGGCATGGGCCTAGGCGCTGCCGTTTGCATCATCTCGCTGCTGTTTGCCCTTACAGTTTCAATGTCCCAAACAGGCAAGGGCCGCGGCGATGCGTTTGTTGTCAGTACAATCGGCCTGATCATAGCACTTGTCGGCGTATTCGTCTTCTTCCCCGTCATGCACATCCTCGTCCGCGCCTTCGAAGTTCAAGACGGCTACAGCCTCACCAGCTTTTTTCCGCGGTTCTTCAGCTCTGACATCTGGGGGCTGCGCTGTCTTACCTCTGGCCAATCCTGCGGTGTCGCCATCAATTCGCTGTTCCTTGCGGTGCTCACCGGTCTTGGCACAACACTGCTTGGCCTGTCCTTCGCGCTCATTTTTACCCGCACCGATTTTCGCGCCAAGAAACTGCTCCGCATCCTGACCGTCATTCCCATTATCACCCCGCCTTTCGTCATTGGTCTTGCGCTGATCCTTCTGTTTGGCCGCAATGGCACCGTCACAGACCTGTTCGCTGGCCTTTTCGGGATGGAGAAAACCCGCTGGCTCTATGGCTTCTGGGGCGTCTACTTTGCACAGCTTCTGTCGTTCACTCCCATCGCATTTTTGGTCCTGATCGGCGTCGTGCAAGGCGTCAGCCCCTCGATGGAGGAAGCGTCGCAAACGCTCGACGCAGACCGCTGGCAAACATTTCGCTACGTCTCGCTTCCGCTCATGCGGCCAGGTCTGGCAAACGCCTTCCTGCTCGGCTTCATCGAAAGCCTTGCGGATTTCGGCAATCCTTTGGTCTTGGGCGGAGGTTACTCTGTCCTGTCAACCGACATCTATTTCGCAATCGTAGGGGCCGTCGCCGACCCCGCCAAAGCCGCGATCCTCGCCATTGCCTTGCTCACTCTCACCTTATCTGCGTTCCTGCTACAGCGCCTCTGGCTTGGCAAGAAGTCCTATGCCACGATCACCGGCAAAGCCGACAGCGGTCAGAACGCAGCCCTTAGCCCGATAGTTCGCGGGGTTTGCTACGCCACTGCCTTACCCTGGGCAGCCCTCACGGCCCTGGTCTATTCGATGATCATTTTCGGCAGCTTCGTGAAACTCTGGGGCTATGATCACAGCTTCACCTTTTCCCACTACATCCGCGCCTTCGGGATCGATTTCACGACCGGTCGCTTGTCGGGTGTGGCATGGGACAGCTACTTTACCACGCTTACGATTTCATCCATCGCCGCGCCGCTCACTGCGCTCGTGGGGCTTTCAACCGCCTACTTGCTGGTCCGCCAAAAGTTCGCCGGCAAGGACCTGTTCGAGTTCTCGACCATGCTCAGCTTTGCAATTCCTGGCACCGTCATCGGCGTCAGCTACATCATGGCCTTCAACTTCCCCCCGATCGAGCTTACGGGCACCAGCATCATTCTGATTATCGTCTTCGTTTTCCGAAACATGCCCGTCGGAGTGCGCGGAGGGATCGCGGCCATGTCGCAACTCGACAAAAGCCTCGACGAAGCCTCTATCACATTGGGCGCAAACAGCTTCACCACCGTGCGCCGCGTGATACTGCCGCTGATGGGTCCTGCAATACTGGCCGCCCTCACCTATAGTTTCGTGCGCGCCATCACCTCTGTCAGCGCGGTGATTTTCTTGGTCAGCGCCAAACACAACATGGCCACATCCTTCATCGTTGGACGTGTCGAAAACGGCGAATTTGGTCTCGCAATTGCCTACTCAGCTGTCTTGATCGTCACAATGCTGGCCGTCATCCTTTTACTTCAACTTTTGATCGGCTCGCGGCGGCTTCGTCGCAATGACCGTGTCCAAACAGCCGCTTAACGCACCTCGGAGAACCCTATGACCTTATCCACTCCCGGCTCCGTCCGCTTCGACAGTGTCGTCAAGAAATTTGGCAACGTCACGGCCCTCAAGGACCTCAATTTGACTATCGATCCCGGCAAGCTGGTCACACTTCTAGGCCCCAGCGGTTGCGGCAAGACCACCACGCTGCGCCTGATCGCTGGGCTAGAGATGGCCACCGCCGGCGCCATCCACATCGGCGGCGAAGATGTCACCCACCTGACGGCCACCTACCGCAAGGTGTCGATGGTGTTTCAATCCTACGCATTGTTTCCGCACATGACCGTTCGCCAGAACGTGGCCTACGGATTAACTGTCAAATCCATGCCAAAAGCCGAGGCTGCACAAAAGGCAGATCACGGCTTGGAACTGGTCGGCCTGTCGGGCTTTGGTGACCGCCTTCCCAGTGAGCTATCTGGCGGCCAACAACAACGCGTTGCCGTCGCGCGCGCGATTGTATTGGAACCTGAGGTCCTCTTACTCGACGAGCCTCTGTCCAATCTCGACGCAAAGCTCCGCCGCCATGTGCGCGAGGAAATCCGCCAGATCCAGCAACGCTTGGGCTTAACCGCCGTCTACGTCACCCATGACCAGGAAGAAGCCATGGCCGTCTCTGACCGGATCATCGTGATGAAAAACGCCGAGATCGCACAAGAAGGCACGCCAAAAGACCTGTACGAGGCCCCACAATCCGCCTTCATCGCGGACTTCATCGGCGACGCCAACCTTGCCGAATGCCACATCGACAGCATCTCCGCCGGGCTGGCGACCGTGCGCCTGGATGGGCAAACGTACCAAGTCAAAGACGGTGCGCTCCAAACCGGAGCCGCCAAAATGGTTCTGCGCCCCCATAATCTGCGACTGGCAGACGCCACACAGCCCGGCATCCAGGGCTCCGTCACTTACGCTGCGTATCTTGGAAAAGAAATCCAGTACACCGTCGAAAGCGCAATCGGATCGCTCTTTGTTATCAGCGGCATCACAGAACGCCCCTTTGCACAGGGAGACAGTGTGAGCGTCCAATTCGACGCAAACCACGCCCGTCTCGTCGCCGTTTAAAGCAGGACATCGTCATGAAAAGTATTCTCCACTTTAACGGCACGCAGCGCGCCGTCCAATCAAAGGATTGGCATTCAGAAATCATCTCAGGTGGCTACCGTGCAGTGATCTTTGATTGCGACGGCACATTGGTTGAAAGCAGTGAAACCCACTTCCAATCTTTCAACGGGGCCTTGCAAGCACAAGGCCACCAGATGGATCGCGGCTGGTATTATGCGCGCACAGGTCTCAACCGGCTGGCAATATTGACGGCTTTTTCGACGCAGACGGCGCCTGGCTTGGACATCGCACGCGCCGCCAGAGACAGTATCAAAACATTCATTGAACTCAGCTCCGTGGTGACGCCTATTGCAGACACTAAATATTTGGTTGATGCACTTAAGTCGTCGCACCAGCTGGCTGTGGGGACAAATGCTGAGGTTGAAGTCGCGACGGCATCGCTGCAAGCCGTTGATCAACTGCAATACTTCAAGACCATAGTCTCTATTTCCGATGGGCTGGCGGCTAAGCCCGCACCGGACATATTTTTAGAGGCAACGAAGCGTCTTGGATTTTTGCACGCCGAAACACTGGTTATTGAAGATTCTCCGGAAGGGGTCAAAGCCGCCATCGCAGCAGGTCTCGACGTGATACAGCTGTTGCTTGACTGACTTTCGCAATTTCCCACCACATTCTGCAAGCTTTTCATCTGGCGATTGATATTGCGAGGTATTGCGTGGCCGCTTAGTTAGCTGCCTCGCAATAGCGCTGAATACGGCTTGAGAATGAACGGAAAGGTCCGCTTTGCTGGCATTCTTGTAAACCACAGCGAAGAGCGAAAGTAAGTCTTGACCTAAAGTGCACTTTAGGAATTAGAAAGTCTTGGTCACTGTTCCCAAACCACGGAGTGCCCAGGAATGACGGATTTTCAAGAAACTGCCCCCGTCGGATGGCACGAGATATTGAACAGGGACTATGCAGCGCCATTGTTGCTTGTGTGCCTTGGGGTTTGGCTACACGCCGCCGATAGTTTGCTCGTCGCGACAATGATGCCAAACATTGTTTCAGACCTCGGCGGCGAAGCCTATGTCGCCTGGTCCATTGCTTTGTATGAAATCGGCTCAATTGTTGCTGGCGCGTCTGGGGCTGTTCTGGTTTTGAAAATGGGCATTCGCCAGCCGATGTTTATTGCGGCCATGACCTTTGCCCTTGGCTGTCTGATTAGCGCCACCGCGTTTAACATGCAGGGGCTGCTGGCTGGACGCCTGCTTCAGGGCATGGGCGGCGGCGGTTTGACGGCGCTGGCCTTCATCGGCACTGCACGCCTATTTCCGGGCCGCCTGATCGCCCGTGTCATGGGGGCCATTTCGGTGCTGTGGGGGTCTTCGGCGTTCCTGGGACCTTTGATTGGCGGGATATTCACCACATATTTCAACTGGCGGATGGGTTTTGTGTTCTTTGCAATCCAAGCGCTGTTTCTGGCCACTTTCGTGGTGTTCGGCAGCCGCGTTAGCGAGCCTTTGGACAATCAGGATCGCAGCAAACCGATCCCGGTGGCACGCCTGTTACTCCTGTCGCTTGGCGTGTTGTGCATCGCTTATGCGGGTATCGAAGTGACTGTGCTGCGCACACCGGTGTTTTTAGCCTGTGGGCTGGGCATATTGGCAGCATTTCTGATCATCGACGGCAATAGTCCCGGCAATCGCATTCTTCCCAAGCAACCGTTCAATCTGCGCAGCCCGGTAGGTGCGGCCCTGTTGATGACGCTCACTCTGAATATCTCGACAATGGGTCTCAGCGCCTATGGACCACTTTTGATGGTAATCATCCACGACACACCAACAATTGTGGCTGGCTATATACTTGCCTGCGTGGCCGTCGGCTGGAGCCTTGCCGCCCTCATTCTGTCTGGTGCCCCGGAAAAACATGACCCCATATATATCGCAGTTGGCATGGCACTGGTCTGTTTTAGTGTGATTGGGATGATCTATGCCGTTCCAAACGGCCCGATTTTACTGGTGGCAGCCCTGGCAGCGCTCGAGGGAATTGGCTACGGCACGGCCTGGACGTTTGTTGTTAGACGCTCAAAACGACTGGCAGCAGCGGATGATGTGGAACGCCTATCGGGTGCCTTGCCCACAACTGCGCGCCTTGGAATTGCGATCGGGGCTTCCGTTTCCGGTATCTTGGCCAATTATGCCGGGTTTTCGATGGACGGGTCAGCGGAAGCAACCCGAACCGTTGCCCGCACCATTTTCACCGGCAGCCTGCCATTCGCATTTCTGGCCATGTTTGCCATGGTTTGCTTTGTGTCGATGAAACCGAAATCGACCCATTCAAAACCGGGCTAGGCCGACAATCTGTCGTCGCTAGCGATTTTGCTGGGAAGAACAGCGACATCTATTGACGAACTGTTTGGCGTTTTTCAAACATCACAGAGCAGATGGTTACCACAAGAATAATCACTGCCACAAAGGCGAGAACCTGCCAACCAAATCCGGCGACGATTGCACCGGCTACAAAGGCGCACAGGGTTGAGACCAAGGCGATGATGGTGTCGTTGAGCCCCTGAACAACAGCTTTTTCATCTTCAGAAACCACATTTGCCAACATGGTTGTCGCCCCGATGAAGCCGAAATTCCAACCGACACCAAGCAAAATGAGCGATCCATAGAAATTAACCGATGACAAACCGCTGACTGCGCCCATCGCTGCCATGATCAGCAATATCAGCCCGGTCATCGCAATACGCCTGGTGCCGAACCACTTGATCAGGAACCCGGTGAAAAAGCTGGGCGCAAACATTGCAACGACATGCCAGCGGATTACATCGCCCGCAATCGCCTCTGAAAACCCGCATCCGATCATAGCCAGTGGTGTTGGGATCATGAGGAAAACCATTGTCCCTTGTGATATGGCCCCGATGCCAACTGCGGTTCGAACCGGCCGCTGCTTAAGAACTGAGAGGGCCGCGAACCTACTGCCTGTAGTCCGTCGTGACCTGGTTTTGATCGTTGGAATACTGACAAACGCCAACGGTACAAGACCGATAACAGATAGCATCCCAATGGCCGCATAGGCACCAGCCAATGGAATGGGCGCGAAAGCATCCTTGGCCAGGATGAAGACTTGAGGGCCGACAAATGCCGCAACCAGGCCGGACGTCAACATCAGGGAAATGGCCACAGGTTGCCATTCGGAACGAACCACCTCGGCCGCCGCAAATCGAAAGTACTGATAACAGGCAAGCGCTGCTCCCAGAGCAAGATGCGCCACACATAATAGAATAAAATTACCCGAAATCAGCGCCCAGGTGCCAATCAAGGCACCTACAATTGCAAACGCTCCGCCAAGGAAGAAACCCGTTTTACGGCCAAACCGGCCCATCAGCAAAGAAAACGGGGCTGCTGCGAGCAACCCAGCGAGCGTTTGCAGCGATGCCGGTAGGGTCGCAAGCGCAGTTGTCGGTGCCAGCGTCAGCCCTGCAAGCCCGCCCAAAATGATCAGCATGGGCATTGCAGACCCTAGCATCGTATTGGCTGTAAGCAGGCCTGCGAAACTACTGTTCCGGCCGAAATATGAGGCTGACATCATTGGTATCCAATTTGAAGCGGTTGACACAATGCTTTGTAGCGGCAATCAGTGATGTCTTATATGTCAAGATGGCATCAAAAATGGACAAATTTTCATGACCCGCACAATTGACGTTTTGCTTTTCGATGATGTGAATATGCTGGACGTGTCTGGCCCGGTTCAGGCTTTTGGAGCTGCATTGATCGGCGACCGAAGCCAATACGCCATACGATACGTGTCGCCTGAAGGAAAAACTGTGCGCGCGGCCTGTGGTCTAAGGCTTGTGGCCGATGGAGAGCTTTCGGCGCGTTCAAATAGCGACGATCTGTTAATCCCCGGAGGCAAAGGCGTCGATGCCGTTATCCAACACACGGCAGTCCGGGAGGTAATCCAAAACCGTGCCGCGCGTAAGGGCCATGGTCGCCTTATTTCTATCTGCTCCGGTGCTCTTGTACTGGCAGCTGCAGGTGTTCTGGATGGACGCCCCGCGACCACCCACTGGTCGCGCTCTGCGGATACAAAGGTGTACGAAAATGTCCTTTGGGATCTCGACCTGATCAGTACGTCAGAAGAGCGTATCTTTACATCTGCTGGCGTGACCACGGGGATCGATCTGGCATTGGCCATTATCCGTGCAGATTGCGGCCCAAAGGTTGCGCTTGCCGCCGCGCGCGAATTGGTCGTCCAGTTGCGACGCACCGGCGGTCAAAGCCAGTATGCCATTCACCTCGCCGGTCAGTTCACCCGCGATGATACCCTGACACGATTGATTGAACAGGTCGTCTCACAGCCTCAACTGGATTGGTCACTTAATGCGTTGTCGCAGACCGCAGGGATGAACACGCGCACCTTATCACGACATTTCCAGCGAGATATGCAGGAGACACCCGCTCAATTCGTGGAGAGGGTTCGTGTTGATCACGCCAGAGGGTTATTGTCCGAAAACTTCCCTCTGAAACAGGTCGCTGCTGACAGTGGGTTTGGTGATCTGCAACGTATGCGGCGCGCATTCCAGCGCCGTTTCGGCATAAACATCAGCGAATACCTGAGTGCCTTTGGGTGAAATGGGTGCCACAACACCAACGACCTTAAACTGTCTAACCAAAATTTACTCCAAACCAAAATGCACACGGTTTTAATACTGGTTGAAACTCAAAAAATGTCATTGGCCAATATGCAGCGAAAGGTAACTTTCTCCGTAACTTAACCATTCATGCTCAGCGCTACGAATGTCGGTTATCACTGATGGCAGTCCGCCCCCACGAGGCTGGAGTTTTGTCGTCCCAAACACTTTCAGCACACCCTTTGCGCAGGCTCTCCGTCATTTGTGCCAAAATGTACTTGGTGCAGCAGCCGGGCTACTTCTCTCGCCCATAAATGTAGCGAACGGCCCAATACGACCCTTCGTGGCAAACCAGTCTAATGGCCGATTCCGACCATTCGCTGTGCAATGCTCCAACGCCTGCTGTGCTGAAAATGCTGCCGTTCGTTTTCTGTGAAAAAGTGGTAAGTTTGGCCCCGTACTGACATTCATTCGAATTGTAGAGACCGGCTGCTTCGAGCGTGATCAACCAAGCATGAAGGCGACTGTACAAACGGGATGTCCAAGTCTAGCGTTCTCCATATATCTGCAAAAAACAATTTGGGGTTAGAGATCATCATGCCGGGCAAGATTGCGGTTGTTACAGGAGCAGGTGGAGGAATGGGGCGCGCGATCAGCCTCAAGCTGGTGCAAGACGGGCTGACCGTTGTTGGGCTGGATGTATCCGCTGAAAGTCTCAAAGAAACCTCGGCATCCATTGGCGATAATTTTCACAGTTTGACTGTTGATCTGACAGATGCCACCGCAGTTGCCGAAGCCTTCACCAATATCAAGTCCCAGCACGGCGGAGTGGACGCGTTGGTCAACAATGCCGGAACCTGTCTGATGTCCGACTTCCCGAATATCCCGGCGTCGGAGCTCATCAGTCAAATGGCGATAAACTTCAATTCGACGTTTTACTGTTGCCAACAAGCGGTTCCCCTGATGATGGACCGTCCCGGCGTTCGCAAAATCATCAATATCTCGTCCAACGGCGCCTATAATTTTGACGTTTTTGATCCACCACATTACCGCGCCAGCAAAGCCGCGATGGACACTTTGACCAAGGACCTAGCACGGCGATATGCGGCAGAAAAAATTGCAGTTAATTCGATTGCTCCAGCCATGACCACCACGCCGTTGTTCGAAGTGCTGACAGAAGACGTTCTCCAGCAGGCCATTTCGGCGATGCCACACGGACGCGCGATGGATCCGTCTGAAATTGCCAGCTGGGTCTCCTTCCTGATTTCACCTGCCGGGGATATCTCCAGCGGCAATATCATCATTCTCAACCAAGGACGGGATGTACGCTAGGTATAGGCCGCAGGTGATTTTTTTAAATTTGGCCATTGCTCGGGCGAATGCCCATAGATCACAAACGCGCCTGTTTCTTTAGCCAGGTTCATCAGGCGATCTGCGCTGGCAATGGCTTTTGCCTCGTCCCAGGACCCTGCAAACTTCTCGTTGATTTCGGCGGGACGCGAGATCGCGTCGCTGGTCAGCAAAACCTGCCCTGTTTCCGGCAGCTCCAGCAGCAGCGCCAACTGGCCCGGCGCATGGCCCGGTGAGGTGAGCACACGAAACCCAGGACCGACCTCAACATCGTCTTCGATCACCAGATACTCTTGATCTGGCCATTCAAGCGGCTGGACATCGCCCCAATATAACGGTTTGGGCAAACGTCGCTCTGCGCCTGAAACCAAAATCGGGGCCTGCGGAAAATCTCCAAGGCCGCCAACGTGGTCAATATGGGTATGGGTCAGAATATGCAGATTGATTTGATCCGGTTTGATACCTGCCAAGGCAAGCTGGGCCGCAGGCATATTGGCCATCTCACACACCAGAACTTCGCCAAACTCATACAGCTTGTCCTCTGCCGTGGCTGCTGCTTTGTCCTCGGCATATTTTTGCGGAAACCCAGTATCGACCAGAATGGATTCACCCGCGTCTGTCTGAATCAGAAACCCGCAAATGCCGATAACTCTGCCGTTGGCATGTACTTTGAACAGGCCGTAATCCAGAACATGCAACGAGATCGGCCGCCCTTTCAAATAACCTTTGGCTTGCATAACATCCCCCTCATAGCTGTTCCAACCATCGCGGGTCCCAAATGAAAGTCAAGATTCATACCCTGTTCCAGTATCTGCTTGATACAACCAAAACAGATCCCGAGGCCTTTATTGGTTTCTCGCTGGCCGAGTCACCCAAGCTGGGTGATTTCCTGGATGATCTGGACCCGGAAATGTCGCTTGATTGGAATCTAAAATCCTTCCGCGGACTACCGTCTCTGCGCCAGCGTGTCATTGACCAGGCTGGTTTGGCCAAGAATTGTACAGCCGATGATGTGTTGATCACAGCTGGAGCTGCCGAAGCCAATTACCTGGCATTCATGCAGCTTGTCGAAGCCGGGGATGAGGTTGTCACGGAAATACCTGGATGGCCGCAGATAGAAGTTTTGGCCAAATCCAGAGGGGCCACGGTCAAATTGGTTGAAAGAAATGAGGCCGAAGGCTGGGCTTTACCGCTGGATCAGCTGGAAAACCTGGTCACCCCGAAAACCAAGCTGATTTTTCTGACCAACCCAAACAACCCAACCGGCAAACTGTTGAGCGAAGAAGAGCTACATCGGATTGCGCAGATTGCTGACAAGGTTGGAGCTTGGTTGATCGTCGACGAGGTTTACGCTGGCCTGGAATGGGCTGCCGACAGAGCGCCATCGATTGCGGGCATCTATGAGCGCGGCATTACCACAGGCAGCGTGTCCAAGGCCTTGGGGTTGCAGGGGCTGCGCACGGGTTGGCTGATCTGCCGGAACAAGAACATGGTGATGGATGCAATCATCCTGCGGGAAAATAGCAGTGAAATCATGAACGTCATGGGGGAAGCGATTGCTGAAGTTGCTCTGCGCCCAGATCGGCTAAGCCAGGCCTTAGCCAAGGCGCGACGCGACAGCATCGCTACCCTTGAGTTTCTGGATACATATATTGCCGCCGAGCCAAAACTGTCCTGGCATCGACCCGAGGCCGGATTGATAGGTTTGGCACGACTGGCAGAGAGTATAGATGGCGACATTTTTGCAAAACGCTTGCTGGCTGACCCATTCAAGACATTTTTACTGCCTGGCAGTGCATACGGGCTTTCGAACCACATCCGACTAGGAGTTGGCGGCGGAACCTCTGCGAAACTGGATGTTGGGCTTACTCGGATGTCACAACTACTGGTCGAATGGGACACCCAGAACTGATAATCGATTGAGAAGGGTGCGGGACATAAAAGACAATAAAAGCGGAGTCCAAGGAGATTGAATAGATCGTCACGTCTAGTGTTAGGGTCCGCAAAGGTCTGATCATGCACTTTCGTAACGCATAAGTATTCAACTTTGCAAAAGTCACTTACTGCACACAGCTGACGTTGGAGCTGGTTGCGTCTAATGGCCGGTTCCAGCCGAAGACAACCAAGGCGCTGAAACCCTTTGCGGTGCAAGCGGATCTTCGCTGTGGCATGCAGCATCGGTCAGAATGCGGGCTTTGTTGGCATTTTCCAGATACACACTCTCGGTTGGTTTCGTCATCTTGCGGTTTCTATTGTAGGGACCCGAACGATAATGGGCATAGCAAGAAGCGTTCATGGAGCTCACAATTGATCAGATATGCTAATTCTCTTGCAAGGACATGCGGAATGCTCGTGGGGGCTGGCCGGTCTTTGCCTCAAACGTGCGACTAAATGCGCTGCGAGACGTAAAGCCAACCATCTCTGCAATCCGTTTGACCGGCAAATCAGTGTCGCGCAACAATGCACCTGCCCGCCGCATACGTAGGTCCCTCAGCAATTCCATTGGACCAGACCCATAGGCATCTGCAAAGCGCTTAGCAAAAGCAGCGCGGCTCATGCTGACACTATCTGCCAAGCTTTCTACCGTATGCCTGTCACCAGGCTTATCAAGCATCGTGCGCAGGGCACTCCATACTGTCTGATCTGCCAAGGCCGCCATCCAGTGCAATGCATTATCTGCCACTGCGAGCCGCCTGCGTAGCATTTCAATCATGCACTGCGTGAGCAACGCACGGATCATAGCGCGGCTGCCTAAACCTGGGTTGGATATCTCGTAAAGCAACGCTTGTAAGGCAGACCGCATACTGCTTGGCGACGATACATTTTCAACCAAAGGCTCGCGGATCAGGTCAATAATGTCGGCAACACCGCGCAAACCAACATCAACGTGGGCACAAAGTGCAATCAACTGCCCTTTATCACCACATTCAGCTGTGGCCATCAGACGTGCAAGGTTGATCGCTGCTGGTTTGCAATCTGGCACAGGATCACCGCTTACACCAAAGCTGTGCAGCGCATGACTTTGCAACGCAGGGATCAATACAAGGGTGCCACGAGACACCTTCAAAGGAGCCTGCGACCGCAGCCTGATTTCTCCCTCGCCGGCCAAGATATAATGAAGTGTCGCAGAGGCATCTCGCCCCAGACCAAGATCACAGGCACCGCGCAATTCACAAACTGCGAAGGGGTCCGTCGTGATCTCGAGATCATCAAAGATATGTTCAAATTCCATAGGTGATCCGTAGACTGATATTAGACGAAAAGACACTGTTTGAGTTGGAATGGCACATATTGTAGACAAAAAGACACATGGGACATCATAGGTTCGGGATGCACCAAATCCAAAAAAGGAATCCACAAATGTGTAATTGCGATAACCCAAATCACAACCATGGTAACATTTCTCGGCGCACCGCTCTTCGTGGAGGTTTGGCGGCAACAGCTGCAGCTGCAACGACTATGGCAGGCGCAACAGCGGCCTCTGCGCAAGTTGCAAATCCCTATGCCGATCCAGAAAATTCGGTCTTGCCACCGTCGAACATGAAGTTGGATTTAAGCCGCGCCGCCTTGGTCGTCACCGACCCTCAGGTCGATTTCCTCAGCCCTGAGGGCGTAACATGGGGCGTTGTTGGCGCATCCGTGACAGAGCACAATACGGTTGAGAACATCGAAACTCTGTTCAAAGCGGCCAAAGCGGCTGACATCACGGTGGCGGTTTCTCCGCACTATTACTATCCGACCGACCACGGATGGAAGTTTGAGGGCGCCCTGGAAAAGCTGATGCATAAAATCGGTATGTTCGACCGTCCGGGCCCTTTAAACCTCGATGGCTTTGAAGGATCGGGCGCTGACTGGATGCCGCAATACAAAAAGTACATCAACGACGGCAAAACTATCGTGACCTCTCCGCACAAAGTGTATGGCAACGACACAAACGACTTGTCTCTGCAATTGCGTAAGCAAGGTGTTGATCAGGTTATCCTGTCCGGCATGTCAGCGAACTTGTGCACAGAATCTCATATGCGCGAGCTAATAGAGCAAGGCTTTGAAGTTGCTGTTGTCAAAGATGCCACTGCTGCAGCCATCATCCCTGATGGGGACGGCTACTTGGCAGCACTGACCAACTTCCGCTTCATAGCGAATGCGGTTTGGAGCACGGAAGAAGCGGTTGCCCAAATCCAAGCTGCAAGCTGATAGAAATTGCGAAGCCCGCCTCCGGTTCTTGGGGCGGGCTTCATTCAATTGGGCCCCGGAGAAGGCTGAAATTTTAGTTTCAAATACCTGTAGGTAATCCCCCCTAAAAATCAGTGGTGTTCAAAAGTGGAATTTTCTCGGCAAGATATCTGAGGAGATTTTTTAATGATGGCAGCACGATGTAGCGATGCGCAGATCATTGGCATTTGAAGCAAGCGGAGGGCGGCGTGCCGGTTTCCGAGCTGTGCCGTAAGAAATTGAATTTGAGTTCCAGCGCTCAGTAGCCAGGCCAGACTTTTACCGCCCGAACCAATATCCCAAATGAAATCAGAGACCTGATCGATAATGTGTTGCGGTGACTGAACAGGTCGATTATGCGCTACGACGCTCCGACCGAATTGAATTTCTGAAGCCAGCAGGGGTTTGGCCAGTCTCTTTCTTGAACACTCGGGCGAACGCAGAATCCGTAGAGTAACCTGCACCTTCGGCTGCATCCATCAGTGACATTGCAGGACTGGAGAGCAATTTCTTTGCAATTTCCATTCGCCAGCTGGTGACGTATTGCATAGGCGTCATCATCATTTTCTTTTTAAAAAGTACTGCAAAACTTGTTCGCGACATCCCTGCCCATTGAGCAAGCATTTCTACTGTCCATGGCTCTGTTGGCGCTTTGTGAAACGCATCAAGGGCGCGGCGCAAATTGATGTCGGAGAATGCCCCAAGGCCCCACTTGGAGGCTTCACTCTCTTCGATAAAGCTTCTAATGGCCTGTGCGAATATGGCTTCGGACATTTTCAGGGCAATCAAATCACCGCCTAACCGCTGTCCCCCTGCTTCATCACCAATCACGCGCAAGGTTGCTTCCATCCATTTCCCGGCTGCTTCCCCGTAGTTCTTTAGGTGAATATATGGAGGCAAACGTTCAATAAGAATGTGTTTTGCGTGTTCGCCGATTGAAAAATGACCACAGATCAGTTGGGTTTCACTGTTGGGTTCTTCACCGCCATAAACAAGTACACCAGATCCATTGTATCCCGATCGCTCCAGGACGGTCTCCATTTGAAGGATTGTATCCTTAGCATCTGGGCTACAGAAAAGTTCGTGAGATGCTCCGTGCGGGATAATTATTAGATCACCTTGTTCCAAAGATACATGTTCTCGAACGCCGTCGACGGAAACCAAGCAGCTGCCCCGATGTGCAAAGTGAAAGCGCGCCACGTTTTCAAAACTTGGCACCGCCACCCCCCAGGGGCTGGTGAAGGACGTGCGGAAGTAGAGCGATCCACGCATGGACAGGCTGGTGAGGATATCACTGAGGAGATCAAGCATTCAAACATAATATGCAGGTGCCGGAGATAGTACAGGGTCTCGAACGATCTGCACGAAATTGCGAATGGTCGAGCATGTCTTGATGTGGTGGATCAAAGTTATTGTGACTTCATAGTAATCGCATTGGAGCTACAGAATGAAAAAAACTATATCCGTCATCGCAATTTCAGCTGCACTTTGTGCGTTCCAAGCGTCCGCTCAAGACGTCGCGGACTTGAACGATCTTGAAATGGCTCATGTTGCCTACACGGCAGACAATATTGACATTCGCTATGCTCATATGGCCCTTGCCCTGTCGTCAAATCCCGAAATTCACGCCTTCGCCAACACGATGATCAGCGACCATACAGCTGTAAATGAGGCAGCTCTTGGACTGCTCGACAAGCTAGGCGCGACGGCTCAGGATAACTTTTTCAGCCAAGCTCTCAATGATGGTGCAGAGCAGGTTATCAATAACTTTTCGAACTTGCGCGGTGTTGAGTTCGACATTGCCTACGCAGCAAATGAATTGGCTTATCACCAGACAGTCAATGACCTGGTTGAACACACTATGATCCCGAATATCGACAATGACGAGGTTCGGGCGTTGTTCCAGCAAGGTCTCGAGATTTTCAAGATCCACGAGGGTCATGCAGAAATGATGGTCAAAGAGCTGACCGAATGACAAAAACAATCACCAGACGTGGTGTGTTGGTGGGGGCAGCTGCATCAGCAGCTGTCTCATCAAATTCCTTGACGTCGGCCAATGCAAGTCGGCCAAAAACACACGAAGTTCGGATAACACAGTTCAAATTTGAACCCGATGTTGTCGTCGTCGAGGTCGGGGACATTATTCGGTGGTCAAATTTGGACCTCGCCCCTCACACTGCAACGGAAACCTCATTCGGCTGGGATACCGGTGAAATCGCGAAAGGCATGAGCAAGGAAACGGTAGTTACTGAAGACATGGGAACACGATACTTCTGCGCTTTTCATCCGCACATGAAGGGGACCATCACAATCAAATTGTAGACCGGCGAGCCGTCAACGCGATCGTCGCCGGTCCGATGCTAGAGAACCCGGTTTTCTATACTGTACACAGTCCGGATTCACATCCGCTTGCGGCTTCCAAGCTGGCATCTGCCCCCAAAGCGCTCCTATCACTCGCAATTAGGGTCGCGATCTCGGCCCCGATCTGAAGCTCTGACACTTGCCCTAATTGATGCGCCTGCAGCTCTCCTTTTTGGTCGATAATTAGCAAACTCGGGGTGCCACGCAATTGGTAGGCTTCCATGGTTTGCGGCACGTACCCTTCTCCCGCAGCGTCCACTGCAATTGGAAAAGTAACTTGAAACTCCTGTAGAAATGCGTTGAGCGAAACGGGTGTCATGGCTGCATGGTGTTCAAATACGCAATGCAACCCAAGTACAGCCACCTGATCTGCCGGAAACATGCGCTGAATTTTTTGCGCCAGCGGTATGCCATGCTGGATGCAGCCGGGACAGAGCATCTGAAACGCTTCTACAACGACCACTTTGCCGCGATAGTCAGCCAGTTTGGTCGTGTCGTCGGCATTGAACCATTCAGTGGTTATGAATTCTGGGGCTTGCATTGGCTTTCCTTCCAATAGTTGTTTGCGGCAGCAACTGTCGCAAAATGGGTTGCGACAACACTGGAAGTGGCGATCAAAGCATCAGCGTCCTGCTCATAGATCGTACGCAATTTACGGCGGATTTCGTCACTAGGTTGGGTCATTTTCACCGCAACACGGGCCATCAGAACGGCAAGTTCATAGCCTTCCTGAGGAGTAGAAACCTCCAGGCTAGTAAGCCAAGGTTTTGGCATGGTAAGTCCTCCGATCAAAAATCAGCAAGGCCCAAGGTGTGGACCCTGCCAAAAAGGGTTTCACTCAATCTTGCCAGGCAGAGAGAGATCACCTGAAGCGACATCAAACACATCCGTGACACATAAAAGCGGCGCATGGATGTTTGCATCGACGCGGAGAGCGGCCGTCACACCGTCATAAGCCACTCCTCCAAGATCGACGTTACTGGCGAACCCAACGTTCACAGTGATTTCCGAGCCATCGAACAGGGGTGTGAACCCAGGGCTATCCAAAAAGATTGGGAAACCAGGCCAGGTGGCGGGGAGCTGTGGTGTTTCGCCCTCGGGGATATCACGAACGGCCAAGGCACCTGCCCCGCAAGCCTCGGTTGGGGTCAGGACCACCCAATGACTGTGCCAGATCAAACCGTCATTGGCGGGATCACCATCACGGTTCTCGTCAACCAAAGGCGTGTCATCAAAGTCAGGGTGGCTGGTTGCCGCCAGCGCCAATATGCCGGTCTCGCCCTCAAATCCGACCGCTGATGGGTCCAGTGACGTTGGCCAGACATAAGACCAGACCGGCGCCCCTCCTACTGTGCCTGAAGGTGCAGGAACGTCTGCACCTGCCACGCCATTTGTGGTCATCTGAAAGGTCACTTGATTGGCATTTCGGTGCGCGTGCGCTGCCAGAATATCGAATGAGGCCACGATGGACTGGTTCACGGGCGAAACAACCGCACCTTGTTTGTGCTCGGCATGATTGCTGTCGGCGTTGGCAGTCAACGCACTAAAGCCAACGGCGATAAGGGTAATGGAAAGTTTCTGCATCAGTTCGGTTCCTATTGTGAATCGGTGTGTATCGACATTTAGTAGCGAGTCGAAACTATTGCAACGGTAATTTCGACTCGCTATATGTTTCCCATGACACAGGAAGAGAACATTAAGGGCTTGATCGCCCGTTTGGCCCGTATTGATGCGAGTGAAAGCTGGAGTGTTGATCTGAACCCGGCGCAACGGTCAGCGCTTGGATACTTGAGACAGGCCAATAGGTTTTCCCGCTCTCCCTCGCATGCAGCCGCCTACCTAGGCACCACCCGCGGCACCGCGACCCAAACGTTCAAGGCACTGATCCGTAAAGGGTATGTATCTGAAGAGCGGTCGCTGACGGACAAGCGCTCAATTTCCTATGACCTGACAGCCACCGGGCGTGAAGTCATTGCCGAGCAAAGTGTCTTAGAGCTCTCTTTGGATCGTTTATCGGCGACCCAATTGGGTCAGATAGAGTCCGGGCTTCGAGGTGCATTGTCTCATGCAATTAACTTGAATGGCCAAAAGCCATTTGGCATTTGCCGCAGCTGTCGCCATTTTCAAGGACGAGGTGCAGGCGGGTACTGCCAACTTTTGTCATTGGCCCTTGAACCTTTTGAAATCTCTCAAATATGTCACGAACAGGAACCCGTATGAGCTGTCCAATTTTAAGTGCCACACTCAACGGCGTATTTGTTGGACGTATTGTAGATCGCTGGCACGGCAGGCCTTCGTCTGCCATTCACAAACTCGCCGTAGATGGGCCGCAAACCGTTACCAAGGTTGGTTTGGACACCGATGCACAAGCGGATTTGAATGTGCATGGTGGACCAAACAAGGCAGTTCATCACTATGCGGCTGATCACTATGCAAGTTGGCAATCCGAAGGATTGCTACCGCCAGGAACGCTGCCCGCAGCTTTTGGTGAGAACCTCTCGACCTTTGGTATGAACGAGGAAACGCTTTGCATTGGAGACATCCTGACAGCTGGATCGGCAACTTTGCAAATCAGTCAGGGCAGACAACCCTGTTGGAAACTGAATGAGTACACCGGACAGAAAACGATGGCCTATCAATTCCAAAAAACCGGTCGAACTGGGTGGTATTATCGCGTGCTGGAGCCCGGAATTATTCAGGTCGGTGACAAAATTACTTTAACATTACGCCCCTGCCCTGATTGGAGCGTCGCAAAAGTCACTCGTGCACGCCTCACAAAACGTATCGCCGCTGAAGACGCTGCGCATCTTTCCCGATTGCCGGAACTAGCCTCAGGCTGGCGAGACGCATTTAGCAAAATGTCAAAAGGGCAGCTAGACGAAGACACTGGGAAACGTCTGGACCCGGCTTAGACCTTTGATAGGTCGCAACTGAAAGCTGGACTTTTCCACATGTCAAAAACTTCAATTTAATCGCCAAACAGTCATTGGCCGCGATGCCTACAAAGGCCTGCAAAGAGCCGTTCGCTGCATTCTGAATGAGTGAATCGATCCGATTGCTTCGGCGAGACCTTTACGGTTTCCTTGGTCAGTCATCATGCCCAATTGAGCAATGACAAACTCCCGGTTACCAATCCATCGGGGTGGCAGCTCAAATGAACCTCGCCTGTAGTAAGTTTGGCAATCGGGCGCATTCCATGTTCAATATTCTCTGGAATGACCCAAAGCTGGCCATTGTACCAATCCCGTCCAATGGCTGGTTCCAGCCCTTTCAAGACACTCACCTACAGCCATCAGGTATGGTGTCTGTTCGACTACCAACGCAAGAAGCGTATGATATTAAGTGGTTATGCCTGGCAAAATAGGCTGGCTGCTGTCGTGTACTGCCAATTGCGTTACATAGCATCTGGTCGACGTCGCGCTTTGGCCAAGTGATTTTGGTACGCATGAAGTTCGGCATCAACGCGCGCGTCAGACCATCCCATATGTGGCGCTGCTACTTCGGCAATCGAGCGCGCTTGTGCAACTCCCTGATCAGGCTCCCACCCCAAACCCAATCTCCGCATAAGAAGATCGGTCAGGCTGCGGGGCATTTCGTCATGAACGCAGCGCTCTACTTTGTCGGCTGATATGCTTGTTGCTCCTTTTTGGCCCGACAAAATCTGAGCACCTTGATAGTCTGGGCGCTGCGGTGTGTTGGTAGGTGACAAGCGGCCAGTGATTTCCTTGACCAGCCGTCTTGCAACACGCCTGTGGGTCATGATTGGCCCACCCGTTAGCGCCAAAAGATTGGGCATTCCGTCAGGCGCAAGATCATGCACTTTGATTTCGCGACTTCCCAGTGGCTCTTCTGGATCGCTGGTCAATGGATTGACGCCCGCCCAAGAATACAAAATGTCGTCACGTGATATTGCCAATTTTGGCAAACATCGGTTGGTCTCAGAAATCATCCAGTCGATTTCCTGATCGGAAGCGGAAACCCCGGCGATATCACCGGTGAAAGGCGTGCGGGTCAAACCGACGTAGTGAACGCCGCGAAAGGGTAAGCAGTAGAGCGGCTCGCCAAGGCTGTTATAGGTGAACACCCCCCAGTCGTTGAATTCCTCTGGCAGGCGCAATGCTATGTGAATGCCCTTTATCCCGGTGCATTTTGGGGCTGCATTGGAACCGGTTTGGTGGATGAGATCATCCACCCAGGCTCCGGCAAGATTGAGGACGAGATCGGCAGTGACACAGGCGGTGTCTGAATCACTTGGAGTGATTTTGTGGGCCGATTGCAGGGTTAGATGCCATCGGGGATCCTGGCCCTGCTGCTTTAGATCCACGACCCGAGTGTAGTTTCGGACTATTGCGCCCATCCGGCGTGCATCGAAAACGGCGTCCAACGCAATGCGCTCTGGCCAATCAAATATATATTCGCGAAAGACCGCCACACTGCGCAGTTTGTCTGGATCGCGCAGCCAGGGGCTGATTGGCACGTCGTTTTGACTTGTTGGGCTGTATCTTTGGTAATCCAGCGGCACCCCCCTTGGGCTCGTCAGTCGCAACGCAGCAAACGCCGCATCCATTTGCCAGGGCGAGTATTGATCATCGTCATAAATAGGTATGCAGAACTTAATCGGTTTTACACGGTTGGGAATTGTATGTACAATTTCGTCCCTCGCCAGCATATCATCACGAACCGTTTTCATTGACTTGGCCAGGCGGTCAGGACGCAGCAATGACTGCCAGAAATCGGTTCCGGTTGCCAAGTGCCGCAATCCGCAATGGAGCAGGCGACTGGAACGGCTGGTTGCCCCGTTGGCAAAATCCCCCTGATCCACCACCAACACCCGGTATCCCGCTGCGCTAAGATGTTGTGCGGCACTGGCACCGTTTATCCCAGCGCCAATAATGGCAATATCCACATGCAGATGATCAAGGCTTGGTAGGTCGGGTGTCGGCAATTCAGAACCTCGTGTCACGATTAGCGTCCCCGCTACATTATTTTGCAAACTCCAAAACACAACGCGTTTTACAGTCCTCCGTTAATCCCTCCTCTTTCGCCATCCATTTGGCTTCAGAATTCTCGTTTGTAGCTTCCGATGAGCAACAACTGTAGAGTTGGTTTCCGGCTTACCGTTGGCTGCGGAGCGGTTGAACGGTGCTGGGACGGGTGGTGAATGGCGACTTACTCTTGAAGCGCGGACACTGCCTGCGGACGATCAAAAGCGCTGTAAATCGCCAAACTCATCGCGACCAAAGCCAACCCCACTGCGACTAAGAAAGACATGGAAAAGGCATATGCCACATCCTCCACGGGGGCGTCGACGACATCACCTCGGCCCAGGAACATCACAAACAAGGTCGGCATTGCTGAGGCACCGGTCATTAGGCCAAGGTTTCGCGAGAGGCCAAGCAAACCCGAAAGACGTCCGCGTTGATCCTTGTCAGCTTCACGCAGAATGATCGTGTTATTGGCCGTAAGAAAGAGCTGAAAAGCCGGAGTTAATACGACCAGCGCGATAACATACCCCCAAACCCCAAGGTAAAGTGGCAATAAAGCCAAGCACAGCAATCCCAGCATGATCTGAATAAGCCCAATGAAAACGATCCGTTTGGCTCCTAACCGGTCCGTTAATCGCCCCGCAGGAACGCCGGAAAGCGCCCCGACAGCGGGGCCAACGGCCAAAACCAAACCGACGAGTGCTGCGTTTAGCCCCAACGAAAACGCCAGAAAGAACGGGCCGATTACGAGGGTGGACATCATTATCGTACCAACCAACACATTCATGACAAATCCAATGCCGTTTCTGCGTTCACAGAGCAGTGTCATCGGTACCAATGGCGAAGCAACGCGGGTTTCGACAACCACGAACAAGGAAAACGCCATCAAAGCGGCGGTAAACAACACAGAGGTGGGGACCGCAACACCGGCTGCCCCGCCACTAGTCGCCAGCGCATAGGCAATAAGAGCAATCACCAGCACAAAGGTCCCCCTTAAATCCAGATCCGCGAGCGAAGCGACCATCCGTGTGGAACTTCGTGCAGTGAAGGCTGTGGTCAGAAAGAGTGTGACAGCCCCGAAAGCTGAAAGGAGCCAAAAAGCCATCCGCCAATCACCCCAAACAAGCAGGGCACCGCCAAACGAAGGGCCAAGGGCTGTGCCAACTGCAGAGGTCGTTCCAAGCAACCCCATCGCTGTGCCCAGGCGCTCCGTTGGAACAAGGTCGCGCACCATCGACATGGGAAGCGCGATCAGGATCGCACCTCCAAACCCTTGCATCGTGCGCCCAGCAATTAACAGGCTAAGATCCGGAGCAGTCGCACATAAAACGGACGCACCGATAAAGACGATGAGGCCTGAAATCAGTACGCTACGATGACCATAAAGGTCACCCAGACGACCGGCTGAGACGATGGCGACAGTAACTGACATGAGATAGGCCAGCACCACCCATTGCACCTCTGACACCGTGGCAGAGAAGCTGTGCGTCAAAATCGGGAGCAGTACAGACGCCACGCTAATACCCAAAGATGCGGTCAAGGTGGCGGCGGCAAGCGCGACTAAAACTGGGAGGGGGCTCCGAGTTTGTGCAGTGTTGGTCATGGTGGCGTCTCTTGTCATTGATTGCAGTAAGTGAATATACTGCCACTTCAAGCCAACTTGAGGTCAAGCATGAAACTTCTCGATATCGGAGTTCTGTCAGAAAAGAGCGGTCTCCCTCCCTCCACACTTCGTTACTACGAAGAAATTGGTCTGATCCAGTCGGTCGGCAGGCACGGGTTACGGCGGCAGTTCGATACACCGGCAGTGACCCAACTTGCCCTGATCTCATTGGGAAAAATGGCCGGATTTTCGCTTGATGACATTAAGGGTATGTTTGCCAAAGACGGATCACCGCAATTGCCACGTGCCGATCTACATCTGCGCGCAGATGCGCTTGACGATCAGATACGTGGCCTTACCCGGCTACGCGACGCGCTAAGGCATGTGGCCGATTGCCCGGCAGAGACCCATATGGATTGTCCAAAATTCAAACACCTCATGCAATTTGCATCACGCTCTATCAGCACTCGGAAACGATGAAATTTCCGGAATCGAGTAAGTCTCTTCAATGCTGAAATTGGTGCTTCCGTGAAATATCAACGTCTTCGGCGTTGAGTGGAAAGCGGATCTTTCCATATATATTGGTATTCCCGAACAGTGGCTGAAGGCGAAATTCGTCTAGGGTGCGGTGAAACACAACCATCCGCCGATTTTTGCAACAAAGCCGGGTACGACCTACAAAAATCTGACGGGACTGAGCACGATTTCAGAAAATGAAATCATCAACAATGAGATCATGAATACCAATATCAATCAAAGTGATCAGCGGGGAAGCGCTTTCGCCTCCCAAACTTGGATCCAGATAGATTTCGACATCTTCCTGAGACTGGACGAATCTAAGCGAAACATTGCCTAGCTTAAAATCGCCAAAACAGGAAATGCGGCTATAGCTCATCCCATTCAATTCAAAATTTATGAAATCGGCCTGCGACGTCAAAGCGCTAAAATCGAGTGAATCAATGCCCACTTCGAAATCCGCGATTGTATCTGTGGCATTCTGTGTCTCAAAAATGAAGTTATCGGCTCCTGCACCGCCGATTAAAAGATTGGCGCCCGTACCTCCCGAGAGGTCATCGTTCCCCTCGCCAGCGTCCAAGGTGTCATTTCCATCCCGACCGTGCAGGATATCCCGGTATCCGAATGTTTCGATTACATTGTCGTTGGCATCCCCCAACATGACGTCATAATAGTTCGAACCATTCAAATTCTCGATATTCACGAGTACTGTATAGATAGCGTCGCCACGGTTATCTTCTTGATTTTCCAGATCGATATAGACGTAGCCAGCAATCAACCTGTAACCAAAGGTATCGATGCCATCGCCACCATCTACATAGTCGTGCGATGAGCCAAGGATGTAATCGTCACCGCCATAGGCAAGGATTGTATCTAACCCCGAACCTCCCGCTAAGTAATCATCATGATTGCCACCTGAAATGTGGTCACTCCCTTGATATCCATAAAATTGGTTGGGTCTATCCATTGCCCCGATCAACGTGTCGTTTCCACGTCCGCCTTGGAAAAACTCAAAATTCCTGACCACATGCTCCACGCCATACTCATCGACAAAGAGATTCTTTGCGACATCAATTAGCAGCGGTTCATAGGACCCAAAAATGCCTGCCTGAAAATTATCATGCCCTTCGCCGCCGTCGATTATCAAAGGTGACATCTCAGTGAGCCGTGGATGGGTGTAGCTATCATTGCCAGCTCCCAAATGAATATCAGTAGCGTCATAGTACTCTGAATGATCATAATTGTCGTCGCTTGAAATTCCGCGCACCAGGTCAACAGCGCCGGTCAAGGCGTCATAAAATGGGGAGAAATTTCCATCGGTGGTCTCGGAGAGAAAATTCTGCAGATACGTACCATCCCAGTTAAGGCTTTCCAGCCTGCCTGCATAATACTCGAACTCAAAAGCAAAGAACTGAACTGTCCCAATTGACCCTGAAACGATTTCTCCATTGTCTACTACAAGATTGTCACCTGACAAGCGCATTCCACCCTTGACTTTGACCTCGCCAGTCCTGCGGTCAAACCCAAGGAACTGTATATCCACCCCATTAGACGTCTGGGTGATTTCCACCTCTTCTGCCGCAAAAAGTCTCCCAGCAAAATCATAGAGCCGATAACTTGCATGCGGAACGTAGGTTGCCATCAATAATTCCTAATTTATTCATCAAATACAACCGGATAAGTATCACCCCTCTGGTTAATTGTCTACATTGCAATACAACCCAACTGATATCTTCCAAATGGCATGCAACTTGAAGCCAAGCTGAATGACAGCTACTGGGCGACAGCCCGACTTTGCATAGGGCGCTTTTTGCTGTGAGTTCAAAGGGGGGGCGCAACACTTTAAATTCACGGCACAATCATCCCAAACATGATTGAAAACGAATTTGGCATTTGTAATATTTGATTATATTTGTCGAACCTTCCTCTGACTTTCGATCGAGCAAAGACAAGTTCCCTTTTCTTCTTACATATTTGGACCGGTGTCCTTCGAACCGGTAATTTCTTTCAACATTGCGCCAAGTTCGATGTGGTTGAATTGAAATCCGTGTCCCAATAGGGCCTTTGGAAGAACGCGTTGACCACCAACCATTGTTTCTTTTCCCATATCGCCCAACCCATTGATCAAAAGCCATGCCGATATATTGAGCACTGCTGGCCGATGAAGGGCAGACGCAAGCGCCTCGGTAAAGCCCGTGTTCTGTATCGCATGTGGAGCGACCGCGTTAAGGGGTCCTTCAACGTCAGGCTTGGCAAGAGCAAAGGCAATCACCCGGATAAGATCATCCTGTTCGATCCATGACATCCACTGCGACCCACTGCCCATTGCGCCGCCGACACCAAATTCAAACGGGGTCAGCAGTTTCGCCAAGATGCCGCCATCGACTCCCAGCACAAGACCTGTGCGCAGCAAGACCAACCTTACTCCTTGCGCCGCAATCGGGGCTGCGGCCCCCTCCCAAGCAGCACAGACGTCATGCACGAATGCGGGCTGTGCGGTGGCGTCTTCCGCCAATCCTTCATCATCCTCGCGCAGGCCGTACCAGCCGATGGCTGAACCGCTAATCACCACAGCAGGTTTATGGTCTAAGCGCGCAATAACAGCGCCGAGCCGAGTTGTTACATCCACGCGAGACTGGACAATACGCGCGCGTTTTGCTGCTGTCCAAAGTCCAGTTGCGATCCCTTCTCCTGCAAGATTGACGATTGCGTCAAAAACATCTTCGTTCTGGATCATCTCAAGGCTAGAAATCACACGCACCGGATGAGCCAGATCGCTCGCTTTCTTGGGATCGCGGGTTAGAACCGTAACATAGTGGCCAGCTGCAACAAGCGCCTGTACCAAACGTGCCCCTATGAAACCAGTTCCGCCTGTGATCAAAACCCGCTGTCGTGGTGGCAATGCGGCGACCAGTTTTGCCGGATCGCCGCGATCCAATCTCAGACTACGATTTGCGGCCAACAAATCACGGAGGCTGAACACTCCTACAGCTATTGCAGACACCGTTGCAAAGACACTCCACCAACCATAGTTGACTGGGATCAGCGCATTTGGCAGGGCAGACCATTGCCAGAAATATGGTGCGGCCAGTGCAAGGATAGCCCCATAGTTCAACGCTAAGAGAGTATGGTTGACACGCTCAGTGGCGGGAAGCTTGCGGG
Source organism: Parasedimentitalea marina (assembly GCF_004006175.1). Classification (GTDB taxonomy): domain Bacteria; phylum Pseudomonadota; class Alphaproteobacteria; order Rhodobacterales; family Rhodobacteraceae; genus Parasedimentitalea; species Parasedimentitalea marina. The sequence continues at coordinate 2,610,573 of NZ_CP033219.1, forward strand.
TCATATCCTCTTCGACAAAATCCCAAAGTGTTATCAGAACTTCAAGCGCGAGAATGCCGGTAAGTATCATTGTATAAATGCCGTGCGGCTCCAGCCATGCGAAGCTTAGAAAGATCACTGCATAGAAGAAATTGCGGACGCCATGCAGGCGTAACTCTTGCTTTTGCGATGCGCGCCACGCCAAACGCTCAGTGCCTTCATGGTGAATAAGCGTATCAAATGCCCCCATAAACACTTGGACAGAAATAAGGCTCCATAAGACTGGGTTGTCCATCGGATTAGTCCTTTGCATCCTGAAAAATTGCGTCTTGTTCCAGTAAGTCGCCAAACAATTGATTTTTAAGTCGAAGCGAAAACCGGAACTGACCCTGCCCCATGTCGTGATGTCCAATGACCAATGCGCCAGGGCTTAGGCAGCGAGGCAGACGAAAGCGATGGCCCAACAAGGTCAGGAAATAATGATCGCTTTTAAAGAACAGATCCATGTCTTGGACCTCCACGTTCAAGGCCATCCCGATACCGTAACCGATGTATTCTTCAAGCCCTGTTGAACCCGCAAATCGTTTTGAGCTGTGAACCACATGAGGAAAGCCAGATGCACGACCATACTGACGGATCCAGAACTGCCCATTGCCAGCGATATCTTCGGTCACGATCACAACGGCGGGCTGGCCAACACTGGACATGTCAAAAGGCAACGGTGCGCCGACCAGCCGCGCAGCATGCGCCAAGAGCTTACCTGCCCAATTCATTTTCATAACTGCAACGCTGCCTTGATAAGTCACACTGCCCCCACCCTTGACGCGTTTGCCAAATCGTCGACGAACAGCAATCGGCAACTCTTTCCACATGGACGCACCAAGAAGTTCGCTAAAACGGGTATCAACGGTTTCAAAATCTAAATGAAGTGTAGGGTCGTTCGGCATGATAATCACCTCAACAGAACTGTTGGTAATTTCTGTAATTACAGAACTCATTAGTCGAAAAAATTGTAAGTGACCTATTCCGACTTCTTACCGTTCAATGTGAGGAGGGAAATCACCTTGTTGCCCATTTTCATAAGTAAATTCAGCTTTGATTTTGGCACGTTCAACATCTGCCCATACCAGGTGTCAACGGTCGTCAGGAAAGCTTGCATTTCCTGCATGCGTTTAAGCACCTCAGGGTGAATTTCCGGCTCAATGGACGCCTTATCAAGGCAATCAGAGATAGCAGAAATTGCCGGGTCGATTTCACGTTCCTTGCGCCCCTGCGCGATGCGCATCGCCATTTCCCAAACATCCGTTTCCGCACTAAAATGTTCTCTGCGATCTCCAGGTACGGGGACACGACGGATCAATTTCCAGCCAACCAGTTCCTTCAAAGAGTTGGAAACATTTGACCGGGCAATTCCCAGTTCACCCGAGATTTGTTCCGCATTGAGCGGAGAGACACTCAGAAACAGCAGCGCATGTATCTGCGCAACTGAGCGATTGACGCCCCATTGCCCGCCCATGTCGCCCCAATAGAGGATGAATTGCGACTTTGCAGATGCGTCCGATATGCCTGTTATTTCTGTCATAACAGAAATATTGAGCATTTCCGAAGAAGTGTCAAGCTAAAGCCAGCATTTTTAGCCCCTTCAAAGAAATAGCCAAACTGGAGGCGATGATGCGCAAACCAAAACCTGCACGGGAGCGAGCAGCACAGGAACCCGTCCACCATCGAAGTGGATGGGCCTAAGATGTAGATTTTGTATTTGCCTAACGTGATGGAAGTGGGAAGCGTTTTGGGGGAAACCGACGCATAGTGATCCCGCGTATGAGCCGAGTGCGGCGCAATTTTCTAACATGTTCATCACATAGCTGCCGTTGGAGCGACACCTAGAAAACTCAGAAATGGCACCGTCAGCAACCAACGCTGCTGCCGCAGATATTCGTCAGTATGGGCGGACACAGGCCACTCGCTGCGACCTGCATCATGGGCAATTTACCGCAACATTGCCCCTCTGTGGCTAGTACACCAATGAACGGTCACAGCGTCTCTCGATGCAACCAATTCTTGGCCATCACCGGGTGCAACTCGGGGCTGGCCTACTCAGGAAACCCCGGATGTGTGTTGATCTGCTCAAGTCTTAACGACCAAGAAGGCTGTTCAGCCGCAAATATTCTGGTCCGTTCGCCGACAACCGGCTCTTCGTGCAGCGAGCCCGCCGGAACGACTACTTTTGATCCATCGCCGCTGGACCAAGGGACGCCCGAACCGCATATACGACAGAATGTTTTGGATATGTCCCGCCCCGGCACCTGATAGCGCACGATGTCCTCAGCTCCGCTGAGCCAGCTGAATCCGTCCGCTGTCACGAAAAGGTTTGATGCAAACGCCGATCCGGTGATCTGTCTGCACTGATCACAGCTACAAAAGAACAGCTTGTCGAACGTTTTGACGACCTCGAAGGAGACTGCGCTGCACAGGCAGCTTCCTTTTATTTTCTGCATCACCTCAATCCTTTACTGTTGGTTCAACAAGCCGAACGATGCACCGCAAACGATCCTCAGCCTGTGAAATCATTCGATGAAGGCTGACTTGCGCGGGTTCGCGAAGCTGGATGAGATCGGCTGCTTCGCCGACGATCACGGCGGCAACATCAGTGTCACCCGCAGCCGAAGCGGCCTTGAAACGAGCCTGTTCTTCCGCAAGATTTTGGATGAGGCCGTCCAAGTCCGCACTCCACCGCCGCGTGAAAGCATTGCGCATCGTGCGCAGGTTCCAGCCCGGTGGCCAGTCGAGACCACGTGCCATGTCGAATATGGAACTGCGTTCTGTATCGTCACCGGAACCGCAAATGGCAGCTTGTTTGGCATTGTCATTGGCGAGGGATTCATCACTTGCAAAGAAGCCGCTTCCACACAGCACGCCCGATGCACCAAGCGCCAGAGCCGCAGCCAATCCACGTCCATCAGCGATGCCACCTGCGGCGATGACTGGTATTTCCTTCGCAATATCGACAACCGCGGGAACGAAAGGCAACGTCGCTCTGGTGCCCCCGTGTCCGCCTGCCTCCGTGCCCTGGGCCACGATGGCATCGACGCCAGCGTCCACAGCTTCACGCGCTTGATCCAGGGTCTGCACCTGAACGACAAACTTCGTCTGCCCATCCCTAATTCTAGGAAGGAACGGCTTAAAATTGCCAAACGAGAGCATCAGCACGGCAGGAGTACGGTCGAGGACAAGATCGAGCAGATGGGGCTGACGGGCCAGCGACCAAGTGATAAATCCTACCCCGATCCGCGCATCGCCCGCAGCGTCGAACTCGCGTTCCAGCCAGTCGGCGTCGCCATACCCGCCGCCAATCAGGCCCAAGCCGCCCGCCCTGCTCACCGCAGCAGCAAGCGCCCCGCCGCTGACACCCGCCATCGGTGCCAGCAGGACGGGATGTTCGATGCCAAACAAATCACAGACAGGTGTGTGAATAGACACTCTGCTCAACTCGCCACTTCGCGTCGGTACTGTTCCACCGGCAGGCCACCGATCCCCCAATTTTCAAGCGCAACTTCTTCGATTACGACAAAAGTCGTTGCCGGAGACTTGTCGAGAACCCGAACCAGCACATCGGTAACACCGCTGATGAGTTCGGCCTTCTGAGCAGAGGAAACGCCCTCTCGTGTCACCTTTATGTTTACATATGGCATGATGTCTCCTTTCAAGAAACGTGTTCAGTGACGTGAAAAACCTTGGCTATGATCCGCCACGTGCCGTTAGTCCGAACTAAAGTCAGAAAATCGATGAAGTCGCGCGTGCCGATAGAGCAGCGGACGCGGGCAAAAGCGGTGTTGTCGCCCGCAAACTCTATAGCATCGATCCTGTCTCGGCGAGGTTCAGCACGTGACGCTGGAGATTCCCGCGTCTCTACCACCCGGAAATATTCATCCATCGTGCGATAGAGCAACGGCACCTCGTCTGCCGTTGCGTAGATTGCCTTTGTGTGAAACGCGATGGACAGCCTGTCAGTGTCGGCGTGATAGAGACCATCGAAATAGGTCTCTAGCACGCCGGTTACGGCAGCAAACTCGCTCATGCCACCTGCTCTTGCTCGATCAGCCCCTCGGTGACCATCGCTTTGACGACGGCAGGACGGGCAGCCACACGGGCCACATAATTTTGGGTCTTTGGATATGCGTCGAGACTCACCCCGATGAAATTTGTCCAGTTCAGCACCACGAACGCGTAGGCATCCGCAACGGTGAAAACCTCGCCGAGCAGGTAACTTCGACCATCTGCGAGGCTTCGTTCGATATGGGCTACGCGGCGTCCAATACCCTTCTCTGCATGTTGCTTTGCCTCAGCATTAAGTGGCGTGCCTGAAAAAAACGGGCCAAAGGATTTATGCAACTCGGACGATACAAAGTTGAGGGCTTCCTGAAGCCTTGTGCGCGCCAACGTACCGTTCGACGGAGCAAGTCCGGCGTCGGGCATCTGATCAGCAAGATACTGGAGCACAGCAGGGTTTTCTGTGATGACTTCTCCGTCATCGTTGACCAACGCCGGGACATAGCCGTTCGGGCTGATCTTGCGGAAATCCTCTCCCGCTTCGGTCTTACCCGCATCGGTATCTGTCTTATCGAGTTCAAACTGTATGCCGAGTTCGTTCAGGATGATGTGGGATGCCATCGAGCATGCACCGGGTTTATAATATAGCTTCATGAAACTTGCCTCCATTCGATTGGTTGGTTCGATGAAGAAGAGATGGAGTATCGGCTAACCGTTGACAACTTGGTTTCCAATGGTTACTTCATTATCGAGTTACCTGAAGGAAAGCTAGTAACCCAGCATGGCCCTCAAAGTCCGCAAGAACAAAAGCCCCAACCCACCGCCGCCCTGCATGTTGACGCATTGCATGGCGGTGATCTCCGGCGCATGGGCGGCCAACGTGATCTGGTCGCTACGAGCTGGCCCGCGCAGATTTAATGAATTACGCGGTGACATACCGCCAATCTCTGCCAAGGTTCTATCAACTCGGTTGAGCGAGTTGGAGCAACGCGGTGTGCTGCGCCGGGACGTTCAACCGACCTCACCGCCATCGGTAGAATACGCTCTAACAGAACTGGGCTCGGAACTCGTGCCTGCGCTAGAGGCAATCGTGCAGGTCGGGCACAGATTGAAGGCGCTTGGTCATGAATGACCATCGAGATTAGTCCCTTTTCTTCGCAATTTTGCAGCAAAGCAACCACTGCAACTGGCGCTGATTTTAGTGGAACGTCATTTGGGTCAGAACACTTATTGCTGGATTAAAAGCGCCCGATTTTTGCGGTTTTCAACCGTTCCATCATTGTGGTGCATTGGCAATATGAGCTCGTTCCTGCCGTTCGCTGCGAAGCAGTAGAATGCCAAACCGCAATGTTCCGGGAAGGCCGAATATTCATTCAGTCCGCAGCGCAAATTGACAAACCAAAGAACGGGTCGCCGACGAACCTGATACATTATCAACGAAAATTGGTATAGGTAGCGAGGAGACCCATCGTGCTCTGGCTAAGAAACTGAGACCGAAAAGTTAAGACCTGCACCTTGAAGCGCTCAAAAACACTGGGTTTCGTTGCGCAAAAGCAGGGTCAGCGGGCCCGCTATGGCCGTCATCGTGCTGGCAAACCTGATCGCCGCATCTGCCTGGTCGCAACTTCATTTCGTGACTGGTGTAAATGCGGATGATGTCATGGTGACTGGAATATCGGCCGGCTGAACGCCACGATCGGAAGAACTGGTCTCGTAGGCGCATCCATGCGCGACAAGATTGGTCCTCGCTGCAACTGGTGCTGCCAACAGGCAAGTGGCGAGGTTATCGAGAAGGATTTTCAGCATCAGGCTAACGTTTCATCACAAGAAAGGGTCGACAGCGACGCAGCCAAGTTTAACATATCCACTCCGTAACCGCAGAAAGTTGAACTATGGGCGATTTCACCTTTACCGAGCAAGAAAGTTACGAAGCAAATTTTGCCCAGGTGTATGACAAGGAAATTGTACCCTATCTGCGGGAACTGGAAGAAAGGCGAATACGCGCGATCAGGCGAAGCCACAAGATTATGGCGGCCATTGCAATGGTTTCGCTCTTTCTGGCCTGGCGCGCCTATCAACTCGATCCGGTTCTACCGATCATGCCTGTCGCCTTCGGCGGATTTGCATGTCTCTTTTTTTACATCAGCCGGGGCGACAAACTGCAAGGTGAACTGACTGCCTTCATCCGGCCCATCCTCAGCGACTTCATGGAGGATATTTCCTTTTCCGAAGAGAGCTCGGCGGAGGAAGTCCAGCTTGCAAACCTGGAAAGGCTCTGCCTCGTGCCCAAGGCCGACAGCCGTACCCTGGGCCCCCGGATCTCCGGCAGTTGGCGCGGCGTAAACTATCAGCTCGTCAAGGCAAGCTTTGTTGAGCGGTATCGCGATCATGAAAACAAGCAGAGAACCAGAACTCTGTTTAGCGGTATCTTGGTTGAGATCGAATGCTGGAACCCGATGCCGACCATCGTCTTCCTGCCGGACTTCGGAAAAATCGCCAACCAAGTGTATTCATGGGCAACCCGAGATGTGCGGCCGCCCCACAAATTGGACCTGCCCAATGAGCTGGAGCGCGTATTCGAGGTATACACCGATGATCGCGACCGCGCCATTGAGGCGCTCGATACGTCGTTCGGACAGAAAATCCTGAAAATGTCAGAAGAATTTCAAGGATCGGAATCCCATATGTCGACGGCCTTCCAGGGAAATACGTTCTTCATGGCCATACGCCTGGATCATGGTTTTCTCAGCTTCGACGTCATGAGCAGGCCGTTGAGTGAAGTCGACGAAAAGATCCACCAAGCGTTCAGGGATCTGACAATACCCCGCCGAATAATCGATCAGATTCTGGATTAACCCGCTATGGCAAGCGTTATTCTCATTACGGAAGACAGAGGCGTACAGCCCGTCCATTGCGTGCACAAAAACCCGTTGGTCCCGCCTCATAGCAGTTCGCAACCCGCGCGGTAAAGGTCAGCTTTTCGCGGATTGGTGCGGGGGGCTGAAGGTCTGGTATGGGCTAAAAGCGGGAACTTGCTGCGTCGAGGTCCAACTGCGGCAAGCCGCAGATTACGACCTTTGCAAGATCAGTTCGATCGGGTGTCGTGGTCGTCACGAACGGCCCAGGGCAGTCACTCATTAATTCGAGATCTAGTGACCAGTCGTCAGCTAAAGCCCGTGAACAGTCGCCTAAAACCAGAGCTGCGTACAAAATGGTCGTCAAGCTGGTTTGATCCGAAATCGATTGGCGTATGGTCGAGTTGTGTTTGTCGGGGAAGATCGACACACATTTTCAATTTCCATTCCGTAACGCCCAACTTTTCTGCATTTTGAGCAAGACAGAAATCTTCGTAGAAAACGCATAATTTACCGCTAGTCTTTCCTTTAGGGAGGATACCAATGGTTCGTCGACTTGCAGCGATACTTGTCGCCGATGTGGTCGGTTTTGCCCGTCTTATGGAACAGGACGAGGTCGGTACGCTGAATAGTTTGAAAGCCCTTCGGAAAAACTTGGTCCAGCCCAAAATAGAGAAACATGGTGGCCGGATTGTCAAACTGATGGGGGACGGAATGCTAGTCGAATTTACTAGCAGCATTGAAGCTGTCGAATGTGCACTCGAAATCCAGAAACTAATGCCGGGTTTTCAGTCTAATTCTTCCTTAGCCAGCAAAATCGAATTGAGAATTGGCATCAACCTTGGTGACGTCATCTCTGAAGGGGCAGACATTTACGGAGATGGTGTAAACGTTGCTGCCCGTTTGGAGAGCTTGGCTGATGCAGGTGGAATTTGCGTTTCGGGAAGCGTTTTTGACACTATCAATGGGAAGGTTGCTTTGTGCTCTGAAGACATCGGTCCACAATCCTTAAAAAACATCTCCAGAGCCATCCAAGTATTTCGCCTGTATCCAGCCAAAAATTCAGAAGTGGCTACAGCTGCGCACAAGGACCAGACAGCTACAACTGATCGAAAATCCATTGCTGTTTTGCCATTTGATAATATGTCAGGTGATCCAGAGCAGGAGTATTTTTCCGACGGAATTTCCGAGGACATTATTACGGATCTATCCAAAATATCGGCCCTTTTTGTGGTCGCCCGGAATTCCAGCTTTTCCTACAAGGGCAGCAACGTAAATATTCAGCATGTCGGCCATGACCTGGGAGTTAATTATGTCGTGGAGGGAAGTGTCCGAAAAGTTGGTAATAGGGCCCGTCTTACAGCTCAGCTAATCGACGCTAAGACTGGTGGTCATATCTGGGCTGAGCGCTATGACCGTGAGCTGGACGATGTGTTTGCTGTTCAGGATGAAATAACAACCAATATTGTTAAGGCCTTGCAACTGGTCCTGTTGCCAGTCGAAGCCGAACTTGTCGCCAAAGCGCCGACCTCTGACTTTCAGGCTTACGACTACTATCTCAAAGGTCGCCAATGTTCTCATTACATAAGAACAGCGAAATTCATTGAAGCCAAACACCTCTTCGAACGGGCTATCACCTGTGATCCCAATTTTGCCCGCGCGTATTGTGGCCTGGCTGATTGCGGCACCCAATTATACTTTTGGGAAGGTGATGATGACTACCTTGAAGGCGTGCCACAAGCGATTGAGAGGGCATTGCAAATTGATGGTAATTTGGCCGAGGCCCATGCGTCTATGGGATTTTATCTGTCTCTGACGGGAAGTTTCAACAAGGCTGAACGTGAGTTTTTCCAGGCCACAAAACTTGATCCAAATCTCTACGAAGCGCAATATTTCTGGGGACATCTATACCTTACGCATGGTTATTCAGCAAAGGCCGCCGAACATTTTGAGCAAGCCTGGAAGGTGTCCCCCCGAGACCCTCAAACACCGGGATTGCTGCTAGGAATTTACCGCGACCTGGGTCGCTTCGGCGAACTAAAGAAAACTGCAGAGAAGACCCTGAAAATAGGGCTTCGCAAATTGGAGTTGGAACCTGACAACACAAGAGCCTGTATGTCGTGCGCATTTGCTTATGCGCATTTGGGGGATTTTAGAAATGCAGAGCTCTTGGGTATCCGCGCGATCAACAATGATCCCGACGATAAAATTAATTTTTACAACCTCGCTTGCCTCTACGCCCTTATGAACCAGCCAGAAAAGGCACTGGACTACCTTGAGCAAACTGCCAGAGATGCTGACCACTTGCTGAGGTCAATCATGAATGACGGGGATTTCAAAACCCTGCGCAGCCTCCCGCGATTCATTGCTATGGTCCAGCACTCCGAATTATCCGAATGACCAACATCGAGCCCTTCACTTTTAATGTAATCATCGTGACCCGATCAACATTTCACCTCTTTTTCGGTTTAGTGAAACTTTTTAAAACAACGTATTGTCTGGTGGTAATCGCCCCCCCAAAAAAGCCAAGGGCATTTTGAACATAACCGAATTATGCCGACGACAGCGCCGCGTGCGTTAAAAGCGCTGAAGAAGGAATTTTTGAATGTGGTTTAAAACCCTTTAATAAACCTTTCAAAGAGCTGACTAAACATAACGCTGCAAGAAGCGGAGGAGGTCTGACCTGCCCCCAAGGCTCCCTCATTCATAATGAGAGCTTGCGGGTTAGGATTTCATATCCGGTGGTGTCGTTTTCGGCCTGCGCAGCGCGCTCAACCTCGGCTCGTGGCTACCCCTCACGGAATCCATCATTGACCAGCTACCAAGCTTAGAGTTGGTGACCTGAGCCCCAAGCTCCCTCCAACTTTACGCGGAGTGCTTGGAGTTAAAACTTTGGGCTTAGGCTGCCAATCCGTGCCGGAGATTGAATGAAACTGTTCCCACCTCGCCAAAACCAACTGAACGTTCATCGGAGCAATAAGTTTGTAGATTATGCTGAAAAAGGAGTTTTTCAACAGGTCCGGCTCAACTCGGTATTTTTTCGCGCGACGCTCAAATGTCCGTTTAGGACAGCGCCGGGACATTTTGCAATCGTTGCCACCTGCGCATTGTTACCGTTGGACCTTGGGGCAAGGCCAAATACCAAAAACATAAAGGCATTGGCCAGTTTCTGGCACGGTTGGCCATGCTCGGCGTGAAGGTGGGGATAATACAAAAACTATCAATGCGAACGACGAACACGTCCACTATTCTTCATCCGTCCACTTGGGAGACGTTTTGGTCAGAAAGGAATTGAAGCCACGTAGCGCATCTTCTGTCGAACATACTTCGATCATGTTATCTATACCGACAAGGTATGCTTCCTCCAGTGACATTTCGATCTGTTGATAGAAGGCCCTCTTACCGAGACGTATACCCTCGCTCGAGCGCTTGGCAATTTTCTGAGCCAACGTTTCGGTTTCTTCGTGTAATCTCTCAGGCGAAACGGTTCGGTTGATCAATCCGAACCTCACAGCGTCAGCTGCGCTAAATATATCGCCAGTCAGCGCCATTTCCATGGCGTGTTTCCTGTGCATGTTTCGGCCCACTCCGACCAGTGGGGTGGTGCAAAAAGCCCCAAGATTAACCCCGGGCATGCAGAATGTTGCCGTGTTCGCAGCGATGGCTAGATCGCAGGCCGAGACAAGCTGTGCGCCACTTGCAGTGGCAATACCCTGTACACAAGCAATGACAGGTTTATCCCCGTGGATGATCGTCATCATCATGTTTTTGCATTGGGTCAGTATTTCGCGTTGCTCCGCGCGAGTCTGCTGCAAATCCCTGCTGCCGCTCATTTCGTAGAGGTCATGCCCGGCGCAAAAGATACGACCCTCGGCAGATAATATGATCACCTTGGCTTTCTTGTCGGCGTAGGCCGCATCGAGCGCGTCTTTGAGAGTCGCGATCGATGCCAGTGACAGTATATTACCTTGGTCGGGACGACACATAGTGAGCCACAGGACGCGATCTGACATCACTTTTTTTAGGTAAATTGAATCTGCCATACTTTGCGAATTCGCAGGGTTGACCATGTTCAGTCCTCCAAAAAGGTGATTTTAATATACACTAGTTTCTCGCTGGTTGGCAGTGCGAAGGATCATGGTTTTAAGAACCATTCATGCTCTATACATAGTCAGCTTCGGCCCGATAACGAACTTCGCTACTCATGAGGTCCACGACGGCCTTGGGTGCCAACAACAGGTACACTTCGCATGAACCCTTCAATCCATGGGCACTTCTGCCTTTGACAAAACCCCGTTTGCATCCGTTTTGACTGCAAGGCGCATGGCGTTGGTCTTCTCAAAAGTATCTTTCGATGCGGGGCCGTCCACAAATGCCATTCGAGTGGCGCCTAGCTATCTCGTGGATTCACTGTTGGCAGGACTGGGCAAATCTGCCACTCGGGTGGAGCCATCAAACTAACCCTCCGGCCCTAAGGCGTCCCTCAGCAACAGTCACAATTTCACGATCCGCCTGGTCGAATTGACTTAGGTGCAGGTTGCAACATTTCTCATCATACCCAGTCAGCAATGCAGGACTAGGCCACCGAGGCAACGCAGTGGCAATCCGGGCCTAGAAGAATGCGAAATCGTCCACGGTTAGATCAATTACGTTCGATACGGTTATTGCATTGATACCCGCTGTCCCGCCGAGTGCTGCGCCGACATCGATGACCGAATTACCGCCTAGAACACTAATGTGGTCCTCCAAGACCGCGAATGCTCGACTGAGAAGCTGCGCCAGCGCCACGTCTGGTAGATATTCAAAGGGCACACTTCCCAGCGCTGGCATCAGATCGCCAGCAAAACTGGACAGATCGATCACATCGGACCCAGTTGCGTCGTTGCCAAAGCGAAAATCAACGATTCTGTCCTGACCAAACTCCCCTTCGAAGATAAATGTATCATGCCCCCCAACCGCAATTGAGCCTGAACTGTTGTAGTTTGCGCGGCTGGTATCACCTGCCAATACATCATTTCCTTCGCCACCGTTCAGAACGTCATTGCCTCCGATTGCCGTCGAATTGCTGCCGCCAGAGTTCATGACCACTGCATCACCAACAAGGTAGTCATCTCCGGCACCGCCAAGCAACGTGTCGTCCCCTCCGACGGCCATTCCGCCGACACTCAGGTAATTCATCGATGAGGCGTCGCCATAGAGTGAATCGTTACCTGCGGCTCCTTCCAGCAGATCGTCACCACCGGTAGACGTGGCGCTGCTTTGGTGGTTCATGTATTGGGCATCGCCATACAGGTAGTCATTTCCGCCCCCGCCCTGCAATACGTCATCTCCACCTACTGCATTGCCGGTACTGAGGTAATTCATGGTCTGGGAATCACCATAGATCCTGTCAACGTCGCTGCCTCCAATCAGTAGGTCATTTCCACCGATTGCAGAGGTATTAAGTGAATTGTTGTTCATTGTTCCGGCATCGCCATAGAGATAATTACGCCCATCGCCGCCGTCAATTGTGTCATCACCGCCGGTGGCGATACCGTTATCACTGTACCAGTTCATCTGAGAGCCATCACCATACAAAAAGTCTCTTGACGCACCGCCATATAACTGGTCGTCGCCTCCCGCGGCTTCGGCGCCAGCGCTGGAGCGGTTCATGTAGTACCCGTCGCCATAGATCTCATTGACACCGCTGCCACTATACAAAACATCATTTCCACCGGTAGCGTTGGCGTTGGCGCTGTTGAAGTTCATAAAACGGCTGTCGCCGTAAATGTAATCAACCTCGTCAGACAAACCGATACCGCCGCGCAGAGTGTCGTTGCCACCGACTACGGTGGCGCCGGCGCTTGAATAATTCATGTACCACGCGTCGCCCACAATAACGTCGCTGCCGCTGCCACCATCAATCAGGTCACCACCACCCGAAGCCGTCCCTGAGCTCCAGTAGTTCATATAAGTGGCATCACCGTAGACGTTATCGTTTCCGGACCCGCCATCAAGAGAGTCGTCGCCACCGTTGGCGGCGTGTGAACCATAGTAATTCATTGTATGGGCATCGCCCAAAATACGGTCGTTTCCGTCGTTTCCATAGATATGATCATCACCACCAAAAGCGGTGCTGACGGCAATATTGCCGTAGTTCATATAATATGCACCACCCGACAGAAAACTGTCACCCGATGCGCTGCCGTTCAGCGTGTCGTTGCCGCCATAAGCGGTTCCGGACGAGCCATAATTCATGTAATAGGCATCACCATAAAGCCGTTCATTTGTGCTTCCGGCGGCATTCAGTTCGTCATCGCCTCCATAGGCATCGCCGGAGCCAAAATAATTCATGGTTTGGGCATCGCCGTAGAGGATATTGAAGTAACCTCCGCCAGAATTGAGGATATCGTTACCGCCCGTCGCGGTTCCACTTCCGAAGCCGTTCAAGTATCGTGCGTCGCCATAAAGGATATCATACGACCCACCAGATCCGGTTAGCGTGTCGTCGCCGCCTGTTGCAATGCCAAGGCTGCCGTAATTGAGCGAATAGGCGTCCCCGAACAGTCTGTTTGCATGTCCGCCGGTGTCGCTGATGATATCGTCGCCGCCAACAGCCGTACCGGTGTTTCCGTAATTCAGCCAATAGGCATCGCCGAAGATATCATCCGAAGACGTTGTCCCGATTAAGGTTTGGTCGGTGGCGATTTCTGTTCCTGAACCGCTGTTTAGTGTAAAAATCCCGTCTCCATAAAAAGTCGCCATTTTTCCCTCCGCTATCTGCGGCGCGTCAGGCAGGAACACAAGTTTGGGCGTCAGTACACCACTTTTTATGGTAATTCTTGAAGTATTCTCCGCAAGCGGTCGCTCTTCGAACCGGAAGCATATAGCACAAAATACGCTGAATTTGAAGTCTGGTGCGCCATGCCGAATTCAGCATGGCGGGAGACTCTTGGGCTTCCGTCTCTCACAACGATTTATTACATTTGGCCAATTATCAAAATGAATAGGATTAGGTCATTTTGGCCATCGGGTAGTGGTGGCCTTCGCCGATAATCTCGGCCAATCGCTCTTCAAGGTGTACTTCAGCCTCGCCCCATGCCGGAATGGACAGGTTCCGCATATATACCCGCTTCTGGAATAACTACTCACCTGGCTCGCATCTGTGGCGCAAGTCAAAAATCCCTCTCTCCCGATGAGAAACAAGGCATTTGGGGCGCATGAAGCGCTATCGAAATTCGGTCGACAGCGCCTTTCTGATCAGTTTTTGCGCACTTACTCAGGCGCAGGAACGATCTTTGTCAGTCTGCGGAGGTTTCGGGCGATGGCGGCGGTCAGAAACTTTTCATTTGCCCCGCATGGTCCTCGCAATTGCAGCCGTCCAAGGCCCAATCGGGTTTGACACCTCACCCTTCTTTCGCAGCTACATCGATACCACGCACTCTTTGGTTTTTGCGATATCGCAGGCGACCTGACGAGCATCCTCATTTTCTTCACGAATAATCTTGAGGCCGTCGCCATTCGGGCAGTAATTCGGTTTTGAGCGACATGACCCGTAGGTCAGCTTCAAAGCCTGTCACTTGGTGACCCTTTTTCCGGTCAAGCCACGGTTGGTTTCTGGGCAATTGCGGCGGAACTACTTGAACGCTTGTCCTCATCGCGACCCGTTTCGACCCGGACATAAAGGTCAAATACCACTATCTGATCGGAACGGTAAATGTAAGAAACTGGCTACCACAGCGATCATGCGTAAGCTGGTGGTCATGCCAAATGCTTAGTTGCGTGACGGTCGGAAAGGACGTTCGCTGTGATATGCCCTCAAGTCCGCATTGGCGAATTTCCCATCTGACTTTCGCAAACTATGGGGGCAAGTCGGAAAATCGCGATCTCCAGATTTCAGAGCTTTTCAACACAACCGGGCCAAACCTGCCGCCCGCTACGTCAGGTACCTAAGTGCGGTTTTGGGTCACTCGCTCCAGTTGGATCAATAACAGTAAATGATGGCAAGATACGCCAGAGAACCACTTGAGATCATTGCAACAACTCGCTGCATTCTGCCCCGCCGCGTTATAATTTTCTGAGATACTTGTTTCAGCGGCGAATGGACTGAATCGGCGATTTCAATCAAATGGCCGCTGACACAAGTAACAAAGGGAAACCAACCTTGGGCAGCATCAAATACATTGCCGACACTCTGGACGCGAGCTTGGCTGCGGTTAGGAAAGATACGATTTCTGCGATTGAGGCTATTGGCGCGTTGCGTCTGGTTTCGGCAAAGTCCGCACGCGAGATGGGAACAGACCGACCGCACGCCATTTGACTGCGCAAGAAATCACCCAGACCCGGTATGCCAATCTAGCGTTGGCTTTTGGAGCGAAGCCTGAACATCCCGACGGTCAGCGCTATACCCCGTTTTACGGCGCCGCTCCCGCAAATAGATGTGGGTGTCTGCGGTTTGGCCCCGCTGAAAATATGCCAGTATGGTCGCTGATCCACTGCCCACCTTTATCTAGCTGAAGGCCCAGATCCTGTCCGATGACAAGGCGGCAGTGGTTGAGGGCTGACGCGAACAAGAACGCCGCCCGCTGAGATTGCCCCCTGGCCTTCCATTCAATGCTTCAACCCCTCTTTCGAAGTCTCGCGCCAATGGCGGTCAAAGACCGTTTAAAAGCCGTTTAAAGACACGTTCAAACCGACGATTTGAACAGTTTGAACGCGTCCCGACTGGTTATTGCAATTATCTCTGTCTCAAAATGCCGATGCCGTACCGTTCAAGTCTGAGCCCCGACGACACCTCAGATCACCGCCCGGTGTTCAGCGTTTGGAAAGGTTGGGCAATTGCAGTTTGAAAAATGGAAGCACGTCCAACGCTCTGAGGGTGACCACCGTCAAACCCGCCGCTAGGATGCCATAAAACCCAAAACCGAGTTGCTTGGTAGAAGACATTTGATATTGCAGTAACCGGAAAAGCCCAGAGGATGGCGGAAGAAGCCGGTCAGTGTCCTGAAAACATGGGCGTTTAAGATAGCGAGCCGTGATCTGAACAGATTGGGCGCGTGTCTTTCAAAAAGGCATAAAATGGGATTTATACGCCAATAGGCCGGTTTTGGGACACCAAACGCTGCAAATCCCACCACCCCTCAAGAGCGCCATAATAAGACTGGTGCCTAATGTCGGCGCCTCAATCACTCGTAATTCCGTTGATTATTGAGCCCTAGAACTAGAAAGCAGTATTAAGCGGAACTATAACATCATGCGCTCGTCCATGACCGACAGAAATTCATACTTTGTGCTCCTAATTCCAGGTGCTGCACTGCAATATTTTTGCACTCCGGGCGGTTAACTGACTTTAGCTGCGATGGGAGTCGATGACGGCAGTGCGGACCTAACCGCCGTTCGCGCCGAAGGTATTTGAAGGCTTTTTCCAACGTTATTTTCAGAAAGTGGCCATTTCTTCGTTTATGGATATCAATGTCATTTGATCGATAATATGAATACGTATGACCTTTGACCAAATCAAAACATTCCTTTGGGTTGCTCGCCTTGGTGGCTTTCGCAAAGCAGCGGAGCGCTTGCATCTATCCCAACCCGCTGTGTCAACACGCATTTCCAATCTCGAGGAGGAACTTCGTGTTCCTTTATTCGAACGTGGACTAGGGGAAGTTGTTTTAACCAAACACGGCACGCTTTTGTTATCATACGCTGAGCAAATGTTGTTTGTTGAAGAAGAGATCAAACAACGTGTGGCAAATCCATCTGAAACAGAGGGACTTTTCCGCGTCGGTGCATCTGAAACCATCGCGCAGGCTTGGTTACCTGAATTTTTGAAGGCTTTCAGTACGCAATACCCTAGGGTCAATGTTGATCTTACGGTTGATATCTCATTGAACTTGCGTTCAGCCCTTCTGGAACGCCGTTTGGACCTTGTTTTCCTGATGGGCCCCGTGTCCGAATTCTCTGTCGAAAATGTCGAGTTGCCGCCTTTCGATTTGCACTGGTATCGCTCGACCCAAAACGACGAAACTGATCTGAGTGCTATTCCGGTCATTTCATATTCGAGTAAGACCCGCCCTTATAGAGAGCTTATGTCAGAATTGTCACGCCGTATTGGCCCCCAAATGCGGGTCTATGCATCGGCCTCTTTGTCAGCCAGTTTGAAAATGATAGCAGCGGGAATCGCTGTTGGTCCTTACCCGCGTGCATTGGCCGATGATTTTTTGCAGTCCGGACAAATCGTTGAATTTGATCCAGGATTTCGGCCCCAGCCATTAGAGTTTACAGCCTCATACCTTTCGGAACCACGCAGCTTTCTTGTTGAAAACAGTGCGGAAATTGCAAGAGGTGTCGCGCGCGACTGGGACAGCTCGCACCCCAGGTAGTTCAAAAAAATCTATCACATGTGATATAAAATGATAATTTGCATGAATTTGCAAAACTGTGGATTGTTCTGAGGACATCACACAGGCGTCCGACATGACCTTACAAACCACCTCATATTCAGATCTTGTAAACGTTTCTCCTGAACTGGTTCGAACAGCTATTAGGAGTGGATCATACACCGGCCACACAGCGGGACTCGCCGCTGGAAAACTCCAATGCAATCTCGCTATTCTTCCTGAATGCTATGCGTTGGACTTTCTTCGGTTCTGTCAGAGGAACCCAAAACCCTGCCCCGTTGTGGCGGTAAGCGATAGTGGTGATGCAAACCTGCCAACGCTTGGACCTGACATAGATATTCGAACGGATGTTTCGAAATATCGTGTCTTCAAAGACGGTGCCTTTGCCGAGGAAGTCGACGACATCCAAGCGTTGTGGGCCGATGACTTGGTCACTGTTGCTTTGGGCTGCTCGTTCACATTTGAAAACGCGCTTTTGCGCAATGACATCCCCGTCCGGCACATTGAAACAGGCCTTAATGTGCCGATGTTCCGCTCAAACATCGATCTTGAACCAGCAGGCCCGTTCGCGGGCAAAATGGTTGTGACCATGCGCCCGATCCCCAAAGAGCAGGTCGAACAAGCTCGTGAAATCAGCGCACGTTACCCCCATGCCCACGGCGCACCTATTGCGATTGGCGACCCCGCCCAGATCGGCATCGCAGACCTATCGCAGCCAGATTGGGGCGATGCCGTTGAAATCAAGGCTGGCGAAGTGCCCGTCTACTGGGCCTGTGGTGTGACCCCCCAGAATGTCCTTTTGGATGCAAAACTGCCCCTTTGTATGACCCACTCTCCCGGCCACATGCTGATCTCGGACGTGGCCGAGAATGCCGAAACAACCATCCTTCCACCAAAAAAATAAAATGCCAACAAGGAGAACAGATATGAAAAATGTTACAACAGCTATCGCGGCTTTGGCCTTCAGCGCCGGTGCAGCCTTTGCTGACAATCCCATAGTTTTGAACGCAGTGGGCACATGGTCCAGCCTGACCAACTATCAAAAACACGAAGAGCCGTTTTTTAACACACGCCTGAGCGAAGCATCTGGCGGCACGATCGTCGGAAAAATCCAATCCCAATCCGGCCTTGGCCTTAAGGGCTTTGAGATCATGCGCTTGGTCAAAAACGGTGTGTTCGATTTTGCCTTTGGTTTGCCCGGCTACGTGGCCGCAGAAAACGCCATCTTTGAAGGTGCGGACCTGTCGACATTGACCCAGGATATTGACACCCAGCGCAGGGTTTCAGACTCTTACTATCCAACCTTGGAAAAATCGTTCGCTGAGATTTATAATGCCAAATTGCTGATGCTTTACCCTTTCCCAAGCCAGACATTGTGGTGCAACGGCGAAGTGAACGGCATCGAGGATCTGAAGGGTAAAAAGATCCGCGTTTATTCCACAACCCTCGGTGATTTTGTCGAAGGCGTTGGCGGCACATCGGTCACTGTGTCTTTCTCCGAAGTTATTCCGGCCTTGGAAAAAGGTGTTGTTGACTGCGCAATCACCGGCACAATGTCAGCCTACACTGCAAAATGGAACCAAGTTGCGACACATGCCTACACTCTGCGAGTGGGTTGGGGGCTGGCATTTGGGGCCATGAACATGGACAAATGGAACAGCCTGTCAGCAGATCAGCAAACCTTGCTTCAGACAGAAATCGCCAGTTTGACGGATGCAATGTGGGCTGAAACGGCGACCGAAGATGATGTTGCAATTGCCTGTATTACAGGCGGGGAATGCGCAATTGGCGAGGCGGGTTCGATGACATTGGTCGAACCAACAGCCGCAGATCTGGCGACCCGTGACACCATCGCGACTGACGTTATTCTTGCCCGGTGGGCAGAGCGTTGTGGTGCTGAGTGTGCCGCAAACTGGAACAAAACTGTTGGTCCAATCCTGGGTCTGACAGCGGCAGCCAAGTAAGCACCCAAAAGAACGAGCGGCGGGGCACTTTCCGCCGTTCATCTTCTACCTGCACAGGAATTCCCCAATGTTAGAGCGATTGCTAAACAACACCCGCACCCTCAGCCTATGGCTCACTTGGTTGGGCGGATCACTGATTGTTTTATCCGCGTTTCTGGTCACCGTCGAAGTATTCTTGCGCAAGGTATTCAATGTCTCCATAGGCGGCGCCGATGAAATTTCCGGTTACGCCTTTGGTGTGGCGACGGCCCTTGCCCTGTCCTACGCATTGTTTGAGCGCGCCCATATTCGCGTCGACGCGCTTCTTGGGGTCTTTCCCAAATCCTTGCACGGGGTGATCAACCTGTTTGGCATGCTGATGCTGATCGGCTTTGCCTCAGTCGTTGTCTACAATGTTTGGTCCCTGGTCGGTGACACGCTGAACAACGGATCGCGCTCTATCACGCCGATGCGGGTGCCGCTGGCCCTGCCTCAAATTCCCTGGCTTCTGGGGTGGATGTTCTTCGTCTTTTCCGGAGCCCTGATCAGCCTTGTTGCGGTTAAGCGCATGATCCAAGGCGATGTTGCCGGCACCCAAGACCTGATCGGTGTCAAATCCCTCGACGAACAAATCGAAGACGAGACGGTATAAACTGATGCTTGTGAAAACACTGCTTATCCTGCTGGCCCTGATTGGTCTGGCGGTTCCGATTGCTGCCTCGCTTGGTTGGTTGGGCCTGATCCTGCAATTCACTGATAGCGCCATGCCATTGCACCGCGCCATTTCAGATATGGCGTGGCAAACCTCAACCGACTTCTTGCTGGTGGCGATCCCGATGTTTGTGATGATGGGTGAGATTTTGCTGCGCGCAGGTATCACCGAGCGCATGTATGATGGCATCGTCAAATGGGTGGGCTGGCTGCCGGGTGGCTTGATGCATTCCAACATCGGCTCCTCTGCATTATTCGCGGCAACCTCTGGATCATCCGTGGCGACGGCCGCGACAATTGGCACCGTTGCCGTGCCGCAAATTGAAAAACGTGGCTACAACGAAAGCTTGTTTCTCGGCACAATTGCTGCGGGCGGCACTTTGGGCATCTTGATCCCACCCTCGATCAACCTCATCCTTTATGGCCTGCTGACCAACACCTCAGTTCCGGAACTGTACCTGGCGGGCTTTATCCCCGGGTTCCTTCTGGCGCTTCTTTTCA
The DNA here is from genome assembly GCF_004006175.1 of Parasedimentitalea marina. Taxonomy (GTDB): domain Bacteria; phylum Pseudomonadota; class Alphaproteobacteria; order Rhodobacterales; family Rhodobacteraceae; genus Parasedimentitalea; species Parasedimentitalea marina. The sequence goes on from NZ_CP033219.1 coordinate 2,630,988, forward strand.
TGGGGACCATTGTCGTGGCCTGTATGATCAAGCCCGAATGGGGGGGAGAAAAGCTGCGCCACACATGGGGCGAACGGCTCCGGGCGCTGCCCGCTTTGATCCCGCCATTGGGTATCTTCGTTGTGGTCGTCGGCTCCATCTATGCTGGCCTCGCCACCCCGACCGAGGCTGCGGCCTTGGGGGTTGTCGCCTCTATGCTGCTGGCCGCAATCAACGGCAAAATGTCCATCGACATGATGCGCCAGGCCATTGAAGGCACCATGCGGACCACAGCCATGATCATGCTGATCATTATTGCAGCGGTGTTCTTGAACTTTGTCCTGTCGATCATCGGCCTGACGCAGGCATTGACGGATTTCGTGACAGGGTTGGGCTGGACGCCGATGCAAACGATGCTGATGATCGTCGCCGTCCTGATCTTGATCGGCTGCTTTATGGAAACGCTGTCCATGCTCTTGACCATGGCACCGTTGATTACACCCATCGTGGTTGCACTAGGGTTTGACCCCGTCTGGTTCGGCATACTGCTAATGGTCTTGCTAGAGACCGCGCTGATCACACCGCCCATCGGCATCAATCTCTATGTCGTGCAGGGCATCCGAAAATCTGGGCCAATGATCGATGTGATCAAAGGAGCGCTGCCGTTTGTCGTCACGATGTTTGTGATGCTGGGCCTGCTGTTGATCTTCCCGAACCTCGCGCTTTGGTTGCCATCTTTGTTCTACTAAGCCTGACAAACATCATTTCTTAACACTGTAATAGATGCTGGTCCGCCAGCACATGAAGGAGCTGTGCCATGTGGCAATTTTGGGTCGACCGCGGAGGCACTTTTACCGATATCGTTGCCAAGACGCCAGAAGGGGAGCTGCGCACGCATAAACTGCTGTCTGAAAACCCCGAGGTCTATATCGATGCCGCCGTACATGGCATTCGTGATCTACTTGGCCTTGCCCCCAACGATCCAATCCCCAAGGGCCGCATAGGCGCAGTCAAAATGGGTACAACCGTCGCCACCAACGCGCTGCTTGAGCGCAAAGGCGAGCGAACGCTGCTTCTCATCACTAAAGGTATGCGTGATCTTCTGCGCATTGGGTTCCAAAACCGGCCCCGATTGTTTGACCTCGATATCCAACTGCCAGAACTGCTGTATGAAGATGTGATTGAGGTTGAAGAGCGCATCGCGGCAGATGGCACAGTCATTTTGCCACTCGAAAGCCAAAAAACACGCGATGCGCTGTCGCGCGCTTACTGTGAAGGCTACCGCTCTGTCGCAGTGGCGTTGATGCACAGTTACCGGTATTCAGATCATGAGAAGCAGATCGGCGACATGGCACGCCAATCCGGCTTTACGCAAGTGTCACTCAGCCACGAGGCCAGCCCCTTGATCAAGCTGGTTTCGCGCGGCGACACAGCCGTTGTCGATGCCTACCTCTCTCCCATCCTGCGGCGCTACGTCGGCCAGGTTGCAGATGCCTTGGACGCCGACAAAGGCGGATGTGAACGCCTGATGTTCATGCGATCAAACGGTGGATTGACAGACGCCGCCCTTTTTGAGGGCCGCGACGCGATCCTGTCGGGGCCCGCGGGCGGCGTTGTCGGCATGGTCAGCACGGCAACTGAATATGGTTTTGACAAGCTTATCGGGTTCGATATGGGCGGCACATCAACCGATGTTTGCCATTACGCAGGGGAATATGAGCGCAATTTTGAAACTGAAGTGGCAGGCGTACGGATGCGTGCGCCAATGATGTCCATTCATACAGTCGCGGCTGGCGGCGGGTCGATCTTGTCGTATCGCGATGGGCGGATGCAAGTTGGTCCAGAAAGCGCTGGTGCCAACCCTGGCCCAGCCGCATATCGGCGCGGCGGCCCTTTAACTGTCACCGATTGCAATGTCTTGCTAGGCAAACTGCAACCAGATTTTTTCCCACCGGTTTTCGGCCCGAACGCGGATCAGCCGTTGGATTTCGACGCGGTCCGAACCAAATTTGAAGCCATGGCGATTGAGATTGGCAACGGCCTGTCTATCGAAGAGATCGCCCAAGGTTTCTTGCGGATCGCAGTCGAAAATATGGCAAATGCGATTAAGAAAATCAGTGTCCAACGCGGCTATGACGTTACCAAATACACTATGAACTGCTTTGGCGGTGCGGGCGGCCAGCATGCTTGTTTGGTGGCGGATGCATTAGGGATGGAAAGCGTCTTCATTCATCCATTTGCCGGTGTGTTATCCGCCTTTGGAATGGGGCTTGCAGATGTGCGTGCCATGCGGGAACATCAGTTTGGTAAAGGCATCGACCAACTTGACGATGCTCGCAATGTCCTTGACCAACTGTGCGCGGATGCAAATGCAGAAGTGAGCAGTCAAGGTATACCCGACAGCAATATCAAAACCGTAAGAATGGCGCATATCCGCCCCACTGGCGCACAACAAACTCTAGAGGTGCCATTCGCAACTCAAGACGAGATGACCCAAGCGTTTGAAGCAGCGCATAAACAGCGGTTCGGGTTTGTCCCTGAAGGGGCCAAATTGTTGATCGAAATCCTGTCAGCCGAGGCCATCGGGGAGACGGGCGAAACTGTAACCCTGACCGAAAGCGCCAGCGGTTCAGGCACAGCGCACACAGGTAAAATGTGGTCCGAAGGCTCATTGACAGACACGCCAATCGTTGACCGCACAAGCATGCGTCAAGGGGACGTGCTGCAGGGTCCTGCGATCCTGACGGAACCAACTGGCACCAACATTTTGGAACAAGGTTGGCAAGCCAAATGCATCGCAGGCGGTTGCCTTGTTCTGACACGGATCACGCCACTGGCCCGCCGAGAGGCGATTGGCACCAAGGTAGATCCCGTAATGCTTGAAGTCTTTAACAACCTGTTCATGTCCATCGCCGACCAGATGGGAGCGACGCTCGCCAACACCGCATATTCTGTAAATATCAAAGAGCGGTACGACTTTTCCTGTGCGATCTTTGATGAAATGGGCGACCTGGTCGCAAATGCGCCGCATGTGCCGGTTCATTTGGGGTCAATGTCCGAAAGCGTGCGGGTCATTTTGGCACAAAACCAAGGCAAAATCAGGCCCGGTGATGTGTTCATGATGAACAACCCGTTTAATGGTGGCACGCATTTGCCAGATGTTACGGTGATCACCCCGATTTTTGACACGACGGGTAAGCGGATAATCTACACCGTTGCCAGTCGCGGACACCATGCGGATATTGGCGGCAAAACTCCGGGTTCAGCCCCGCCTGACAGCAGAACTATCGATGACGAAGGCGTTCTGATCGACAACTTTCTCTTGGTTGAACAAGGCCAGCTGCGAAACGAACAAGCCCGCGCGTTACTAGCCTCAGGTAAATACCCGTGCCGCAACATTGATCAAAACATGGCGGACCTTTCAGCGCAAATCGCGGCAAACACCACGGGTCAAATTGAGTTGCAGAAAATCACTGATCAATTCGGTGTTCGAACCGTACACGCCTATATGACCCACGTTCAAAAGAATGCCGAAGAAAGCGTGCGACGGGTGTTGGATGTGCTTCATGACAGCAAATTCACCTATCCACTCGACAGCGGCGACCAGATCAAAGTCGCAATCTCCGTCAACAAAAGAGAACGGATCGCGACCATTGATTTCACCGGTACTTCGCCCCAAAATGAATGGAATTACAACGCGCCGCTGGCGATTTGTCGCGCGGTTGTCCTTTATGTGTTTCGCACTTTGGTCGGCAGTGACATTCCCATGAACGAGGGCTGCCTAAAGCCATTGACCCTTATTGTGCCCAAGGGAAGCATGATCAATCCCGACTCCCCTGCCGCCGTCATTTCGGGCAATACAGAGGTCAGTCAGGCAATAGCCGACACGCTTTACGGCGCACTAGGTGTGATCGCGGGCAGCCAAGGAACAATGAATAATTTCGTCTACGGAAACGACAGCTATCAGAACTACGAAACCATTTGCGGTGGGGCTGGTGCGGGGAACGGATTTCATGGAACAAGTGCCGTTCATAGCCATATGACCAACACCCGCATGACCGATCCAGAAGTCTTAGAAACACGCTTTCCCGTGCGCCTTGATGAATTTTCGATACGCAGAGGGTCAGGCGGACTTGGAAAATTCTGCGGTGGTGATGGAATTGTTAGACGATTACGTTTTCTTGAAGCAACGACCGTTACGGTTTTGTCATCTCATCGTAAAGTCCAGCCACACGGTGCTATGGGCGGCAGTTCTGGCGCAGTTGGAGAGAACAGTATTGAGCGAGAAAATGGACAGATTGAGATGCTGAACGGTAATGATGAAGCCAACATGATGCCCAGTGATGTGTTTGTTCTGAAGTCTCCTGGCGGCGGTGGGTTTGGGCCTACATGCAACCTGTCTGACGTCAGCACCTAAGCGTTCAAATGGAACAATTCTAAAAGAGAATGTTGTTGGCAACACAGTTGAAGCTGACATTTGCTACAAGGCGACAACTTGGTAGGCGAGAGCACCAACCTGCTCTTCGCCGTACCATCCATGTGGGTCCGCAATGGGCCGGGGCTGTATGAAAACTCCGCCAGAAGATTGATAACGGTTGAAAACACCCGTTATCTTCACTCTCTCGTCCAGTTGAACGGGCTTTTCTACACTTCATCGATATGAAAGCCACGACAGAACATCCGACCAGGAGTTTTCACATTGCCTCGGCCGAAAGCACCAATTGGATCGACAGCAGTGAATGACTGCAAGGCGCAGTTATTGACCTTTGCAAAGTCAGCCCCACGGAAGCGCCGACATGTCGCGAACGGCCCTCTGTGCACCTTCAAGGACGTTGCTACGATTGACGGCAAAGAGTCCATATTCCATCGTTCTGCATGAAGCGAATAGCGGCTTTCGAAGATCAGATGGGCAATTCTAGAGTCGCTTTCTCGGTCGAAATAACAATCGATGTGCGAAATTTACGGACGTTCTTATCTGAGAAGAAGAACCTATGCGTAAATGATTCGTAGTCCTCAATGTCCTTTGCAACCACAATCATAACGAAGTCTGCATCCCCAGCAATACAGTAGAAATTCGTCACCTGCCTATCCTGTCGGGCTTTCCTTTTAAAAGCGTCAATCTGATCTAAACGGTCCCGTTCAAGCTCAACAGACACGACCGCAGTGATGCCAAAGCCCAGTTTCTGCTGATCTAAAACTGCGACTTCCTTTTGGATAACTCCGGCATCACGCATCACTTTTAACCGTCTCTGTACAGACGCTGTAGATGCTCCGATATGGTCTGCCAAATCTTGTATTGGAGTTCGCGCATTTTTCTGCAAAACGCCCAATAACTTATAGTCAGACTGATCCATGATGCACTACCTTCAACAAGTGTAAGATTTTGATGCGATACGATCACATTATGCAGGTATTTGCTGTTTAGTCTATCAAACATAGTCGCTAAATTGCCCGTCATGAAACATGGTGCTCTCGCAATTCTCCCCCTCGCCGCCGGTGCAGCCCTCTATGGCTTTGCATTTGGCCTATTGGCAGCTCAAGTCGGTTTTCCCTGGTGGGGCGTTGCCCTTATGAGCAGCTTTGTCCATGCTGGATCATCACAGATTGTAGCCGTCGAGCAATTTTCGGGAACGTCCGCGGTGGTCGGAGCGGCTCTCGCAGGTGCCGCTCTAAACCTCCGATACATCGGCATTGTTGCTTCGTTGTCAGAGCTTCTGAATGGGCTTTCATTTCGCATGAAGTTGCTGACAATCCATATCACTGGCGACGAAAACTGGGCCTTAACAATGGCGGAGCGGGCTAAGAATCCTGAAATAGGGGCCAGTTTTTTGATCGGCTCAGGGCTTGTGATGATCTCAGTCTGGACAGGCTCGACAACGCTCGGGGCGTTTGCAGGGGCAACGCTGCCAAACCTTGAGCAACTCGGGTTAGGTTTCGCATTCACCGCTGCCTTCATTGCGATGGCGGTGGGGCTATGGCGCGGCCCGGCAAACCTCATTCCGTGGGCCGCCAGCTTCACAGTCACAATCTGCGCTGTCACCTTGGGCGCACCGAAGGCATACGCCATTGTCGCAGGAGCTGTCTTCGGTCTCGCTGTTTCCCATATTGTTAGAAGCAAAAGAAAGCTCGTATTGTGAATTTCTCTTTTTGGATGTTGATCATTGTTCTCGCGGTTGCTGCGTTCTCTATCAGAGTGTTAGGCCTTTTTGCTGGCGATACAATCAGGTCTTCTCGGTTCTCGTGGGTGCTGGATGACTTGCCGGGTCTTATCGTCGTAGCACTAGTGGCATCATCGCTTGCTGGTCAGTCCATCGGAACTTGGCTTGCCGCAGCTGCTGCGCTCGGCGTCGCATATGTCACCAACCACGTGATTATGACGATGTGTGTTGGCGTTGCTGCATACGGGGTGCTGGTGTGGATTGGGCTATGAGATCGGCGTGAGCCGGCATCCACGGTTCGGAACGAAATCCAAAAAGGTTCCGAAATTTGGTTACTCCTGCTCATCACAACTGCCGTCAAAGATCTGCGATGACATACCTCACACGTCCAACGATGCGGATTTCCGCCAATCTTTCGCCCGAAATAGTCTCGGGGCCGATGGACGGGTTATCATTAACAATGACCAACGCCGCCGGTTTGTCTTCCTCAATCACCCTACGGGTATGAAGCGTTTGATTTTGGCCTCGCCTGTCTGACGTCAGCGATTATGGGTCCGGCCGAGAGGCCAGGCAGGCATGGTCTTGGTGAAATCAGTTCACAGGAACGATGTATGGAAACTGATCCGCATAGCGCTTGGTGTCGTCAGCATTGTCGTCCACCTCAACACCGGCCATTAGATGCAGGACGGTGTTCATCGCGTCATCATGCAGCGCCCGACCGTTCAAGCCATCTACCGCATAACTGGCCTCTGTGCCCGGGCGGTAGGTCAGCACGTCGGGCATGACCATGTCGGCAACCTTACCCGCGTACTCCACTGGGTTCCCCTTGATTGCCTGCGAGGCGGAGACTGCCCAGAAGACATTGTTCACAATTGCCTGGCGGCGTTCTTCGATGTCCAGGTCAGGGCGGTGCTGTCCGTGGTCTTCCTGAACAGCGGGAGTGTCAGACAGAAAGACATAGGGAAACAGCACATTGGCGTGCCGATCGACCTGGACCCACTCGTCCTTGTGGGGCACAGCTGTGGTCGTGAAGACTTTGACCTCGTCGCCTAGAAGCGTGTTGGGGACGTCCACAACGACAAAACTGGCGGTTGCTCCAATGAACAGGTCGCCGTCTTCCTTAAATACCTCCGGGGCAAAGTTACCGGCCTGCTTCGCAGCGTTGAATTTGGCCAGGCCAACGCCATTGCCAAAGAACGGGTCCTCTCCTCGCCCTGTCCACACCCGGATGCCATTCGGCAGTTCCAGGGTGCCACCTACAATGCCGCTACCTAGTTGCTCTCCTGTCTCTCCCACAGGAGCATTGGGGGCGCTGGCCTCGCCAACTTCGACATTTTTCCCTTCGAAGGAGAACACTAGGGTTATGCCGGACTGGAATTCTCCATCCTGGGCAATATGGAGATTGTAGAGACCCTCGTTTCCAAAGATGACGCCTGCTGGTGAGGTGTTTGTGCCCGGCAGGCTGGGATTGGCCGAGGCGATTATGGTCGTGTAACCGTCGTTGCTGGACTGAAACACATAGGTGTCATTGAGATCATAGGCCGGATATTGGTCCTGCAAACCTGAAATAAAGTGCCCGGAAGCTTGCACGGCGCCAGACAGGCTAGCGGCTACCAAGGACACTACTGATATGCTCAAGGTGGCTTTTGCTGATTTGGTTTTCATTCTTTCGTTCTCCATTTTTATAATTTTGGGATCCTGAATCCACCTAAGCCTAGGAAGCAAACAGTCTATCGAACTCCCCATATCCTTCCGACCGAAGATATCCCGGTGGCAAAAATCGGAGTGCTGAAGACTTAGAACAGTCGCTCAGCCCAGTTGGTTCCGGTCCATCCAGAAACAGATACCCGAGGTCAGCACCGGACGTCCGAGAATGCAGCCAGATACGGATCATGCGACCTGCGCGCTCAGTGATTTCACTGATGTTCTCGCCCGCAATCGTATCAAAGAAACGGGGCCATCCGTTGCCGGAGTTGAATTTGTGGACTGATGTAAACAACGGGTCGTCTGTGATCGCATCAACAAAGAGGCCAGCTTGCCAATGATCCGAGAAGGCGTTTTGAAACGCGGCTTCCGACACTGTTCCCAGGACAGCGATACCAGATACATCGGCGGACTTTCGGAACAACTGACCTCCCCCCACGGCTTATTCACCCTCTTGGTTCAGATTACTGCCGCGGCAGATCCCCTCTACCGCTTGATCAATCGTAGCCAAAGGCAACGTCGCCCGGAAATATTCAGTTGTTCGTATTCAATAGGCACTGCTTATGGCAGCCTAGCTATTGGTGCACAGCGTGCATGCAAAACTGCGGAATTTTGTTATACGGTAGGCCCATTCTGCTGCTCGGACGCGTAGACCGGCCAATCATGCGCACGTGCCATCTTTGCAAGCAGTTTCAATGCAGGGGGCTGTTCGGATTGCTCCGCCGTGGCAAAAGCAACTTTTCTCGACAAGGCTGGATCCACGATCGGTCTGTGATCCAATTCGGGCCGCAGCAGCGAATACCGCGGGATGCAACATACACCGACACCATTGCGGACCATCCCCTGGATCCAGTCTTCACGCTGACTTCTAAAAGCAACCTCAAGCTCAAGATCCAACTCTTTGTAGTACTCGAGGACTTCCTCACGGAATTCACAATGAAGCCTTTCAACATACTGCTGTTTAGCAATATCCCTCAGGGACACTGCCTCCATCTGTGAAAACGCGTGGTTCTCTGGAAAAGCAATTACCAGGGGCTCTTCGAACAGTTCGACATAGCTAAGCTGCGGATGCGGCGCCCCATGGCGCGCGCAGAAGGCGCCATCCAACACGCCGCTCAGCAACAGATCAGAAATTGCGTCCGGTGCGACATCATGCAGGACAATTGATACCAATGGATTTGCGACATGAAATGCTTCCAACATCGGCGCCAGAACGCCAGGCCCGATCGTACACATCAGCCCAATGTTGAGCTCCGCGATTTCTCCAGCATTCACGGCTTTCGCGGTTGACCGCACCAAATGCCGTGTGCGGTCAATCTGTTCGAAATGTGTTCTCAAGGACTTGCCCAGATCAGTAAGCTCGTTTTCTCGAGCAACTCTACGGATCAGTTCTCCGCCAAGCTCATCTTCCAGGCGCTTGATCGCTTGGGTCAGCGCAGGCTGCGACACAAAACACTGCTCCGCTGCCCGTGTGAAGTTCAGCGTGTCCGCAAGCGCTAGGAAGTATCGTATCTGGTTGAAATCCACTTTGTCGCATGATCCTCGAAGGTTACACGACCAGCGTGAAGCAAAAGGGCAACAAAGACAAGCTGAGCAGAATGAACCACATCTGTGCAGAGAAGAACAAATAAAAACAGGTAATTAGATCACTTCACGAAGCCTGCAAAGCAAACTGAGTAACATTTATGGTGAACGAACTCGCGAGACTTCTTTGGAACGAAATCGGTAAAACTCTGCGGTTTCCAGACCTACCTTTCAGCGATATTGGTTGAGCGCACCAAAGTCCGCTATGCCTTGAAATGGTTGCTTTCGCGGCTCTAGAATTTGTTAAGTTTCCTGTCTATCACGCGCTAGTTTCGGCGCCCTGCTCTATCTAGCATGATTGTCCTGTTTGTTCTGAAAGCGGGAATTCGTTGCGGTCAAGTCCAACGGCGGCTATGCGAAGGAAGCGACCTTTGCAAAGTCAGGCCGTAGCTCATCCTGAATGGATGTGAGTGGCCCATTCTCACCTTGGCTTCAAGCTCCAATACTCTCCTATACAGAAGTTCAATATAAGGGTTGGCAAGCAGGCAATCGAGTGTGCGTAAGGCGCTGAATTTGGGCTGTAAATTTCTTATCGAATCCACTTGAATATCGCTGGAACCGAATGAACCGATTGGCGGGATTGGTGCAGCGTATTGGGCTGCAGCGGGCCGCTAAGAAATTCGCATAGGGTCAGCAATTACGTGATTGCACTGCTGGCAGCCCATGATGACATGGGCGCAGTCTTGGGTTGGGAAGGGCTGACAAAGTCCTTTGTCGATGCGGGGTGGCTGGTCAAATTACAGCCTGAAACGGTAGCGTCCCCGGTGGGCTATTACGTCAAACTGCCCCCTCACGCATCAGACCGGGAAAGGCTGGTTTTGACTGGCTGGCCAGCGATCAACCCGTTGATACTCAGCAATAAAAAAAACCAGGTGGAACAATCCGATTGATCGTGACAACCGGCTATGGGAGAAAATACGTACTTGACCTAAACGGATACTTTGAAAATGTCGAGAACGGATTGAGATAGGTGGTTGACGGCCCGATTGCCAATTCATGTCATGTGATGTCTTTAGTTTTCCGCGATGAGTGAAACGTCGACGGGGTAGCCGGTGGCAAACCGGTTATTGCGCAGCGTGATGCGGCGCATTGGCAGGCCGTTTATGGATTTCTCGTTAAGAACCTGTTCGCCCTGGCTGATACGCACCGCTCCCCTGAACGGGGCTGTGACGTGAAAAGACAGGTCAAAGTGGGGTTCGCCAAAAATGTCACTGCGCAGGATACTTGGTGTCGTCATCTTGATGCCTTCGCCGCGCCGGATTTCGGAGAAAGCCTTGTCCAGCGAGATATTCCCGGCCAGAAGTTGGGCCACATATGCACCGGCTTTTGCCCCCTCAAGATAACACTGATCGCCCATATCAGCCGGATGGATTGCATTGCCTATCGCTGAAACACACGGGTCCGAAGTGATCCAGTTTTGGTCCACCAACGGGATCCGGTTGCTTGCGTTCAGACTAAGATGGCTGGCAGCGGCGACTGTGTTCTCGCCGGTGAAACAGCCGCTGAAAATCAACCCATCGCAAGGAATAGTTGCCGTTTTGATGCCTCGCGTGCGGGTGGTGATCTGTGTCAGGGTTTCAATGCCTGAGATATCGGTGATTTCAGTATTGTAGCGGATCGGCACGCCCATTGCCTTGGCAAACAGAGTGGCGGGTCTATAGGCCGAGATACGCGGGCCGGTCTCGATCATCGCCACCGGTATTATTCCGGCATGGCGCAGAGTCCAAAGCGCCGAGAAGCTTACCAGCTCGGTGCCGACGATGACCGGGCGTTCGAATGGGAGCAACTGCGCAGAATAGATGTATTGTTGCAGCGCGCCAGTGGTGATTACGCCTTGTGGGCGCAACCCGGGTACCATCCGTCCATGGCGTGGGGTTTCGCGGGCGCCAGTGGCCAAAATGATATGGCGGGCGCGAATGGTTCGCAGGCCTGATGCGCTGGCCAGTTCCAGCACTCCGCCCGGGCGCAGCGCGGTGATCGTGGTGCTGGTTTCAAACCGGACATCTGGGCAGCGCCGCACCAGCGCGGCAATGAATTTCGGCCCCGACATTGGACGCTTAAAGACCCGCAGGCCAAAGCTGGGATGATGGGTGTGGCGCGGGATACCGCCAATATTGGTCTCACGTTCATAGACGACGATATTCTTGAATCCCGCCTTGGAAAGGGCCGTGGCGGCGGCAATGCCGGACGGGCCGGACCCGACGATGGCTACATCAATGTCAACGCTGCTCATGATTGATCTTTCTCATGCCCGGCCAAGGGTGGTGATATCCTGCCTTGGGTCAACTCGGCCACGCGGGCGCTGCAATAGAAGCCGTTGCAGCGGCCCATCATCACCCGCGTGCGCCGTCGCAGGCCACCGAGGCTGCGGGCCGGCACATCGCTTTCATCGAGCGCCGCTTCGATCTCACCCCGGGTGACGCGTTCGCAGTGGCAGACGATTTCGGTGCCATCGCCCTGTTGGTAAGCGCGTTTTTCATGTTCAGCCAAGACTGGCATGACGGGCCATTCAGCGGCGGCAGCGGGTCCAAAGTTTGCGAGATCAGAGTAGGTTTCGCCGCACAGTCTTTGCACATGAGCCGCAATCCCTAGTGCTGCCGTCAGCCCGGTCGAGCGGATGCCGTTTACACCGATCCAGTTCTTTCCGGGCTCAGCGCTGATTTGGTAATCTTTGAATTGGGTCGCCGGACGCAATCCGGCATAGGTGGCAGTTACCGAATGGCCGGCCAGGCCCGGTAACATTTCGATGCCGGTGGCGATCAACCCGTCCAACATTTCGCGTTCGACTGTGGCGATATTGCGATCCTGTTGTTCCTCGGCTGTCGGCCCAAGCAGCAGGTTACCAAAGATCGTCTTAGTCAGCACTACCCCCTTGGTCGTCGCGGTTGGCACCGGCAAGATGATCGAGTTGATCAAGGCGCTTGCGCTTTTGTCGTAGACTAGAAACTGCCCCTTGCGTGGCCGGATCTCAAAACCCGGCTTGCGGCAGATTTGTTCGATGTTGTCGCCGTTGGTGCCGGTACAGTTGATCACAAGACGGCCTGAAATCCGCTGTTGCCCGGTGTCGAGATGCCAATATTCTCCGTCAAACGCGCCAGATTTGACCTCGGTGTCAAATTGATAACCGGCACCGGCGCGTACTGCCTGCTTTAGATAGGCCAGCGGTGCGCTCCACGGGTCGATGACATATTCGCGGGGGACTTCAACAGCCCCGAGCGCCGTCGTCGATAAGCCCGTTTCGCGACCGAGCAGGTCTTGGCGGGATATTTGTCTGGCATCATCAACACCGTTTTCATGTGCCTTGGAAACGATCCCGTCGAGCTGGGCCAGCTGTTCTTCTGTCCAGGCGACGACTAGTGCCGCTGTCTTTAGCACCGGCAGATTCAGACGGGTATGGATGTCCAGATATTCTTGGTATCCGGCCTGCATGCAGGCCACTTCCAGGCTGCCGGGTGGCGCGTCGAAACCGGTGTGCAAAATTGCGCTGTTGGCCTTACTGGCACCCGAGAGAATATCGCGGCCGCGTTCCAGCAGCAGTGTTTTTGCCCCGGCAAGCGCAAATCGGCGTGTGACCGCACAGCCAACCACACCACCGCCAATGACGATTACATCCCAACGAGCCTCAGACATTCAGAGCTCGGCAATTATTCGTCTTCCGAACTGCGTGGGAATTTTTCCCAGCCTCGACGCCGGACTTAGAAGGTTCAAGTCTGGTCTGAAACTTGCCTTCGGCGATGGGTAAGTTCAGATTATTGACCACCCGAGCGGTCCGATCACAGCTTTTCTGGGCGGCACCAAAATGGGTGCGAGATGTTCCAGGTCGCGTGTCAGTTGGCATGGTGTCTTCCCATTAGTCAGAACAAGTATAGTTTGTCATTTTCCGACACTTCAACCTGGTGCGTGACCAGCCCACCATTAGAAGTTCGATAGTGAAGCTGGAATTCCGGATTGGCGAGATGGAAACCGGACGATTTCTTAAGCGTGAGATCCAGCGCCAACCGCATACCGCCCGCAGAAGGGGCTGTGCTGACAACCGTTCCACGCCATTGGGTATGGGCGGTCAAATGGATGTGTCCGCAGAGGACACGCTCTATGTTTGGAAATCGTTCTACAAGCTCTCCCAGCAGGTCAGATCCTTCGAAACCATCCTCATCGGTCTCCAGCACTCCAAATTTCACTGGCGGATGATGCATAAACAAGATCGTTGGCTTTTCCGATGCCTCGTTTAGCCGCTCTTCAAGCCAAGCGGCGCGCGTCTGGCATATTTTTCCGCCAGGGGCTCCGGGATTGGTGCTGTCCAGACCGATTAGGCGGATGTCGTAGTCTTCGATCACATAGTGCAAGAATTCTGCATTTTGCGATGGGCAGGTTTGCCCCAAAAAGATCTTGCCTAGCGTCGACCGGTCGTCATGATTTCCGGGCACCACATGATAGGGCATTTTCAGCGAGTCCAGCAGATGCTTGGCTTGTTCCGCCTGTGCAGCAGTGCCGTCATGCGTAATGTCCCCAGTGACCAACGCCACGTCGGGCAGTGGATCAAGTTTGTTGAGGTAGGTCACAAGCTGCGCCAATCTCTCACTGGTCGGCGCGACATCGCATGCTTTGCAGCCCGGTTCCACAATATGGGGGTCGCTGATCTGTGCGATTAGCAAGAGGACCTTGCCTCATCGTGGTTATATTGCGGCATTCATGCCCCTCCAAATTTCAACAGTTTGCTTAACTAAGCTCAACAACAACTGTTTGGCGAGCGATTTTGCACAATCAATTCCCCGCTTTCATTCAGCGGCTGAACAACAACCCAAACATCACCACCCACTTAGCATAAAACATTTAGCGGGCACGGGATGTAAATTACCCGCATGCGCGAGGGGAGCGGCAAGGACCCAAGCCACTTTTTTACTTTGCCTTCTCACAATTGATCCTGCGCTTGACACAGTTAACGTCCGCATTCCGCCCCTCCTTCATATGAAAAGCTGTCGCCCTGATTTCAGGTGACAGGTCCGCCATGGGCTGGAACCGGTCATTAGACGCGATCAGCACCAACGGCAGCAAAACGCAGATTGCTACCTTTGCGAAGTCTTGATTGCTTCCCAATAGCAGAGATTTGCGCGGTGCGTAACGAGCAGCCTGTAGGAGCCATTTTTACTGAAATTCAGTTTCGCCGCTTATGGCTGCTTTCACTGTGACGCCAACTGCAATTTTTAGCTTTGAACATTCAACAGCGCACCAAGGCAAAAACTAAGGGGAGTGTTCCCAGGAAGCGAGCAGTAGCCTTTTGGCATTAATGCGTCGGTCGGAGCTATACCCCCTCCCATCAGGATGAGAAGAAAGTCTTCCAGGGGTGGCAAATGCGCTTCTGTGTTAGCAATTGTCTCATCGAGGGACACGTCTTCAAGCGCCCCGAAAAGCGGAATTTCTATATTTCCTTCGACGCCTGATGGGTATTCATTAAGATAATGCTGTGCGCCCCAGACAGGGTTATTGAAGAAGTTGTTGGAATAACGTCTCTTCAATCGATCATGATCAATTTCCAACCCTGCTCTCTCAATTTTACCAGCGCGCGCGTCCTCATAAATCTCCAATATTTTACCATGGACCTCAGGCCACTTTGCCGCTTCAACGGTCGCACTTAACGAAATGATCGACTTATTTTTATTCATGACGATGAAGTCGGAGTGTGGATTGTAAGCCGCGCGCATTTCCTGTCGAATAATTCGAAACATTTCGGAACCTTGGTTGGCTCCAATATAGTCCATTAACAGATTTGCGCTTACCTGGTCGACTTCGTCCTCAAATTCTTCGGCCTTAACGAACAGGATCAGCATCTCAGTGGAGTTGGGGTCCGCAAAATAAATAGTACCTGTCGGCAAGGCAAAGGGGCGCTTCTCTATTCCGGATAGTGCGTTTGCCCAGCTTGCAAAGGGCCATTCCCACTTTGCCTTCGCTTTGGGAAGTTTATTCATCAGTCGTCTGGCACGGCGTTCTACTTCCTGATCTCCGGACCTCAAAATTGCTTGACTGGGGCGCCCAAAACGAAACTGGCCATAGTTGTCAACGGTAGCTGCATCATCGGTTTCGTATTCAAGAAAATGAGAGACTTCGTTTAGAACATCCGATGGTCTTCTCGTTTTGCTAGAGGTCGAAAGACTGATTTCTTGTAGTTCCCTTGCATACCAGCCTCTCGAATATTCCGGCTTAAGCAAAAGGTTCTCGAGATGTACAAGTGTTTCTGGAAAAACGTCTTCGGGCGCAGAAACGGTGAGCAACAGATTGCTCCCATTTGTTCTGATGTTTTGCCTAACTCCCTTTAATCTCATGAATTTACTGATTTCATGGGGGGAGCGGCTCGAAGTTCCACCTGAAACAACACTTGAGAGACTAGCTGTCAATGTGGCAACCCGTTCTTGCGTCGGACGATCCATTGGCCAAACCAAGGTTATTGCTGAAAGACCATTGCGAAGAGGAGTAAGATAAACAAAGTCTGTATTCTCAGTTGACGCAACAAGCTCTGCTCGCGCTTGCTGCACTGTTAGCAAGCAAAGAGGCAGAACAAGGGCGGAAACAAATAGGTTTCTGAATGCTCGCATTTTATTCTACTTTTTTGGCTAGAATGACGGATGTAGCTGACGACCTCATAATGGAATTCGCTAAATCAATAACTTCACGATCGGTCGTATTTGTCATCATCTCAGCCAATACCGACGGGCTGATGGGAGGGAAGCCATCGGCTGCCACATTTTGCAGAAACGACAGAAACCATGCAGGTCGACGGGCGGCATTTTGGGCGTTAACCACCTGTTTTTGACGGGCCTGATTAATCTCATCGCGGCTGATTGGTTCGTCCAACAAATTGGCCATAGTTTCTTGCAAACTGTTGTGCGCGGCGTCCAAGCTGAATCCGGGCATTAGCTGCAGGTCAATGATCAGTTCAACATCGGCGTTTTTCGCCATGTACCAATTTATGTTAACTCCAAGAAACTTCACGTCCTCAAAGTACAGAGCGTTTGTCAGCCTGCTTTGTAAAACTTCTGTTGTAATGAAAAACGCGCCCTGCATGTCTATACTGGTTGACCGATCTTCGAAGTCCACAAACTTTGCATACTGCATTGTGTCGCGCGTTAACCTGCTCGATTCTATGCGTTCGACAGACCTAAGCCTAGGATCCGGTTTCTGATCTAGCCAACGTTTTTCAGGAACCGCAGAGTGCTTAGTGTCGCCAAAATAGCGTGCAACTAGTTCTGCGGCTGTATCGGGTTCAATTTTGCCCGACACGATTAAAGTAATGTTGGAGGGAACATAGTGCTGCTTGTGAAACTGGTAGGCCTTTTCAAGACTCAATTTGGGCAAGTCTTCGATAGTGTTACTCGCACGACCGCGCAGAGTGCCATACAGATTTTGAAGCGCAATTCGTTTTAGCCAACGACGTGGAGATTGCCTTTCCCGAAGTAATGTTTCGCGCTGAACGATGTCAATTTCACTTTCAGCAAAGCCTGCTGGCAAACTCGGTGTGTCAAGGACGGCCCGAGACAAGCGCATTAACATTTCAACGTCGGAAGGCGTGCCAGAATTCGTGTAGACCGTGGACACATCATAGGTTGATGCATTGAGATCGCGTTCTCTAGGTTGCCTAAGTATGGCTGTATCTGACGAAAAGGCAGCCAGATGTTCTGTCAGATGAGCCGTTCCAGATGCCTCCGGATCATCGTATGCCCCTGACAGAACGATTAACTGCACGTCTACGCGGTCGAAGACATCTGTTGGAACAACATAGGCTGCGTGTAACCCGCCCTTTTCCGAAAGCGGGATGACGCTTTGAGCTTGACCTGCTCCACCAGTTATTAAGAATAAAGACGATAGAAAAAAACCAACTGCGCGCATCATAGGCCTTTGAAATTAGTTACTTGAGCAAAAAAAAGAAAATCCGCCCTCGGGAATATTCCGAAAGTGATTTTGGTCTGCGGAATGCTTGCGTGATATAGGCTGCTTTTTCAAGCAGCCTATTGAGAACATGTCAAAGTGTGTTCGGCTTGAGGTCAGAGATACCAAAGTTGGATACTTTTTGCCAGTGCGTGTAGAACAACCGAAAGCGGTCAATCGCGAAGAAGCAACGAATGACTCCGAAGTCCGCTTAGCATGCCTTCAAGCCTCCGAACTTAAAGAATGGCTATTGCTGTGAAGCACGTTTCGGTCACGTCTGATGTGGGCTGGATCCGGCCATTAAATGCGATCACTATCAACAGCAGCAAAGCGCAGTTAAAGGTGTTTGCAAAGTCTGCGCGTCTTCCCCGACAAGTACGAGAGAACCAAAGTTGTAAAAACTGCTATTGGCTTTCAATCAGGCCAAACATCACAATTCGGCCTACGACACTGACAGACAGGCGACGAAGTGCCAAAAATTCGCCTGAAACGCTCCTATACGTTGGGTTTTGTAGTCTTGCGTTCACCGATCAGGTAGTAGGTTGCCATTTGCCCCTTTCCTTTGATCTCGATCGTACCGCGTGGCTCCAGCTCAAATTCACCATTCAAGAGTTTAGCGGTACTGGCGCTAATTTGTATACGCCCAGTTGCGCCGTGGCTTTCCATTCGCGCAGCTATGTTTACGGTATCACCCCATAAATCGTAGGCAAACTTTTTCTGCCCGATCACTCCCGCCACGACAGGTCCGGAATGAATACCGACACGGATCTGCAGTTGTTTGCCCGTTTCCTGCGAAACCCTCTCAGCCGCAACGAGCATTTCCAGGGCCAGTCGGGCTATTGCCTGAGCGTGATCGGGCCTTGCAGCCGGTAGGCCGGCCACTACCATATAGGCATCACCAATCGTCTTGATTTTTTCAAGATCCAGGTCGTCGACCAAGGCATCGAACTGGCTGAATATCCTGTTTAACAGGGTCACCAGCGATTCCGGCGAAGACTGACTGGCGACCTCGGTGAACCCTACGATGTCAGCAAAGAGGGTCGTCACTTGCTCATGACTGTCCGCAATGACTTTCGGGTTCTGTTTTAACCGGTCGGCGATCGCAGGTGGCATGATGTTGTGCAAAAGCGTCTCGGACTTTTGGTGCTCAGATTCCAGTGCTGCTTCCGCCACATCGACCATATGACGATATGTGAGCGCCACCATTCCCAACATTCCTGCTGTAGCTGCTCCGTTAAATGTTGCAAAAATCAACTCCCACAACGGCGGCAGTTCCGCGATGGGGCGTGCCATCAGGCCCAAAACAAGCGCTCCTATAAACGCAGCAGCGTTGGCGAACATGCCAACCCGTTGAATGCGCCGGCTCACCCATTCGCTCAATGTGCAGAAGACCAAACCAACCAAAGCGAACAAAAAGAACCCGGGCCTCAGCCCGACAAACACCGTGGCAAGGATGACAGCGAGAACGCTCTGACCGTTTACCAGGAAGTAACCAATGCCAGGCCGACCGGAGACCAGACAGTAAAAAGAGAAGGAAATGATAAGCACACTCGCCCCGCTGAAAGCGGCGAGGACGTTTTGGTCGAGTTGCAGGAAGATACACGCCGACAAACCCTGGACGATTATCCAGACAGTATAGCCTATCTTGTCACCGGTAAAAGTGCGACCTTCGCTGGCTGACAAATCCGATGGCACATCCGCGTACCAAGCAAGTATATGCTTCAATCCAATCAATTTTTATCCTTGCCGGCGTAGCTTAATCTGGTTCAGACCTGCCTCTCAAAGCTCCCTCATTCATAACAAGTGGCTACGGTTCCGGATTTCATAATCTGTAGTTTCGTTTTGGGCAAGGTCGTCTGCGGTGTACTCACATTGCTCAAGTGCGCGGCGGGCGCCTGCGGGTGTTTGAATTCCCAACGAAGAGTACGGCCTGACGTTGTTGTAATCGTACCGCCATAGTACCAATTTGCAGCATGCGTCATCTAATATGTCGAACAGTTCTTCGTTCAACAACTCGTTACGCAAGCTGTCGTTGAGCGACTCGATAAAGCTATTTTGTTGCGATTTTCCCAGATCGATGTAATGCCAGTCTACGCTGTTATCACCAGCCTATTTCAGGATTGCCCGACAGGTAAACTCTGTTCCATAACACCTTCATAAACACGTTGATTTATGGGGTATGGCGACCTGCGGAGCGGTTCACCGAACGGAGCTGGTGGCCATAAGATCCTTCGTGCGAGGCAGTGTGCCCCAGTGATTTGGGGCCCACTGAATTTACCGGTTGTAGACAGCGGTGGCAATACAGAGCAGACATGTAGCAAGGATGGTAACGGGCCAAACAATAGACTTACGAATGCTCATTTTGGATTCCGTACCAAGTGGTTTATGCCTACATCACAGGTAGACAATACATTGGCTGACTTAATAACATCTTGAGTTTTGCGTTGGTTTTACGCATTTCTCACTCTAGGTTTGCGCATCTGCAACTAACGGTTACCTTTCCCTCCACCTGCTAGCTGCTCATTGCAGCTTCGGGCCGTGAACTGCCGACTAGATCCATTGCTTTGGATTATCTGGCATTCGGCATCCACGCTTTGACGCCGCAAAAGTCGCTCGCACCGTCAGTCAAAGTGGACCAGTCTCTACTGTTCGCTGTTCGCTGTTCTCGGGACGAATGGCCGCAGCTGGGAACCCGCCCAGACTTTGCAAAACCCGCTTCCTGCGCATTGCTGCCGTTGATGCTGGCTACAGCGAATGGCGGCATTGACCTCAAATGTAGCCCGATCCGGTAGTACTCTGCGTCTCACAGGAAAGTCTTGAGTGGGCCGACTGTGAAATCGGCCCAACATGCTAGATTTCAACGGCTTCAGATATTACCAGAGCGTCTTCCAGCTCAACACCGAGGTATCTGACTGTGCTGTCCATCTTTGTGTGGCCAAGCAAAAGCTGAACCGCACGTAGGTTTCCCGTCTTCTTATAGATCTGCGAAACCTTGGTCCGGCGCATCGAATGCGTTCCGTAAGCGCTTGGCTCAAGCCCAATGGGTTTAACCCATTCACAAACCAGTCGCGCATATTGGCGTGTCGATATGTGCAAGCGTTCGTGGAACCGCCCCGGCCACAAATACCTGGACCCAATCATCATGGGTTCGTCCATCCAGCGTAGGAGCGATTGTCGCGTTCTCTCAGTGACCTCAAATCGGACTGGCATTTGGGTTTTTATCTGGAGGATCGACGCGCGCTCTTTGACTTGTCCAGCCGCAAAAACGTCAGATCGCGGTGGTTGTTCGCGATCTCCAAGCGAGCGCGAATTGCCCAGACATGTTTGGGCAGAAGCGGTTTCTTTTGTCCAACAATGCGCCCCCTGTTCCATGCCGGGCGGCTAGACCAAATGGCGGGCAAATGTAGTGTTTGCATGATGGTTTCTCCAGTCCTCCACGCCCATCCACACCGCCAACTGGACGTTGACACAGCTGTCTAACACGGGTGGGGAAGGCGGCGCAGTGTAAGCCCGGGTACTGCACCTTACACATTTCGATCTAAAGGAGGGGGCGGACCTTCGCTGCGGTCATCCCTAACGGCAGCAATGCGCAGATAACGACCTTTGCAAAGACTGGCCGCCAGAACGCGACGGCATGTCGCGAACGGCCTTACGCCGCCGTTGGTGTAGATCCTGCCTTGCGGCTGCTTTCAGCCCAAAGCAGTCCCGTATTGAACAGCCCTCCTGAGGAAAGTTGACGTCTAAATCGCAAATTTTATTCTACGTGTTATAGGCCGCTGCGTTCGCAACACCGCGTGCGTGCGTATTTTGAAAATGTGCATGGTCCACATCCGGACGGCATCATTTGCGATAAAGTTCACCCTGCAATTGCGGCTGCAGTTCCCGCAATTCCTTCGCCAGGAAATCCACAAACCTGCGCACCCGGACGGTGCGGCGCTGGTCCGTGTGCAGCAGGATCCAAATG
This sequence comes from Parasedimentitalea marina, assembly GCF_004006175.1. Classification (GTDB taxonomy): domain Bacteria; phylum Pseudomonadota; class Alphaproteobacteria; order Rhodobacterales; family Rhodobacteraceae; genus Parasedimentitalea; species Parasedimentitalea marina. The sequence continues at coordinate 2,652,294 of NZ_CP033219.1, forward strand.
GTTCGGTCAAAATCGATTGACGTGCCGGGAACCCGGCATAGTTCAGGAAAGAAGTGTTCGTAGATTACCGGCAGATAGGACAGCCCACATCCCTGTCGCATCAGGCTGATGTGCATGTAGCCTTCTGCGGACGCATAACGCTCGGTCGCGGCCGGAAACGGTGACTGAGCGAGCCATGCGGGGTTTTCCCGTGGCCCTGTCCAGCCGATCCAGCTCAGCCCCGCGCCACCGGGCCCGGCTTTGGGCATGACTTCATCGACATAGTTTTGGCTGGCGTAGGTTCCTATCGCCATCGGAAAAAGTTTGCGCGCGGTGACGTCGTCAGAAACTTCATAAGCCACCCTGAGAGACACATCGGTTTCCGCGCGATTGATATCCTCTTGCACGTTGGTGAGCCGCAGCTCGATATTGATACCCGGATAGGCTTCGTAGAAACGGGCCAATATTGGTGAAACAACATCAAAGGCCATCATCGGTGGCAATGAGAACCTGATTGTGCCGGTCTCGGTCCGGTCCAGCCCTTCGACCCTGCGCCGGGCGCTCAGCATTGATTGCTCGGCCTCTTCGGCCATGGGCAAAAGCGCCTCGCCCGCTGAAGTTAATTCAAATCCGCGACGGGAACGGGAGAATAGTTGAACCCCGTAGCTGGCCTCCAGAATCTTGATATTGCGGTTCACGGTGACATGGTTTGCCCCGAGCAATTGCGCCCCAGCCCTTAGGCTACCTGCACGGGCCACGGCTAGGAAGTACGGGATCATTTCCCAATCAGTAGAGTGCATATGACAAACGCCTTGTGTTTCACCTATGGAACGAAATGTATCAAATCAAGCAATTTTAAGTTCACCACAAGGAACGTATTTCTTTCGTGACATAACCGCAAGGAAATCCCATGAACCGCAGATCCGCCCTGAAATCAGGTATCGCCGCCGCAGCTTTGACCGTGCTGAATGTGCCTGCATTTGCACAGACAACAATGGCGCTGGAAAAGTCCTACACGACCGTTCTTGGCCAAAAAATGGCCTATTACGATGTTGGAGAGGGACGCCCCGTGGTGTTTCTTCATGGCAATCCTGCATCGGCCTATCTGTGGCGTAATATCATTCCCCATGTGGCAGGCAGCCATCGGGCCATTGCGCCAGATCTGATCGGGATGGGTGACAGCGATAAGCCGGTGCTGGAAAACACCTATACTGACTCCGCCGAATACCTGTTTGCCTTTCTTGACGCCCTTGAGCTGAAAGACGCCGTGCTGGTTATTCACGATTGGGGGTCTGGGCTTGGCTGGGAGTATGCGCGCACCCGTCCGGGCCGGATTTCGGCGATTGCCTTCATGGAGGCGATGACCCCGCCCTTTATCCCATACGAGAGTTATGAATCTTTGGGGCCGTTTGCAGACTTCGTTCGCAACGTCAAAACCCCCGGTGTCGGCGAAGAAATGATTATGAATCAGAATATTCTACTTGATCAGTTCATGCGCCATGGTGGAGCGCGAGGCTCGCTGTCAGACGACGTCATGGCGGAGTACAACCGTTATTTCCCGACGCCAGAAAGCCGCAAGATTTTGCTGGACTGGGCGCGCGAGATACCTGTCGCCGGGGAACCGGCCGATGTGTACGAGGTTGCTTCTGCAAACAACAAATGGTTGCTGCAAAGCGAGCTGCCCAAGTTGCTTTTGCACGTTGACCCTGGCGCGATCATCCCGATGGCGCAGGCGAAGTACCTGCAACAGACCCTCAAAAACCTCGAAACAGTGTTCCTCGGGTCGGGAGGACATTTTGTTCAAGAAGACTATCCCGACGAAATTGGCAAAGCCCTGACTGAATGGCTGACTCGTGTTTGATCACACTTGATCTGCTTGACCGGGGCAAAGCTTCCCCGGCTCGAGTGCTCGTATATCCGCGAACAGAAATGACAAAAACACAAAACGGCTGAAGAACAAAATGGCTGTGATCGCCGATCGAACCAGCTGCACCAGCTGCACCAGCTGCACCAGCTGCACCAGCTGCACCAGCTTGGCCGTAACAAAGTTAGCCTACAAGGAACAAACATATGACCACTCAAACGAAGAACGTGTTGATCATCAAATCCAGCCCTGCCGCGGATGACTCGGTTTCCAATGCAATTGCCGATTTTCTTGAAGAGCAACTCACTGCTAAAGATGAGCAATATAAGTTTACAGTCCGCGACTTAACGAAAACGCCACCACCTCTATATGACACGGAGATCCTTCGCGCATTTTACACTCCTGACGAAGAGCTGGACGAAAAACAGCGACAGATCGTGGTCCCCTCACTCGTCTACATCAATGAGCTAAAGGCGGCAGATATCGTCGTAGTTGCTTCACCGATGCATAACTTCAGCACAACCACGTTGCTAAAGGCCTATATCGATCAGATTTGCCGCTGGGGATTGACTTTCCAGTACGGTCCAAACGGCTACGAAGGCTTTTTGAAAAACAAGAAAGCCATAATAATTAGCTGTGCCGGAGGGGATTTCACGCTTGAAGCAGAAAAGCACAAAGATTTTCAATCTCCATATCTGGAACATATTTTCAATTTCATTGGGATTGAAGATGTCACGGTTGTTCCAGCCCATGGTTTGAATATGGGAGATGAAATAGCCGCCCATTCAAAGCAAGCAGCAAAAGAAAAGCTGGAAGAATTGGCGATGTCGGCTCTGTAGCGCTCCCTGTTTGCCTGAAGAAAAAAGATTGGGAGCGTGCCTTCCCTTCAAAGTCACCGCGACTACTCATCGGAGAAGAAGTATGAACAACGCAATGAATGCCGCCGTTATCAAGCGCTGGGGAGATGCTGAAAATTAAGTAATTGAGCAAATACCTATTCCAAACCTCAATGCTGATGACGTATTGATCAAAGTTGCTTTTGCTGGCGTTAATCCAGCAGATTGGAAAATCCGCGCTGGCCATCTCGATGTTGCTCCCTTCGGCCTTGAACTTCCTCTTACCGTAGGTCTCGATGCAGCTGGGACGGTGGTCGCAACGGGCGAAAAAGTGACAAAGGTAAAAAAGGGGGACAGGGTCGTTTCCGGGACCAACCTTTTCTCCAACGCCAAACCAGGTTCCTACGCGCAATATCTTGTCGTCAATGAACAACGTGTCGCCATAGTCCCGGATCACATTTCCTTAGAGTCAGCAGCGACAATACCCACCGCTGGCATCACCGCCTGGCAAGCTCTATTCGCTTCCGACAAGGGGGGACTAAGTAAGGGACAGGGTACAAAAATACTGATCAACGGTGCTTCCGGCGGCGTCGGAAGCTTTGCTGTACAATTGGCAAAATGGGCTGGTGCTGAAGTTGCAGCCACCTGTAGTAGCGCCAATTTGGAATATGTTAAGTCTTTGGGGGCCGACCTATTAATCGACTATAAAACTCAAAATATCCGGGATGAACTAATTAAATGGTCCTCTAACGGGATTGATCTAATAGTTGATGTGATTAGCGCCGACTCCCTGGAGGACCCCGTTGGGCTATTAAGAAAAGGTGGAAAGCTCGTAAGTGTGGCGACCTTGACTGATGACGGTGATGTTGAAACATCAATTGCAGAAGCAAAAGAACGAGGTGTCACCAAGGTACTTGCCTTTATGAATGACTTAAACTTTGGCGAGGAAATCCAACAACTAATTGATATCGTCAAGGTTGGTAATTTGAAACTTCCTCCAACAGAGGCCTATGACTTGGATAACGTTGTTCAAGCACATGAAAAACTGGAAACCGGACGCGTCAGGGGCAAACTGGTTCTACGGGTCAAGTGACACGTTTGTGTGCGTCCGGCGAACCTCTCCTAAGGGCAGCCCTTGTGCAGGGAGTGCTACTTGCTGATGTTTGGGTCTTGTAGGTTGGAACCAAACGCATAAGACGTATTAATCGGCACACACGAAGGCAACCACATTTGTGACTCTGTCATTGCAAGTCAGCTCCACGAACGATCAAGAAAGACCTTGCGAATTCAAACTCCAGAAACGACATTAGAACAATGTGTTGCGGCGATCCGTTGAACCCACACCGCAGTGCAGCCATTCAAAGAATGCGCAGCGAAGGTCCACTCCTCGCCGATACTGCATGAGCAGACCCGTTGCTTTGGTGCTAGGCAGCAGGTCTGCTTTGGGCTGGAACCGGCCATTAGACGCGATCACCACCAACGGCGGCTATACGCAGGTAGCGACCTTTGCAAAGTTGGGCCCGCTGGACGCCTCGTCGAGGCGCGAACGACCCACTTCTGCCATTCGTGTCCACTGCGGCGAATAGCCGGTCAGAGCCCTATGAGACCGATGCTGCGTAGTGCCTGAAGGGCAGCTTTCAGGTAGAATCAAATGCTTGCATTCAATACATAACAGCTCTGTTGAAGTGCCTCCGCCAATGCCCGCATACGTTTGTTTAGACGTCGCTTGGAGCGATAAACGACTTGAACGCTCAAAGGATCAAACTCGCATTCCGGCAAGACCTGAATAAGGCCACCGCTTTGAAGTGCTTTGGACATCAAAAAATCTGGCGCACGGAAGATACCTTCGCCGCTCAGCGCGGCGTCCAGTAAGAACGGTCCATTATTTGAGTTCAGGGCGGGTTGAAAATCGACATGTTGCAGTTTTCCATTGCACCGAAATTCCCAACGGGCACGGCGCGAGGAGCCGAAATTTAGAAGTTGGTGGTGTTTGAGGTCGGTATAAGACAACGGCAGGCCAGCTCTCTCGACATACGAAGGGCTTGCACAAAGGCCAAGACGGGTCGTTCCAAGAGCGTAACATTCTAGTCCCGCCAATTCACCTGCAGTGATGCGTACCGCCAGATCGTAATTCTCGTTTTCCAGATCAACAGTCCGGTCATCAAAGTCGACCGTCAAATCGACTTGAGGATGCGCTTTAATAAACGCAAAGAGCGCGGGTCTTAGGAATGACAATCCAAATTCCCGCGCAACGCTGATCGAAAGTGGACCGCTCAGGCTTTGGCCAGTGTGCGTGAAGTCTTCATCCAGATCATCAGCATCCGCGACCATGTCACTGGCACGTTGATAGAGTTCTTGCCCTGCCGCTGTAACGTCCCAATGACGCGGTTTGCGATCTATCAACTTCATACCGTAGCGGTCTTCAAGCTGCCCAAGACGGCGGCTGACAGCGGACTTGGCGATGCCCAACACGTCTGCGGCACGCGCTATGCCGCCGTTTTCAACGACAGTGACAAACATACGGAGGTCTTCGATCTGGCCCATTTCTTTGTTCTCTATTTGTGAACCCTGAGGTCACATTTTTCAATCTTTCACGAAAAATGGCAACCATTAGACTGCACCTCATCCGATCAGAAGAGAGAGACACCAAAATGGGACTGCTACAAGATGGCAAATGGGTCGACAAATGGTACGATACGAAGTCCACCGACGGACGCTATGTGCGCAAGGAATCAGCCTTTCGCAACTGGGTGACGGCGGACGGGTCTGCAGGGCCATCTGGCATCAGCGGGTTTATGGCCGAGCGGGATCGCTATCACCTTTATGTCTCGCTCGCCTGTCCTTGGGCGCATCGCACGCTGATCTTTCGGGCCTTGAAGAGTTTGGAAGAAATGATCCCGATCTCCAACGTGCATTGGTTCATGGGCGAGGACGGCTGGACCTTTGCAGCAGGAGATGGATCAACGCCTGACCCGATCAACAACACAGATCTTTTGCATCAAGTCTATACCGCTGCAAAGCCTGATTTTACGGGCCGCGTGACGGTGCCTGTCCTTTGGGACAAACATCAAGAAACCATCGTGTCCAATGAATCCGCAGAGATTATTCGCATGTTCAATTCCGCCTTTGACGGGGTAGGTGCGGCGGTGGGGGACTATTATCCTGACACCGAACGTGTCGAGATTGATGCCCTAAACGCCCGCATCTACGACACCCTTAACAATGGCGTCTACAAAGCTGGTTTTGCTACCACGCAACGCGCCTATGAAGAGGCTGTGACGCCTCTGTTCGAGACCCTCGATTGGCTGGACAATCGCCTCTCAACGCAGCGCTATCTGATGGGCACACATCTGACCGAGGCCGATTGGCGGCTGTTCACGACCCTCATTCGCTTTGATCCCGTCTACGTCGGACATTTCAAATGCAACCTGCGCCAGATTGCGGATTATCCGCATCTGTCTGGCTATGTCCGCGACCTTTATCAGCATCCGCGCATCGCCGAGACCGTCGACATTCCTTACATCAAAAAGCACTATTACGGCAGCCATGAGAGTGTGAACCCGACCCGTGTGGTCCCGATGGGCCCTGCTGTCGACTTTTCCGCACCGCATAATCGCGCCGACTTCAACAAGGAGAATTAAGATGACCAAAGCCGTTCCAATCATTGCCGCCAAGTCCCCTGCAAAAGTCGCGCTGAAGGCAGGAAAAGACTATTTTTGGTGCCAATGCGGGCGTTCAAATTCCCAGCCGTTTTGCGATGGAAGCCATGCGGGTACTGGCATCGAACCCATGAAGTTTACGGCTGATAAGGACGGGGATGCCGCGTTGTGCCAATGTAAATCCACGGCCAATGGTCCGTTTTGCGACGGTTCACACACGCGGCTTGGCGAAGCAGAGATCGGGGATGTGGCACCTACGCCCAAATCCGATACACCGCAGGCCACGCCGACGCCCGAAGAACCCACCGTTGCACGCATTCACGCATTGGCCAAAGACGGCTTATCCAAACTTGGCCACCACGGAGAGATGGGCGCGATGGGAGTACCGCGCAAAGACCTACCGCACTGGGATGACATCCAATTTCTTCCTGCGCAGATGGCGCGTAAGCCGCTGCTGGACGACGTGCCTGTCGCGACATCCGTCACTATCGGCCCAAATGCGGCCATCCCTTTGCAGCTCGATATACCGCTGCTAGTGTCCGACATGAGCTATGGTGCGCTGTCAATGGAAGCCAAGACAGCCCTGTCCCGTGGCGCGCAAATGGCCGGCACAGGTATTTGTTCCGGCGAAGGTGGTATGCTGCCTGAGGAACAGACCGCAAATGAACGCTATTTCTACGAACTCGCCTCTGCACAATTTGGATGGTCACTGGAACACGTCGCCAAAGTGCAGGCATTCCACTTCAAGGGTGGCCAAGGGGCCAAGACCGGGACTGGCGGTCATCTGCCCGGCGATAAAGTGCAAGGCAAAATCGCAGAAGTGCGCGGGTTGGAACCGGGGCAATCTGCGATTTCACCTGCGACCTTTCTGGACCTGCACACCCCTGAGGATTTCAAACGGATTGCGGACCAGGTGCGCGAACGTTCTGGCGGCATTCCCATCGGGTTCAAACTGTCCGCCAACCATATCGAAGATGACATCGACTTCGCGCTTGAGGCCAGCGCCGACTACATCATTCTGGATGGGCGCGGTGGCGGTACGGGAGCCGCACCGCTGATTTTCCGCGATCACATTTCGGTGCCGACGATCCCCGCATTGGCCCGTGCCCGCGCGCATCTGGATGCCAAAACGGGCCGCGACGTGACGCTGGTCATCACAGGTGGTTTGCGTGTGGCGGAAGATTTCGCCAAAGCCATGGCACTGGGTGCAGACGCGGTGGCCGTCAGCAATTCAGCCATGCAAGCCGTGGGCTGTATCGCGGCGCGGATGTGCAACTCCAACAACTGCCCCGTCGGCGTGGCGACGCAAAGGCCGGAACTACGCAAGCGGCTGAATGTGCAAATCGGAGCCGAACGACTGGCGCGGTATTTTGGGGCCAGCGTCGAGCTGATGCAGGTCCTTGCCCGCGCATGTGGCCATGACAGCCTGTCTGGCTTTACCCCCCGCGACATCACCACATGGAAGCGCGAAATGGCGGATCTAAGCGGCATCCGTTTCGCGGGCATTGCCCGAGGCGCATAGCCGCCATGGCGTTGCCCGCACGGGTGGGGCGGTGTACGTCGCCCCAACTATGTTTGGAGAGGAGTAATCCAATGCTCGATACATACACCATTCGCCAAGACGAAATGCCCGATGAGATGCGGTTTCTTTTGAAACAGTATCCCCGCGACAGCTGGGACGCTCATCCGGGGTTTCGAGAAAAAACTAAGCATTGGCTCGGGGCGCATCAGATGTTTCGCCGTGTGGCCGAACGCATTCGTCTTGATACCGAAGGTCTGTTGAACAAGGACATAGGCTTGGGTGATTTTGCCCGACGTCTGTCCCATTATGGTGGCAATCTGGTGGGCAACCTGCATGGACATCACGGCTGGGAAGATCATAGTTATTTTCCTGAATTGTCGGGTGCTGACCCTCGGTTTGATGCGGGCCTCGAGGTGCTGGAGCAGGACCATGCTGACTTGGACAAAGTGCTGGATGATTTCACCCGCACCGCGAACCGCTTAATCAAGCTGACAACATTGGACAGAGCCCAAGCCTATGAAGAAGCCGCACGTGTTCTCAAGACCAGCGCAGCGATTGAAGGGTTCCTGAAACGGCACCTCAGCGACGAAGAAGAACTGGCGGTGCCAATTATCTTGCATCACCGCCTGAGAGGATAAAGATAACGACATGACCAAGGACATATCGATCCAAGAAGACCAATCAGACGCCAAAAGACGCCGTGCGCGAGGAGAATTTGTGCGCGGCGTCAGCGGATTTCGCAATACAATTGGGGATACTGACTTCCCTGCCGAGGCGGGGCGCTACCATTTGTTTGTGGCGCTCAATTGCCCATGGTGCCACCGCGTGACCTTGGCGCGCAACGTGCTGGGGTTGCAGGACAGAATCACCTTGGACGTCGCCTTTCCCAACCGCACAGACGAGGGCGATCCAGAAGGCCCCAACTTGTGGGAATTCGCGCCCGAGAGAGTTGCGACGTTGACGAGCAAACCGCTATTTGAATGCACAGCGGAAACTGGCACTGGGAATGCCCTGCGTTTGGCCAAACAGATTTACATGGCGGAAGGATCGACGGAACAATCCGTTCCGATCCTTTATGACAAAATCGAAGGCCGTATCGTGAACAACGAAAGTGCGGAAATTGTCCGCATGCTTGACGCCGCAGCGACCGCCCTTGGCAGCACAATTCCTGTGGTAGATCGTGTGAGACTGAATCCTGATGAGTTAGCCATAAGGTCAGAGATCCACGACCTAAATGATCTGATTTACACAACAATCAACAACGGCGCCTACAAGGCAGGGTTTTCGTCCGATCAGGCCATTTATGCAGCTGCGTTTGATGCCTATTTCAACACGCTCGCGAAACTTGATGATCTTTTGTCCGACGGTCGGCCTTTCCTGACGGGGCAAAGATTCACCGAGGCTGATCTGAGGCTATTCCCGACACTCTATCGCCACGACCCTGTCTACTACGTGCGGATGAAATTAAACGGTGCACGCATACTTGATTACCAACATCTGTGGCGCTGGCTATGTCGAGTCTATGCATTGCCGGGCATCGCAGATGCAGGATCACTTGTGCACTGTCGCCAAGGCTATTTTGGACGTAGTTGGAATGGTGTCGTCCCCTCAGGACCCTTCAAACCGATGGAGTACCCAAAGGCTTACGAGCATTCTGATCTCGCGTGAGGCGGCAATATTCTCAAAGCACACCATTAGACCTTGGGATCATAGCGGTCATTGGCGCAGGTGCAGCGACAAGGACGTTTCGTCCGCACTACCGACCTTGATGCAGGCCGCAGCGAAAGACTGCAAGCCGCCCTTCGTGCTCCATATGCTGCGTCATGCTGCAACAAGCGCGAATGTCGTAGAAGGGCTGGAACCGCCATTAGACGGGTTTGTCACCAACGGCGGCTATGCGCAGGGAGCGGGCTTTGCAAAGTTGTGTCACTGCGCCTTTGCTAGGACGAAATTCTCTGCGTTACCGCATGAAAAGCGGACTTTCATCGGGCAACGCAGCATAAATTCGACTTGAGGGTCGGCAAGGCAGACACTTCCGACCTTCGCTGCAATTCCACGTATTTCCCCTCATGACTGTGAAAGATGCCATTGCTAGTTCAATCAGATTGCCAATGCACTTCACATTTTCGCTGCACCCCACATTAAAGTCGGCAATACGCAGGAGGCGACATTTGTAAAGTCCTGCACCCGAACCCTAACCGGTTCTGATTGCCAAGGCTTGTTGCCGCAGCGGGGTCCGTCAAAGCGGACTTTAGCTGCGGGTGCTAAGGAACGACGATCACGAACTCACGCAGTGCGGACCATTCCTTGACCTATCTCGGTAACGAACGGATGTGGTCGGCGCATTCGCCGCCTTGGCACGGTGCCAGTTCATAATCGACCCCAGGGGCGAACATTCCGTCCGCCATCTCTCGATATTCAAAGGCTGGGGCCATGGCTGCAATGCCCCCCTCAATGGATATGAGGCGCACCCTGGATTTAAGCATGTAAGACCATATCCAATAAATCACACAAGATACGCTCCGCAACAAACTCATCCAGATGCGCGCGATCATCATTTAGTTTCCCAGCGCATTCGGCATGATCGAACTCAGTAGCCTGGCTGCTGCCTCGTGCAACCAAACCTCGACCAGAAGCGTTATTTTCTCATACTTTTTTGCGATCTCTGACCATGGTCAACGCCTAGTATAGAGTACAGCTTATGCTTGTTTTTCTAAAAACTTTATGTTCCTTGAGTATTATTCTTGGAGCGGTCTCTTGGGCGTGTCCAATAATCTGATTTAGCGGAATGGAATTTGAATATGCCCGTTGTGAACGATGGATCCCGGACGTCTGAACCGGGCCAACCTGCGCAAAACAGTGTTGTTGAGGACGCAGTTCAGGCTGTGTTGACGGAAACCACGGATGCCCCGGATGACATCTACACATCCTATGTAATGGACGTGGGAGATAGTTTTAGCGGCAATCTGGAGACTATAGATGACGTAGACTGGGTGTACTTCGAAGTGCTCGGACATGGAAATTATAGTTTCACCTTGTCAGGCGCCTCCAGCGACAGCGGGACCCTATTTGATCCATTTCTGAGGATTTATCGCTACGGCGGTCTAGGTGAAATTGCGTTGGACAATGATGGCGGTTCGGGGACTGATTCTGCATTGAACAATATCTACCTCTCTATGGGCACGTATATTATTGAAGCCGGAAGCAACTTGGGCCTGTATTCTGGCAGTTATCAGATTACTGTCGAAGTAGGATCTCTGGCAGTACTGGGAACACTCGACGAGTTGGCCGAGTACATGACTGATGGCTTCTGGCAGGATACGAGTCGCAGCCAACGCAGTTTTGACACCAGCACCAGCAATCAGATCCCGGTGTATATCGACAATTTGACTGCAGAGGGACAGCAATTGGCTCTCTGGGCCTTTGAGGCCTGGGAAACGGTGGCTGATCTCGAGTTTATCGTGCAGACAAGCTACATCGGCGCCAGAATTGATATCATGTTTCACGACACTTCGTCGGGCGCATTCGCCAATTCTATGACTGAAGGAAACACGATTATTGGATCTCTCGTGAATGTCAGCCCTGTATGGCTAGACACCCACGGTACTTCGCTGGACAGCTATTCCTTTGCTACTTATATGCATGAAATCGGCCGTGCGCTGGGTCTGGGAAATCTAGGTAACTATTACGACGACGAAAATTCCGTCTATGGCGCAAACACCACCTTCACCAATGACAGTTGGCAGACCTCGGTGATGTCCCCTTTTAACCAGACGGAAAACACGACAACCAATGCCAGCTATGCAGCCATTGTCTCGACGATGATGGCGGATATTGTGGCGATCCAGAACCTGTATGGGGCGCCGGGGTCCAACAGTGCCACCGCAGGTAACACCATCTACGGTGCGAACAGTGCCCTGGGCACCTATATGGATCAGCTGTTTGACCTGATTGCGGCGGGCACCACCTCCAGTGTCTATGGCGGCGATCCGATCACCTTTACGATCTATGATCAGGGTGGCACCGATACGGTGGATCTGTCCTTTTCCACCACCCATGACCGCGTCAGCCTGCTGGGAGAAAGCTTCTCGAATATTGGCGGCCTGATTGGCAATGTCGGTATTGCCCGCGGCACGGTGATCGAAAACCTCCTGGCCGGGTCTGGCAATGACACCCTCACCGGCAATAGCGTGGGCAACCAGATCAGCGGCAATGGCGGTAATGATGTCATCTCGGGCGGCAATGGCAACGACACCCTGTCGGGCGGCCTGGGCAGTGACTGGATATTCGGCGGCTTCGATGATGACAGCATCAATGGCGGCGACGGCCTCAATCACCTCTTTGGCGGCACCGGTCAGGATACTCTGATCGGCGGCAACCAGGCGGACCGGCTGATTGGCGAAGCGGGGCACGACGTGCTCTCGGGCGGCAATGGCAATGATACTCTCAATGGCAATCAGAATGCCGACCGCCTGTATGGTGGGTTTGACGATGATCTGCTTTATGGTGGCGATGGCACTGATCGGCTGTTTGGGGGCACTGGCCAGGACACCCTGTACGGTGGCAGCCAGGGGGATATTCTGTACGGCGAGTGGGGCCATGATGTCCTGTCCGGTGAGGCGGGCAATGACACGCTTTATGGCAATCAGAACGCTGACCGCCTGTACGGCGGCCTGGGCAATGACCTGCTTGACGGGGGGGACGGCCTTGACCGCCTGTTTGGTGGGTTGGGCAATGATACCCTGAATGGTGGCGCTCAGAATGACCGGCTTGTGGGGGAATGGGGCAATGATCGCCTTGTTGGCGGCAGCGGCAACGACACGCTGTTTGGCGACCAGAACCAAGACCGTCTGGAAGGCGGCAGCGGCAATGACAGTCTTGATGGCGGCGTCGGTTTCGATACCCTTCTGGGAGGCTTTGGCAATGACACGCTCAACGGCGGCGCCCATGCTGATTTGCTTGCAGGGGGGGACGGATCCGATATCTTTGTCTTCACCGACGGCACCGGCGCAGATCGGGTGACCGATTTTGACGCTTTTGACAATGCAGAGCGGTTGGACTTGAGCGGCCTGTCGGCAATCACAAGCTTTGCCGATCTGACCAGCAATCACCTGACCCAGTCCGGCGCCAATGCCTTCATCAATGCCGGCAGCGCTGGCACCATCACATTGTTGAATGTGCAACTCTCTGATCTGGACGCGAGTGACTTCATCTTCTGAGGTCTGGCCTAAATCCTGACCACCAAATGCCCCTGCCTGGGGTGCCTGGTGGTCAGGATTCCATTTTTTTGTGGTACCCAAACGGATCTTGCCCTAACGAGCGACCGGGACCACCAAGTCAGGTTGCCCCCTTCAGCCACAGTTGGACAGAGGTCAGCCTGAGTGGAAAAGCAGGACGCAACAGTTGAATTTCAACCCATGGTCAACTTCGTTGTTGCCGGGGCTCAAAAATCTGGAACAACCGCATTGCGCAGTTTCCTGAGCCAACATCCGGACATCGGACTGGTTGACGGCGGCAGTGAAACCCATTTCTTTAACAAGCACAGCGCAGCAGCGGCCCGCAAAGACTATGACCTGTATCATGCCATGTACACACCGCAGGCCCTAAGCCTCTGGATTGCCGAAGATGAAGCCGCAACCCGTAGATAGACTGCATCCAAGTGGTGCCGCTTTTAGGTGGTACACAATTGAAGACATCACCCGCACGACGCTCGAATTTCACTCAGTTGCGAGTATCGGTGAAAACGCCGCAGTAATGGCGATCTGGGGTGCCAGTGTTCATAGCTGCCAACCTGTAGAGCCTTTCTGACGGAAAGAACAGAGTAAGCAGAAAAACTCAAAGCCCAGGATTTGTTTTATTCGCGCTGCCTTTGTTCACGCACTTTGTATGCTGCAAGATGCACGAAAGTATTTTTCAACGGGCCGCTTTGCAGCATGGCACGTGTTGGGAATAACCGGTCAAGGCTCGTTGCCGTCGTTGATGGTTGAAACCTGATTCTGGCAGCATGAGGTCCGCTCTAGAGAAGTCGAGGCAATCAGTTTTCGTGTGCGGCATTCGAATTCACAAACGTTGCACCTTGGTTACTTTGGGCTGGAACCGGCCATTAGACGGGTTTTGCATAGATGGCGGCTTTGGACCGTTACTCCAGTTGGATCAACAACAGTAATGATGGCAAGGTCCGCAGGCGAGATGGGAACAGACCGACGGCACACCATTTGGACCGCGCATGCAGTCACCCTGCCCCGGTATGCCAGACTAGAGTTGGCTTTTGGAGCGAATCCTGAGCATCCCGGAAGGTAAGCGCTATACCCCGTTTTATGACGCAGCTCCCGCAAATAGCTGTGGGTGTCTGCGGCTTAGCCCCGCCGAAAATTTGGCAGTATGGTCGCTGTTCCACTGACCACCTTTATCTAGCTGAATGCCTTGGTCTCGCCCGATGACAAGGCGGCAGTGACTGGGCTGATGCACACTTTCTCTCGCGAGTACCGTGACCTTGAACACTTGATAAGGCCACGCGATGACCACTCCTGACCTGCCCCACCCAAAACCAACAGCCCAAGTTGAACTTTACTTCGAGGTCCTGGGCCTGGACGACACTCTCCGGTTTTTAGAAGCCTTCGGTGGCACCGAAATCTATATTGCAGGCAACCCCGGAACCCTCTCCAGCGTCGTTGCTGTGGTGGGGTACGACAAGGCCAAGGCGTTGACGGAAAATCTCACCGGTTACAATCTCGTGTCCCTCTGGCCAAAAAGTGGCGGGCCCGCGCGTAAAAAGCCCAGAGTTTGTTAACGGTTCAGATCGCGCGCAAACTCTGTGTGACCGATGTGGCAGTGCGGAATTGGTTGAGGGCGGACGCGAACAAGGAAGCTGCCCGCTGAGATTGCCCCCCCCCTGGCCTCCCATTCAATGCTTCAACCCGTCTTCGATGTTTCGCGACAACGGCGTTCAAAGACGGTTTAAAGACGCGTTCAAACCACCGATTTGAACGGTTTGCCCGCTGTTAGGAGACACTTGATACTGCAGTAACCGGAAGAGCCCAGAGGATGCCGGAAGAACCCGGATAGAACCTTACAAACAAGGGGTTTTGTGACGGTGGGCCGCATCCTGGGTAGGTTTGATGGGTGTCCTTCAAAACAGCTTAAAACGGGCATTTAACGCCGTATGTCCAATATTGAGACATCAAACTTTGCAAATTACCCTGTCCTCCGTGAGAGCCTTATATTTAGGGTTGATCGGCCATTCTAACCGTCTCGGCACCCTACCAAGTGAGCGTCTTCCTAGGGACGGAACTGGGAAATCCTGCGCCAAGTTTATTCACGACTTCCCGGAAAAGGATTAGTTGATAATAATCAAAGAGATATATGCATTTGATAAGTTCCGTTGCGTGCAGGAAGTGGGAAGCGTTTTTGGGGAGAACTGACACATGGTGCCCCCGTCTGGGATCCGAGAACGGCACCAGTTTCGTACACTTTCTTCCGATACCGACCCTTCGCCGCGTCCAGCACCAACGGCAGCTATGCGCAGGAAGCGCCCTTTGCAAAGTCTGGGCGGATTCCCAGGTGCGGCCATTCGTCCCGAGAACAGCGAACAGTAGAGACTGGTCCACTTTGACTGACGGTACGAGCGACTTTTGCGGCGTCAAAGCGTGGATGCCGAATGCCAGATAATCCAAAGCAATGGATCTAGTCGGCAGTTCACGGCCCAAAGCTGAAATGAGCAGGTGGAAGGTGGCAGGTGGAGGGAAAGGTAACAGTTAGCTGCAGGTGCGCAAACTTGGAGTGAGAAATGCGTAAAACCAACGCAAAACTCAAGATGTTATTAAGTCAGCCAATGTATTGTCTACCTGTGATGTAGGCATAAACCACTTGGTACGGAATCCAAAATGAGCATTCGCAAGTCCATTGTTTGGCCCGTTACCATCCTTGCTACATGTCTGCTCTGTATTGCCGCATTAGTTGGCGCTCTCTTCAATTGGAGCATACAGCGGCAAATCGTTGCAAACGAAGACATTTCTGAACTTACCCTTCTGATATCAGATGTTAATTCCGGGGTTTTAACCGCCGAGATTTTTGTGCAAAGCGCATTTTTGGGCACAGTACAATTTGACAGAGATACCACCCTAGCCAAGTTTGAGCGTTACATTTCAGAAGTGAATGCCGATATGCAAGCGATCCTAGAAATGGGTCAGCATTCCGCTCTAACCGACGCAATTTATGATCTGATTTCATCCTATGGGAACTGGTATCGCGAGACAAAAACCGTCTTAAATAATGGGCAGCCTGCAACTCAAAACAACCTGATTGAAAACAATGGCTTGCTAGGTGAAATTACCGAAAAAACCCGCAAAATTTCGTTCTTGGCCCGTGAAATGACGCGCGAGCAAATTCAAGAGATCCGACAGCGCAACAAGATGCTCTCTCTCCTGTCTCTTGCTATCGCCAGCTTGCTATCTGGCCTAGCGATCACCTATGCGGTCAAGACAGCAAGTAGTCTGACGTTCAATCTGCAAGCAGCGCTGGGTCGCATTATTAGTATGTCAGAAGACGTTGATCCCGCGCCCGCCCCGGTTAACGATAATTTTGAAGAACTCCTACAAGCCATTCATGTTCTCGAAGCGGCGATGCTAGAGAAAAAGAGGATGTCTCAACATCTTCTTGAGGCCAAGAAGAAAGCTGAAGAGGCCACAAAGGCAAAATCTCGCTTTCTTGCAACAATGACCCATGAACTGCGTACACCGATCAGCGGGGTAATTGGGTTGGCTGAACTGTTGTCAGGAACCAAAATCAATCCAGACCAAAGATTCTACGTTAGCTCCATCCAGAGCTCCTCTGAGGATCTGTTGCAAATCGTAAATGATCTGTTGGACTTTTCGGCAATAGAAGCCTCTCAAATCGCCTTAACCTCCAAAGTGTTTTGCCTGAAGGCGCTTGTCTCCAGCGTTTCCAATCTATTGCAGCCCAAATTCGAGCAGAATGGAATTAAACTGTTGATCGACATCCCTGGCGACGTTCCAGATCTGTTCATTGGAGATGCAGGGCGTTTACGCCAAATTCTAATCAACTTGACTGGAAACGCCATCAAATTCACCCCAGAAGGGCATGTTGTCATAGCCGTACGCTACTCACAGAACGAGATGCGTCCGTTGACAATATCGGTACAGGACACCGGAATCGGCATTGAGGAAACACAGCGAGATCGTATTTTCGAAGCCTTTCAACAAGTCCAGGATGATCTGAACCGAAATTTCGAGGGCACGGGCCTCGGCCTAGCAATTACTTCCAGATTGGTTGAGATGATGGGTGGGACAATTTCAGTCAGTTCTCAACTGAATGTGGGTTCACAATTCACGGTCTCGTTGGACTTACCTACAGAACCGGCGCTAACTAAGCGTGATGCGATTTCGAGTTATAAAAGCGTCCAAAGCTCCACAATCGCCTTCGTGTCGAACGATCCCTTAGCGCAGGCCCTATTCGAACGCGATTTTATCCCGTTTGCCGCGCAAATCAACACGACGGATCGGCTGACCGGTTTCTTTTGGGAACAGGATACGTCACCCGATATTGTCGTGCTGGACTATCCATTTGATCGCGACACGCCAGTTACAAGCGGATTGTCTATTTGTGACCAGCTATGGTCAAATTCAACTCAGGAAAAAGTCCCAGTGATTTTCCTAAGTGAGCTCAAAACCATGGCTGCATTGAATGACTTGCAAAACCATGGGCCTGTCAAAATTCTACCCAAACCTCTGCGACAAGAGCTTCTGTTGCAGGAAATCTCTGCACTTTTACAGGAGAAAGCGCCAAACGACGCATCCTGTTCTGAGCAGACCGACACAAAGCTAGCGATCTACTACACAGATGTCATCCCCAAGATATTGATCGCGGAGGACAACAAGACCAACCAGTTTGTGTTGCGCAAACTCTTGGAACCGACAGGGGCCAATCTCAGTTTCTGCGGCGATGGTCTGGAGGCCGTCAAAGTGTTTCGCGAACAGCCGTTTAATTTGGTTTTGATGGATGTTTCAATGCCTGGACTAGATGGATTAAGCGCCACAAAAGAAATACGCGCTTTCGAGGCTGAAAATCGTCGCGAAGAATGCCCAATCATCGCAATTACGGCAAATGCCTCAAAAACCGACCAGGAGAAATGCTTAGCTGCAGGCATGTCCTGTGCGTTGGCGAAACCCGTCAGAAAACAGGAATTATACAACGCATTGGCACGATGGATTCCCCGTGCCCCATTGCACTCAAAGCCTTATTCAGAGCGAAATTAGAAATTTAAATAAACTTGCCTCGCTACTGCCAGCATGCTGGTTTTTTAAACTCGAAACTTATGGCAGTTACCGTGCAGTTCACGACAGCGTAAATCGCAGCAGACATTACTTAGTTCTCACCCTGAACATTGCCGTTGTTGGTGCAAACCTCAGCGAAAGGCGGTTCTCCACCCTTTTTGCTTCAGGCGTCCTCCATGCTGCACTGCACACCAATGTCGTAGAAGGGCTGGCTCCTGCCGTTAGACGGGTTTGGGTCGATTCCGAGGAAAAACAACGTGTTTCTGGCGGCAATCGCCCCGTGGCATTTACGCGTGTCATATGCGCCATCAGCTGTGACACTGCCGATGCCCTGATTGGACGGGATTTGGTTCAGAAGATCTGGCAACTCCGGCGCATCTCCAACGTTACTACTGGTGACTTCAACCGTTCGATCTTCCAGCGTTTCCTTGTCGATGCCTACGTGTATCCTACGCCAGAAGCGGCGTTTGGGGCCGCCATGCTTGCGGGCGTTCCATTCCTCTTCACCTTCAGCTTGAATCCCCATTTTATCGATAAAAATTCAGTGGCCCGGTGGAGCCACAGTACGACAGGTTCACAATCAGCGTTCGCTAGCGGTGGCATAAGGTGGTGATGTCCGGGACTGCCCAATCCAGCCCGGCCAACCGCAAAAAGATTTGGGCGAACCCGTTCGTCTGGCGAAGCGGCGTGCCAAACAAAACCTTCAGCGCCAGACAGATCTGAAGGGCGGCGTCACTTGAACTGCTGTTGGCGATTGCACTACCCGTTTGGTAGCGTGGTTCAATCAATCTCTGGATCAAACCTTATCGACATCCATCCGCGCTGCTTCAAGCTGTCATTGTAAGATGATCAATTCTTGGTCTTGTACTTGGTAGAGGCCCAACCGCTCATGCCGTAAGCTATCACGCTGAATTCATGAGATGAATTCCCTCGGCCAATTTGTGCAACAAAGCTCTAGGAAAGTTCCACTCCCACTTCAAAAACAATGTCAGACAATGTTGACATAATGTCAGACAAAGGCAATGGTACACCGACTCGCCAACGAAGGGGCCACTACGTGTCGGACAACCACCCTAAGACTAAACAGACGAAAGCGGCCGCCGCTGAGGACCTGCTGCGACATCTTCAGCCGCTGGAATCCGGGCGAGGTGTGCTGGATGCATTGGTTGAAATGATCGAAGCTGCGAACCTTCAGGTTGGAGACCGGCTGCCGCCCGAAGTTGAACTTGCACGCCGTTTGAACGTTGGGCGATCCACCATTCGCGAGGCGCTAAAGGCCTGGCAGGGCATGGGCATTGTTGTACGCAATAAAGGCGCGGGAACGACGCTTGCGGCTGAGATTTCAACGAGCTCTATCCGCATACCATTGACCCTGAAAGTTGAGGCCGAAAGCCTGCTGCGAACCCATGCGGTACGTCGCCCGCTCGAGGTTGAGGCTGTAAGGATTGCCACCCGGCTGGCGACCGACCAGCAGCGCAAGGTTATCACCGCAAGAATGGCTGAGCTGATAGCAGTGTACGAGGCCAACGAAGATTGGCGTCCGGCTGATGCCAGGTTTCATAGCGCAATCTATGAGGCGTCCGGAAACCCCTTGTTTCAACAGTTGATTTCGCAGATCCACGGCGCGTTTCACGACATCTACAAAACACCATTTGGTACGCCTCATCTGGGTCAGGCCAGCATCCCGCTGCATCGCCCACTGGCCGAGGCGATTACTGCCGGAGATGTCGATACCGCTGCGAGATTGTCTGCTGAAATTAGCGACATAGTAGAACAGGAAGTTCTCGAAGTGATGAAGGGTCAGAAACGTGACTAACGACAGCGAAAGCCTGGAAATATCGACACTATTGGCGGCTGCGTTTGGCGGCGCTCATGGCTCTGTCACGCCACCAATCGTGCAAAGCTCATTGTTCACCTTTGACAGTTATCAGGCTTTTGAGGACCGGATGGCGGGTCGCAGCGACACTGCCATCTACACCCGTGTGCAAAACCCGACTGTGGCCGCATTCGAGGCGCTGATGGCCACAGCCGAGCAGGGAGAGGCCGCCGTTGGTTTTGCCTCGGGTATGGCTGCGATCTCTTCGACCATTATCGCCTTTGTTAAACCCGGCGACCGTATCGCTTGCGTGGAACATGCCTATCCTGACTCATATCGTTTGTTTGAGCGACTGTTGCGTCCTTTCGGCGTTGAAATCTCGTATCATTCGATAGCAGCGTTAGAGAACGACCCTGACTTGCTAAAAGGCGTAAAGCTCGCCTATCTGGAAAGTCCCAATTCGGTCGTGTTCGAGCCAATGAACCTGCCCAAGGTGGCAGAGCACGCGCGGCGGCATGGGGCGCTGACCGTGATCGACAATTCCTGGGCAACGCCCATTTTCCAAAACCCGCTTACGCTTGGAATTGATATTGTCGTTCACTCGGCCTCAAAGTTCATATCGGGGCATTCGGACACTGTGGCTGGCGTTGTTGTGTCTTCGAATGAATTGATCAACCGAATCCGCGATCTGTCGCTATCGCTGCTGGGTGGCAAACTTGCGCCGTTCGAGGCCTTCCTACTCACACGTGGGCTGCGCACACTGGATGCACGGATGCGGCAGCATCAAGCCACGGCGAATACATTTGTCGACCGGTTGTCTAATTTGCCCTGCGTAACGCGGGTACATTCACCCGGTGCGAATTCGGTGCCAGGTCTACGCGGACGCTCTGGCCTGATGTCATTCGAACTAGACGATAGCATAGACATTCCGCGCCTGTCCGATGCGCTCAGCCTGTTCAGGCTGGGGGTCAGTTGGGGTGGTTTTGAGAGCTTGATACTGCCTGCGCGTGTGGCACTTGCACAGGCTGGCGAAGAAAATTCGATGCAGCGGTTCGGCGTTTCGCCGTCGCTGATGCGGATCAGCCTTGGACTGGAGAATGTCGACGATCTTTGGGCGGATTTTGAGTCCGCCCTGAGCAAGAGTGCCGCGTAACGCGACACCAAAAAAAACCACATTACCAACCGGAGGAAACATGAGACATCTCTTCAAGAGTATAGGGGTCGCCGCGACACTGCTGGCGTCATCGGCCTACGCAGACACAACTTTGAAACTGGTCGAAGTCATCACCAGCCCAGCACGCACGGAAACGTTGCAGGCACTGGTGAACAACTATGAGGCCGCGAATGACGGTGTCACAGTAGAAATCATTAGCCTGCCCTGGGGTCAGGCCTTTGAAAAGCTGGCCACGATGGTGGCCGGGGGCGATGTTCCCGATGTCGTTGAAATGCCAGATTCGTGGCTAGCGCTTTACGCAGGGTCCGACCAGTTGGCCAGTCTTGAGGAGCATATTTCTGGCTGGGACCACGGCGAGACTCTAACGCAGAAAACACTGGATATGGCACGCCAATCTGGCGACGCATACATGATCCCCTATGGGTTTTATCTGCGCGCCATGTTCTACAACAAAAAATTGCTCGCAGAAGCAGGGGTCGATGGCCCGCCCGCGACGATGGCAGAGTTCATGGAGGCCTCAAAGATGGTTTCTGCGCTGCCTGGCAAGTCAGGATACTGCCTCCGTGGTGGCCCCGGTGGCACCAATGGCTGGATCATGATGGCGGCCGGAATGAACGGCACCAATGATTTTTTCACTGAGGACGGAAAAAGCCGTTTGAATGAACCCGGCTCGGTCAAAGGTATCCAGTTCATGCTTGATCTGTACCAGAACGGCTATGCGCCCAAGGACAGCGTCAACTGGGGATTCAATGAAATCGTCGCTGGTTTCTATTCGGGCACCTGCGCATTCCTGGATCAGGACCCTGACGCATTGATCGCAATTGCCGAGCGTATGCCAGCCGACGATTTTGCCGTTATCCCAATGCCAACGGGCCCTTCTGGCAAGGCATTCCCGACTATTGGATTTGCTGGCTGGTCCGTGTTTAAGTCAACCGAGCATGAAGATGACGCTTGGAACCTGGTCGCGGCATTGTCCAACCCTGAAGCAAACTCCACATGGTCAAAGCACGTTGGCGTAATCCCGATTCATGAAGGTGCAGATCAGGATCCGCATTTCCAGACCGAGCAGTTCAAGGGCTGGTTCGACGAGCTGAACGGCGCACAGTATGAGCCAACGATCATGCCGACCTACCTCGAACAATGGGGGTACTTTGGCAGCACAATGGTGATTGAAACCGCACAAGAGGCCCTGCTGGGTCAGCGCAGCGCACAAGATCTTGCCGATGAATGGGCCGCCTTCCTAACAGCGGAACATGCCAAGTGGAAAGCCGCGCAGTGATTACGCGCAAACATAATGTGGTGGAGCCCGGTGAAAACCGGGCTCGGCGCTCGCTCTACTGGCAGTATGCGGTCGAACCTTTCTTTTATCTGTCCCCAGCGATCATCCTGATCGGAGCCGTGATGCTGATGCCGCTGGTGATTGGTATTTCATATTCTTTCCAGGCCATTGATCTGCTGCGCCCATTCAACACCGGTTGGGTGGGTTTCGAGAATTACACAAAGCTTTGGTCGGATCGCAAATTCTGGCTTGCATTGGAAAACACATTTTGGTGGACGTTCTGGTCGATCACGCTTCAGTTTTTTCTGGGTCTCGGGTTGGCAATGCTTCTCAACACTCAATTTTACGGCAAAAAGCTTTTTCAGGCGCTGGTGTTTCTACCCTGGGCCGTGCCCACTTTTTTGTCGGCGCTGACCTGGGCCTGGTTGTTCAACCCGGTGATCGGCCCTATCCCGCATTGGTTGACAGCATTGGGAGTATTGTCAGAACCCTACAACATTCTGGGTGACCCCGATCTAGCACTTTGGGGCCCGATTACAGCTAACGTCTGGTTTGGTGTTCCGTTCTTTGCCATCACGCTACTTGCAGCATTACAGTCCATTCCCGGCGATATGTATGAAGCCGCAGAAATCGACGGTGCCAGCACATGGCAGGCTTTCACCAAGATCACCCTGCCCTTTCTGGCTCCGATGATTGCTATCACCGTGATGCTGAGGACTATCTGGATCGCTAACTTCGCCGATTTGATCTTTGTCATGACTGGTGGCGGTCCGGCAAGTTCAACACAGATTGTATCCTCGTATATCTTCACAACCGCCTTCAGAAAGCTAGACTTTGGCTACGCGTCAGCCATTGCAGTCGCGCTGTTAGGCATCTTGATGGTCTATGCCGTCATTCTTCTGGTGCTTCGCAAGAAGCTGGTAAAGTTCTGAGACTCCGATGATTTTCACACAGATACAGCGCCCTGCAATGACTCTCGGAAAATATGCGGCAATTCTGTTTTACCTGACGTTTGCGCTGTTTCCTTTGTATTGGCTGTTGAAGATCGCAGTGACACCAGACAGGTTGATCTATTCTGACGGAACCCGGGCCTGGCCCAGCGAATTCACTCTTTCAAATTTTTCGGCAGTCCTTTTTCAAACTGACTTTTTGTCGTATTTCTCCAATTCTCTGGTAGTTTCATTAGGTACTGCAGGATTGACCACGATTTTCGCTGCAAGTGCCGGGTACGCCTTCTCTCGGTTCAATTTTGGCGGCAAGAAGATCATTATCGCAGTGATGTTGATTACGCAGATGTTTCCGCTGCTGATGATCATCGCCCCGATCTACAAGGTTGTCGCAAGTCTGGGCCTGCTCAATTCACTGACCAGCCTGATCATCGTCTACACTGCCTTCAACATCCCCTTTGCAACCTTCCTGATGCAATCCTTCTTTGACGGCATCCCCAAAGATCTGGAAGAAGCTGCGATGATGGACGGTTGTTCGCGATTTCAGGCGCTGCGCAAGGTTATCTTTCCACTGACATTGCCTGGGCTCGGGGCCACACTGGGCTTTGTGTTCACCGCCGCATGGTCAGAGTTGTTGTTCGCACTGATGCTGATCAGCAAGAACGACACCATGACATTCCCCGTTGGGCTTTTGACCTTCGTGTCAAAGTTCTCTGTCGATTGGGGACAAATGATGGCCGCCGGAGTACTGGCACTGGTGCCTAGCTGTCTCTTCTTTATCTTCATTCAACGCTATCTTGTGCAGGGCCTGACGTCCGGCGCGGTCAAAGGGTAAAAGGCAAAAATGGCACGTATCCAACTTAAGAACGTCGCAAAAAGCTATGGCTCTGTCGAAGTCTTGCGCAACATTAACCTGGACATTCGGGATGGAGAGTTCGTTGTCCTTGTCGGGCCATCTGGCTGTGGCAAGTCAACACTGTTGCGGATGATTGCAGGGTTAGAACCAATCACCGCC
Organism: Parasedimentitalea marina; assembly: GCF_004006175.1. Lineage (GTDB taxonomy): Bacteria > Pseudomonadota > Alphaproteobacteria > Rhodobacterales > Rhodobacteraceae > Parasedimentitalea > Parasedimentitalea marina. The sequence continues at coordinate 2,676,677 of NZ_CP033219.1, forward strand.
GGTGATTTTGAAATTGATGACAAACGTATGAACGATGTGCGCCCCCGTGATCGCGACATCGCAATGGTATTCCAATCTTACGCGCTCTATCCGCATATGGATGTGGCGCGGAATATGGGTTTTTCGATGGAAATCCGAGGCGACGCTGCTGAAACACGCAAAAACCGTGTCACCGAAGTCGGTAAGACCCTTGGGTTGAGTAGCCTGTTACAGCGACTGCCAAAAGAACTATCAGGCGGTCAGCGTCAGCGGGTTGCCATGGGGCGGGCCATTATCCGCGACCCACGGGCGTTCCTGTTCGATGAGCCACTTTCAAATCTGGATGCAGCACTGCGTGTTGAAATGCGTCTGGAAATCGCGCGCCTGCATCAGAAATTGAGCGCGACCATGATCTATGTGACCCATGATCAGGTTGAGGCCTTGACCCTGGCTGACCGTATCGTCGTTCTAGACAACGGCAATGTTCAGCAAGTCGGAAGCCCTCTGGATCTATATGAGCAGCCCGCAAATAAATTCGTTGCACAATTCATCGGATCTCCCACGATGAATGTCGTGCCAGTGTCCCCTGCCAAGGGCGGGGTGACACTGGCCAATGGGTTGTTTTTATCCACTCCGCATCTGGCTGACACCAGTGAGGCTTTTGAGCTGGGCATTCGACCAGAGCATATCGATGTTGTGGCAGATGATGGACAGTGCCTGACCGCTGTAGCCGACGTGGTCGAACATCTTGGCTCTGACACCAATATTTACGCGTTGGTTGACGGTCTTGGGCCGATGATGGTGCGTGTGCACGGAAATATTGCAACCAAATCCGGTGATCGGTTTGGTCTAAGGCTTAGGGCTCCCAACGCCCATATCTTTGGGTTTGACGGCAGAGCCCTTGCGCGCGCCATATCACGGGCGGCCTGAACTCAGAAATCCTGAGCAAGATTGCTAACGTCATCCAATGTGTCGATCAATCTACTAACCCTTTAAAACTAATGATATAGAGGCGGTTTAAAAGTTCCTTTGTGTGCAGGATCTAGGAGCCCAAAGGGGTCGTTCTTTAACCAAGAGCGGTAAATGAGGTCAAGGTTCTCCTAATCGAGCCCAAAGGAAAACCCAACTCGGTCGATTTTGGTCGAGAGCCGACCCCGAAGCCTCGCATCTGATTTGAAACTGCGGCGAAGAAGCGGACATACAGATGCGTCGCCGCATCAAGTAAGAAGGGCTCGCTCGGGGCATTCGCTACGCGTCGCGCCAATGCCTGCTCAGCTGTACCTGACTGCGGATGCTCAATTGCAAAATATGTTTAAGTATTTGGCAAAGTTCGTGGATTTCGTATGAGGGTCTATTAGCTATCTCCGCTATTCCTAACTTGGAAACGGAGCGCCAGATTTTTCGCATACCTGCTGATGTTAAAAGCAGTCCAGTTTTGACACGTTTTGGCCCAATCCACATATACTGACGTCGGTCGGAGGTGCAGCAAACTGCAATAAAGACTCTTACCAGCCCTTAGCTAAAGTGGCCACGAACGGCGGCTGTAGTCCGTTTGCTACATTATTGGATGAGTGAAGCGGCCCAGTTTCTGTACCATGCACATTTCGACTGGAAGTCGGAGACCAATCATTTACTGCGGTCTACGTGAGCGGCGGCGAGAGCATCAATTGGTCCCTCTTCAATCGCCCACAAAAGTAAAGAATGGACCATTGCGAACCTTGGTGCAAATCACGTCTAACGGCCGCTTCCAACCCACTTCTTGCCGACGGAGCGGCGAATGAGCCGGGAGCGGACCGCGTCACGCTCCTTTACAGTGTCTAGGAAAATCTGTTTTTTGCCCTCGATACCGTTTTCCAGAACTTCAAGTCATTGAGTTTCATCAGTACTATCATAATTGCGCTGGTTTCTGCGCAACGGATCCGAATGTACATCTAGCCTACTCAACAAACTATTTTCTTTGTTTTCAATGAAATTGATACGGTCAAAGCAGGTGTGCGGGAAGGAAAGATCAAGTTTCCTTGGGTTTGAGATTATTGAACGATTTTTCACCTCGAAGTGAAAAACCTACCTCTTCTTTCTGCTTATGCGACCGGCAATGTAGCGATATCCGGCACAGATCCGCGACAGATCGGCCCTGTCCGCCATGGAAGCGGTCAACGCCGATTGCCACAAGATCGACGTCTTTGTTGAGTGGCCAGACGGCACCATAAACCGGCCACAGATTGTTGCGTTTCAGGACTTATACTCCGACAAGATCCTGTCCTGGCGGGTGGACCATGACCCAAACAAAGTCATGGTAATGGCCGCGTTTGGGGAAATGGTGGAACACTGGGGCATTCCACGGCGCTGCCTGTTCGACAACGGGCGCGAATTTGCCAACAATTGGATGACAGCGGGTGCGCCAACCCGTTTTCAGTTCAAGATCTGCAAAGACGATCCAAAAGGCGTCTTGCCACTGTTAGGCATTCAGATGCACTGGGCCACTCCGGCGCATGGCCAGGCTAAACCGATTGAACGGGCGTTTCGCGATCTTGCCAGCGACGTAGCCAAGGACCCGCGCTTTGCCGGGGCCTATGTTGGCAACCGCCCGGACGCCAAACCAGAGAATTATGGCAGCCGCGCCATCAAAGCGGCTGAGTTTATTGAAGTTCTGGAAGAGGGCATCCTTGAACACAACGCCCGCCCTGGTCGGCGGTCAGGCAATGCCAAGGGCAGGTCCTTTGATGAGATCTTCGCCAAGAGCTATGAAAACGCCCCGATTCAGAAGGCCACAGAAGAGCAACGCCGCCTTTGGCTCATGGGGCAAGCCAGCGCCAAGCTGCACAAAAACAGCGGACAACTGACCTTCCACGGCAACGTCTATCACTGCGATTGGATGAGTCAGGACGCTGGGCGCAAGATCATTGTCCGGTATGACCCTGAGGATCTGCACAGCGGCGTCCACATATATGGACCAGATGGCGACTATCTTGGCTTTGCTGAATGCCAGCAAAAGATCGGTTTCTTTGATCTGGAGGGCGCACGATCCACTGCCAGCCGGCGTAGCAAAATCGTCAAAGCTGAGAAGGCCCTGCGCGACCTGCACCGGCCCATACCAGTTGACCAGATTGTCGCCGATATGAACAAGACCCGCACCACAACCAGCCCCCTGATGGAGGCCAAAGTGGTGACGGGGATGTTCCCGACCGCGCCATCGTCACTAACGCCTTCAACACAGACAAAGAAGGTCAGATCAATCGCGCTGAGATATTCAAGCTCCTGAGCCTGGAGATCCAGGACACCCGCTGGCAGCGCGCTATGCGGGCCATCCGAGACGCCATGCGTGTGGTTGGCAAAGCAACTTATGTGCGCTGCTACCAACGCCCCACACCGGATGCCAAGTGGCAGCACATCACCATTGATCTAGCCAAAGCCTGAAGGGGAGCTCAAAATGCCGATGACAAACGAAGAATTTCGCGCGCGCCTGCATTCCAGTTTTAGCGCCTCTACCACCGCCCAGGCCCGCGCCATGATGACATTGTTCGGGCGACTTACCCTGCTCATCAGTGACGCCAAGAGCGCTGGCATCACCGCTGCCGACATGAACCTGATCATCCAGGAAGAAATGGCGACTGCTGACCGCCGTCTGGCCGGGTTTGCGGATCGGTTTCCTCAGGATGCCAACCTGGACATGGAGGCCTGACATGAGCCGCGCCCTGCAACAAAAGATCCACATCGGTTGCCGCGAACTTGGCCTGGACGGTGACGCGCGCCGTGCCTTGCAGCTTGTAGTGACCGGTAAGAAATCCATGAAAGACATAAGCGACGCCGACCTTTTTAAGGTGCTTAAACGGCTAAAAGCCGACGGCTTTAAAACCTCTTCAAAGGGTAAGAAAAAGCATAAACCAGCCCCGCGCCCGGATCTGCGCCTGGTGCATGTGGTTTGGACCAAGCTCGGCGACGCAGGCGAGCTGCGTGACCCCAGCCGCGCCGGGCTGAATAAATTCATTCGCGACCAGTTTGGCAACGCCTGGGGCTCGGTTCCTGCCGACATCGACATGTTGCGCAATCACAAACAAATAAATGCCGTGATCCAAGCCCTGAAGGCCTGGGGAGCGCGCGCTGGCATCGGTTTTGACTGGGCGGAGCATCGCAAGTGAGCGATGGCTTCAAGCCATATCTACCCGGCGTTCTGGCGCTGATCGCTGATGAGATCAGCGTCGACCTTGCCGTACGCCTGGGCAAACAGCGCGGCGGTCGCGAGGTCTATCTCGCCAAGGACCCTGCCCCCGGTTGTTCCCTTTCGAAACTTGTCGGGCAAGCCAATGCCCAAAAGCTCTACAAGCTGCTCGGCAGCGGCAAGATTCTGGTGCCTGCCGGAAACATCAGCGGGCAAACCGGACGGCGCCAACGGATCGCCATGCTGCTGGACCAAGGCTTGAGCCATTCCCTCATTGCCGCAGAGGTCGACGTTCATATCCGGACTGTGGAACGCATGTCAGCAGAACTGCGCTGCCCTAAGGATCAGCGCCAGTCTGATCTTTTCCTCTAAATCCTGATCGACCTAACTGGTGATCGCGCCGGATGATCTCCGCCGTCTGCAGGCCTGTTGAGAAAATCCACCCTCCCACACTCTGGTTTTCATTCCTAAGCAGGAAAAAGGCAGTATTTTGCCTATTCATTCCGTTTCACCCCAGCAAGCAGAGAACTGCAGGCCGGACCTGTTCTGAGGATCGCCGTTAAATACCACTTAAACGGGACAGCATCGCGGTTGTGATAATTTCCGCCCCGAAGTAGCGTTCAGGCGGAAAGTGACCTCAGCGGCCCGCAAATCGAGCCCCTGAGATCTCGCCAAATCTCCGACAAAATTTGCCCAGCGCGTTTTGGCTTTGGACCCGACACGTGACGGGGCGGTACACACCGACGAGTGCCGGCATCAAGATCCTATGCCAGACACACACGCCCCCCTGAACCTACTAACCTGTGATGAAATGATTGATCTCGGGATGACCGTCCCTGAGATCCTCGAAGAGCTGGAAGACAGCCTTGGTCCGGACGCCGTCTGGAAGTTGACAGGTCTCTTTGGCGGTACTGAAACCAACATTCCGCATCAGCACAGCTTGGCGCGCTCAATCCTAACCGAGCAACTTGGTGATCAGATCAGCTATTGGCTGTTCATGACCTATGGTCCGGGGCGGATCCAAATCCCGCTTGGGCCGCATTCCAGCCGAGCCCTTAAAATGGCCGCCTTCCGAGCCGCGCTTCTCACCCGCCAGCCCCACCGCAAAATTTCCCGCTCCCTGGGCTGTCACGTTCGCACAGTTGAACGCGCCAAGCGCGAACTGGTCACAGCTGGGTTTCTCTAGAGCGGTTGGGGTTTGCCCCAGACACGACTTTTCGCTGGCGCTACATGTAACGAACGACCTAAAGCCGCCATCTATGCCAAACCCGTCTAACGGCTGCATCCAGCCCTTCTACGACATTCGTGTTGGGTGCAGCATGACGCGGTATATCGAGCAAAAAGGGCGGATTTCGGACTTTCGCTGCGCGTCGCTCGAATACCTGTTAAGCGGACTAAGTATGAATTCGCTGAAAGTGTACGTGTACCAATGGCTGCTTTTTAGGCGTCGTGGAACAGATCACGTGTGATCTGATAGCACCTCATATCAGAAATTTGACCACCAGCATCGCCAATCGGTGCACTTTCGCGTTAATATTTCTGAAATAAAAGTCCCGCGCGCAAAGCCGGGGAACTGACTGAGGCAGACATGGCATACAACAAGAGCGATATTGGTCGGTCGGAATCCGTGTATTTCAAGGGATATGGAATGCTCAGGCGAGCACTCATTGAGATACCCCTTTGTCAAAGCAACAAAACAAAACGGGGTGACCATGCTCGTCCAAAAATGAGTTGTATACCATTTGTGTCCAGTGCGATGTCCGGCATAGGCAACAGGCCCCACTTGACTGACGTTTCTCTGATCGCGCGGAAAAACTAGGTTATGGCACAATACACAGTTACAGCCTTCAGGTGGACTGGAACCTATTATAACGCTCTGTACAATACGGCCTACACCGCAACAATCGATGATGATGATGCTTTCCTACATGGTTCGAGTGATGGCAACGAGACTGTCAGCATTAATGGCGGTTCGTTTGGCGCTACCGCAGGCCAACCATATGACATTGATGTGTCGTTTACAGACACCGGTGGCAGTTCACATGTTGAGACATTCTACTTTTTTAATACGGGTGGCGGTTGGTATTTCATTCCGGGGCCGGGATCGGCGTTTACCGTCGGTTCGACTTTAGGCAGCTACCAAAGCCACACGGCAACTCCCACGGCCTATACCACTATTACATGTTTTGTGCGCGGGACATTGATCGGAACAGACAATGGCCCTATCCCTGTAGAAAAATTGCAGGCGGGAGATAAAGTCCTATCCACAGACGGCGAATTCAAAGTTTTGCGGATTCCTATGAGCCGAAAGTTGCGCGCCCAAGAAATATGCGACAATCCTAACTTGGCACCAGTACGCATCATGGCTGGCGCCTTGGGGAATGGCATGCCAAATCGCGACCTGTTGGTCTCCCGCCAACATCGCATGCTGGTATCTTCAAGAGTTTGCGAACGGATGTTTGGTCGACCAGACGCGTTGGTTGCGGCAATCAGATTGACGGAATTACCCGGAGTTTTTGTTGAACCGGCTCACGAGGACGTTGAGTATTTTCACCTCCTCTTTGATCGCCACGAAGTGGTTTTTGCGGAAGGTGCGCCAACGGAAAGCTTTTTCGCCGGTCCTGAGGCACTTAAGTCAATGAGGCCAGAAGCGCGGGAAGAAATCCTAACCATCCTTCCGGAAATCTGCGAGCTAGATTTCTCACCTGAACCTGCCTGCCACATACCATCCAGCAAACGCCAGAAAAGCCTCATTGCCCGGCACATAAAAAACAATCGACCTCTCATTTGTAAGGCCTAAGCCGACATTCGCTGCGTAGCAGAGACTCTGCAGGTCGGGGCTCGGACCAGCCGTTCGCTGCGGTCGCCACTCGCGGCATGTCGGCGCTTCCTCAGGGCCAACTTTGCAAAGGTCGCTAATTGCGCATAGCCGCCGTTGGTGGTGATCGCGTCTAATGGCCGGTTCCAGCCCAAAGCAGTCATGGCCCTGTCGGCGCCTGAGGGCAAAAGCCGACATTTGCAACGAGATGAACCAATGATCGCACTGCGGGCAAAACGGTCATTTCCACATTTCGATGAATGGCTGCAATGCTGCGCAAAGTCGTTCAAACCAGCGCCCAGTAATACAATAGGCAGCGCGGTGATTGTGCAGACTTTTTATGGTCGCCCTAGCTACGCTTTCCAAACCACATGCGACTGATCAACCGATCTCGCAAGTACAACTGGTGATAGGCCCAACCAGCGACATGAAGACCGATCAAGACAAGAAGGACGGTCGCTATTATGCCGTGCACGGTTCGAGCTGTGAAAACACTGAAGTTGGGCGGTAAGGCTGCATCGGACGCTCCGAAGACGATCGAGAACAGGTCAGCTGAATAAGCTAGTGCAATGCCGCTGCCCACCATCGAAAAAACCAACGCATACAGTCCCAAATGCGCCAGTTTAGCGCCGGAATTCAGCACTGCACTGCCCGCATCCGCATGGGGTGGAGCCTTGGCGAAGACCCGCACTAGTAGTCGCGTGATCATAAGCGCCCCAATTGTCAGCCCCCAAATCATATGGCCGGTCAGCCCAAACATCTTGTCTGGGCTATCGTTTGGGATCTCGGCCAGACTAGGCCCGCCAAGAATAAGAGCGACAAAGATCATTACCGCGATGAGCCAATGAAGGCCAACGAGAAAGGGATGATATCGTTTCATTGTGTGGTCCAGTCATTGAGAGGCGCCGCAATGCGAGCAAAGAAGAATAGGTTCAATCCAGTCTATCTATTTCCCCACCAATCACCTACGAAACAAATAGAACGGTTTGTTACATAGGTGGAACATGCGTACGTTTGATTGGGAACTCCTGCCACATTTTCTTGCCGTTGCTCGCGCGGGTAGTTTGCGGAACGCAGCAGAAATGGTCGGTGCCAGCTACGGCACTGTCAATCGAAGTATTCAGGCGCTGGAATCCAGCTATGGCGTGAGATTGTTTCACAGGTCCCAACGGGGCTTTTCGTTGACCGAATTCGGAGAAGCTCTGTTGCCGATGGCAGAAGAGGCTGAACAAAAAATATTCGCCGCGCGCAAACGGGTTGAAGGGCTTGATCGTAGCGAGGCAGGCAAAATACGGTTCTCGCTGACACCAACGCTTGCTTACGACATTGTGGCACCGATTGTTGCGCGCTTTAGTGATCAATTTCCTGAGATCGATATTGAGATGAGACTGACTTCCGAAGTCGAATCGATCACCAATGATAAAACCGACATATCGCTGCGTGCCGCCCACGAGGTGACCGAAGATGTGGTCGCGCGTAAACTGTTCCAGCTAGAGATTGGCGTTTATGCCAGCAAAGATTACCTTAAACAGAAGGTCCCCATAGCGGGGCAAGGCGGAACGGGTCTCACATGGATTGGCACTCCGACGAAGGGTGCCCCTGAAAGCTGGACGCAACGCTCGCCTTTTCCGAGTGCAACGCTGCGCCACGAGGTATCGGATGGACAGATGAGAATGCGCCTCGTGAACCTGTCTGTCGGCATGTCACATATGTCAACCCTCTTTGAGCCCGTTTTTCCAAACCTTCGCAGGGTGCCGGGAACGGAGTTGTCCCCCGGTCCTTGGCTATGGTTGCTCCTCCACTCAGACTTAAGAAGAACAGTGCGCGTCCGGCGTTTTGTCGACTTTCTGACGGAAGAAATGCGAGCCTTGCACAAGACGGGAAAGCACGGCCCATTCAGCTAACGTTTGCACGCCCATGTTCAGTGAACACTTAAAGCAAAGCGAGATTGGAGGGGCACCACAATTAAGTGCGGAAGGTGCATTTCTGTCCATAGCCGCCGTTGGTGACAAACCCGTCTAACGGCCGGTTCCAGCCCAAAGCAGACCAGTTGCCTAGTACATATCAACTGGTCTGGTCATGCAGAAAGGCCGGCGAACGAACGTTTTCTGAAGTCGATAAAGACGGCAGCTTTGAGTCGAAATTGGTTGTTCACAACAGCGCCAGCTTTCAATTTATCCGTCACAATCACAGTTGCGAAGGATACTTAAGAAGGATGAATTTTCATCATTTGAGATCCGCTTTTATCGACATCACCACTAACTTCAGCCACTGCGCTCAAGAGAGCTTTTCTTCGAAACGGTTTGCGCAAGAATGAGGTGCATGAATCCCATGATGGAGATAAATCTGTCGGAAAGTTCGAATGACCTGATGTGAAGATGCCCTTTAAATCCGGATCTAAAGACTTAGCATGCTTAAATAACTCATGCCCTTGTAGGTTGCCCGGCATGGCAACATCTGTAATCAATAGGTCAAATTTCTGACTCTTTGAAAAAATTTCTGCTGCTTCATCGCCGCTCTTTGCAATCAGAACTTCAAACCCAGATTGAGTAAGAAAAGTTGCCATTTTTGCAAGTAGCACCGGCTCATCTTCGACCAACAGAATACTGCGTGTACTGGCCCTACCTTTTTCCACAACCTCTTGATTGCGGCGCTCGGCATTCCGTTCGCTATGAAACACCCTATAGTAGAGCGTGAATGTCGTGCCCTCGTTGACCACACTATTGACTGTTACATGACCGCCAAACTGTTTGGTGAAGCTCATTACCATTGCCAAGCCTAGCCCAGTACCTACCCCTGCCGATTTTGTTGTGAAGAAAGGATCGAAAATTTTTGCAATTTTTGACTTGGGTATTCCCGATCCAGTGTCCTGTACGCTAACCGACACATATTCTCCCGGTGAAATACCTTGATCGACAAGCTCTCTGTCTGCTGTACCCACGCAGATATTACGAGCCGAGATTGTTATTCTTCCCCCATCATCCATCGCATCCCTGGCGTTGATGATCAGGTTAAGAAGAGTTGTGACAGCTATGCTTTCATCGGCACTTATTCTCCAAATACTGCTGGGTATGTCATCGAAGACTTCAATATTGTCGGGAAGCACCCGCCTGACCCATCGCAATATACTATTGGCAACATCATGGTAATTAACCGATTTAACTTGAACATCTTCAGCATGTGAAAACGAGAGCATATTCTGGGTCAGATCCGCCCCTCGTTCAGCAGCTTCCAGTACAACATCAATTTCCTTTAAATGAGTTGCGTCTTCGATAATCTCTTGTAGGAACTCCAACTGGAACATGATGACGGCTAGGATGTTGTTAAAGTCATGCGCGATGCCTCCGGCGAGGTTTCCAACCAATTCCATTTTCTGGGTTTGACGCAGTTTTTCTTCTAGAAAATTGATCCGGCTGACGTCTTGAACGACGACATCAACAATGGCGGTCTCTGACTCATCTGTCCACCGAACCTGAAAAGCCCGGCGAAGTTTTCGAGTTTCAAACTTTTCAGTTTCAATTTCAATGACTTCTTCATATTGAGCGTTCCCGCCCCTTTCATGAAAGTTCTCCAACGTCATGCAACTGACCTTGATCACCCCCTCCCAAAGAGTGGCGATCTGTTCAGTATTCTCTCCCTGGTGGCCGACACCGTGAAGGTCCGAGAAGTTCTCGTCAAACGATACGATTTCGCGACTTTCAGGATTAACAATACAGCTGGCCAGCCCTGTAATCCGCACTGCGTTTTGCAACCTAATTTGGGCATCACCTGCACGTTTTTCTTCGGTAATGTAATTCTCTCGGAGACCGTTAAATGAGTCTAGCAGTATTGCAATTTCATGAGGCGGATCATCGACTGAAACATAGAGTTCGTTAATGCGACCACGCGTAGACCTGATTTGGTGAGATATTTCCGCCATCGGTCGGATAAATTCCCGCCAGATCAATGCCAGTATCAAGGCACCCACCGCCAATATTCCAACCGCCAGAATCGATACTTCCTGAAGTAGTAACCGCGGTTGCGTCAGGCTATTTTCTTGAATGCGCCGCCCAAATCGGATCATTCCAAAATCTTCTGAGCTATGCGCATCAGGAGAACGAAGGGGTAGTTCATTTACCAACAGTCCGTCTTCTTCAATCGCCTCACCGACGATCAGATTGAACCCCGCTTGGTCCCGCACTTCGATCCAGGCATAGCTATCAATAGCAACCAAGTTCCTTACAGTCTCGGCAACTGAATCTCGATCCAAACTCCACAGTTGGTTTTGTATCGTTTTCGCGATCAGCTCGTTATCGTTACTGAAGCTCTCTTTGGAGTTTTCAATTCGACGACTGGAATCGAAATACAAAATAATCAGTATCGACACCGTCGCTAATAAAGCGATGGGAACAATCACCAGAAAAACCGACCTAAAGAAAATCGATTTTCTTTTTAAAAATGTCACAGCCAATTTCTAACGCCCCAATTTATAGGCGAAAATGACCTCTATGATTATGGTGAATCTCTTCATTTTCGTCACTCCCAGTCCATCACGCTGTACTTGGAAAGGATCTCATCTAACTCACCCGAGCGCCTCATCTTGTTCAGAGTTTCGTCAAAAATAAGGGCATATTCTTTTGAAAAAGGGCTATTGGGTGTGAATCCAATATAGAAAGGCACCTGCGTTAAACAGCCAGCATTTTCCAGTTTTTCACTGGCTTCCGCATTGTTTAAGAAAAACTCAGTGATCAATCTGTCCTGAACGATTGCATCGACTCTGCCCAGTCTGACAAGGCCAACTAATCGTTCCATCATTCCAATTTCACTGCCCGTCAGCGAAATTTTATTCTCGGGCTTGCTCTCAAAAAACGCATCTAATTCCCCATAGGAATAACCGGAAACAGTGCCGATAACAATTTCTGACAAGTCATCTATTTTAGTATACTTCCAAGTGGCACCGTCTTTTACAAAAAAACAGTTTTGTGTTTTTCCAATTGGCTCTTCTGGAAATACAAGACTCGGGGCTTCGTCTTGATATAATCCGACCAGTGCATCAACGGTTCCCTGTTCGACCATGTTAATTTGTCTGAGGAAGGGAGCGGATCTGTAAGTAATTGAGTGCCCCATCTTTTCGAATACTTTATTGACGATCTCCACGCTAAAACCGGGAGTTTCAACGTTAACGACGCCAGATTCTTCGAAAATATATGGTCTCCAGTCTCCCGTTGCGAATACCAGTTCTTCCGAAATTAGAGAACTAGGCACTGCGCACATAAATCCCAGAAACATACTCGAGCTGAGTGTTTTCAGCATAACTATCGCTCCTCGAAACGCTGAATTTATCAACAGGCCGTTTAGCAGTTCCACCACGCGAGATTAGGAAATAGCAATTGGCGACCAGAGGATCATTACGTAGCTCAGTATCTTCGTAAGTCTAACGTAAAATCGGACCTACCCATCGAACCAAACATCGCGAAATGGGTTCTTGGATTTCTTTCAAGCCAATGAACTAAAAGGTCAGATCAGTTCAATGATCGGAAAGGGCTTTAGTCGTCTGTGTCACAAGATTTCTTGAATACCTTCAAAGGGACACACTACGCCGTCGTCGTATTGCCCATTCGGTCGTTTGTGGCTCAATTTGTCACTGCGTTGCAGCGATTTTTTCTTCCGGTAGTCGTGTCCAAATTATTTTTTTGAAGGTCGACCTCCGGAGGCCATCACAAGGAAAAATATGAACCCCACTCTTGTAGCAACAGGGAAGTCCGCTTTTGGGTGAAGCGGTCATTCACCGCAATCTCAATTAGGATCAGCTATGGGCCGATCGCACCCAGGCTAGCATATAGTGATCCCGACTTTGCAAAGTCCGCTCCCTGCGCATTGCTGCCATTGGTGCTGGTTACGTCTAATGGCCGGTCCCAGCCCTTCTACGACATTCACGCTGAGTGCAGCATGACGCGGTATATGGGGAACTAAGTGCGGCGAGCCACCATTCGCTGCGACAGGTGCCAAAATCTGCTGAGCGGGGGCGAGTTCAATGCAGTCTTGAAATGTTTAGGGACGCGGAAAATAGAGATCATGTAAGACCCCAAGCATGAGAGCAACACCAAGGATGAACCCGCCCAAAATGATCGGGAGGAAGACACCGCTGAGAAAACTCATGCCCTCAATGCGTGTTCGAAGATTAGTTTTCCGAACCTGAAACACAGGGGCTTTAGGTTTGAGAGCTAGTGGATGTAAATGGTGCGCCAAGCAGTGGGCGGTTGTCGTGAACAGTTGATAAACGATAAGGCTACCCACGATAGTATAGGTCCAAAATCCGGCGTCATGGGTTTTGATGACGAAGATATATATGATGAATAAAAGGGCCAATACGCCGACTGTTAACGTGTAACCAATGTGGGACAACGGAATTATTTCAACGCTGTTGTCACAAGTGTTACATTGATATCTGATCACTGAATTGTAGCGATCCCATGTTTTCGATACAGCCTTCATTCTAGCGGTGTCACTACAGGTACACTGTCTATCTTGGCAGTTGGGATGCATGGCTGTGTCCTTATTCCTAAACCGCATTGGACCTTTGGGTGATTTTGCACCGTTTGCGGTGCTGCAGGCCCGTAACTAAGGCCCAAAGCCATACTATCAGCCACAGTATTAATCCGAAAAACGCTAGAAAAACGGTGCGAACCAGAATGAAAGCCGCAAGCGAAAGGGTGAGCTGAATGAAGCTGTTAAAGAATTTCTTCATCAGCAGAGAGCCCAGACCGGGAATCATCAAATTGCAAATAATCCCGATCAACCCAATAGCCTCTCTTGGAGCTTCAGCCCACTAAACCCCAAGCTCAGATCCATTGGCTCTAGATGATCGTGGATTTTTTTACAGTTAACTTATAGTAAACGTGGAGCCGGGAATATTAGGACATTTGCACTAAGGACGTGTCCAGTATCGTTGGCTTCGTTTTAGCACAGGAATAGCTTTAACAGTCGGTAAGTATTGGAGGGTGGAAAAGAGATTTGATATGACGAAAGACATGATCATTGTTGCCGACGACCACCCAATTTTCCGCGAGGGAATGACGAGGATCATTCGTCGCGTCCTGCCAGGGACGATCCTGGAAGCGGCCGAATTTGGATCTCTCTTGAGCCACATAGAAGATGACAACCATCCGACCCTTCTAATTTTGGATTTGGTTTTTCCAGGTTTTGACGGGGCAAATTCCGTCGGGCATCTGCGGCAAAAATGTTCGCAATCTGCAATCATCGTGGTCTCGATGAACGAAGACCCAAAAATAGCGCGCTCAATGTTAGCGGCGGGGGCAAATGGGTATATTTCAAAATCGGTCCTTCCTGAGCAAATTCAAAAAGCCATCGCAGATGTTTTGGACGGCGAGGTTGTCATGCTGCTAGAAGCTCAGCCAGAAAACGACCTCGAAAAACCGGACGTCACCTTGGGTCTGTCGCCCCGCCATATCGACCTACTAGTACGCCTTGGTCAGGGCAAATCCAATAAAGAGATTGCCAGAGAACTCGATATTTCGCCTTTCACCGTGCGGGCACATATGTCTGCCCTCTTCAAAAAACTGGATGTCTCAACCCGGGCAAGTGCCGCTGCAATTGCTGCGCTCAATGGATTGGTCTAAGTGGGGAATAGGCCGTTTACCGCATCGCCAAAAGCGTTGAGCGCAACTCACGAGGTGAAACAGGTTTGAGAAGTGTCCAGTGCCCGGCCGTCTTGGCGGAGAATTCAAGTTCGGGCGTTAAGGTTCCAGAGATGATAAGCGTCGGGATTTTTTGGTCGTAATGCTCGATAATTTTCTGTGCCAGCTCAAGACCGTTGTTCTCGATGTTCAGGTGCATATCGCTGATCACCACGTCCGGTGCAGTTTTGGGGAAGCTCAGTGAATGCGGCTCGATTGCAACGACCTCATAGTTCCACTTTAATAATAGCAACTGCAATCCCGCAAGTATCTGCGGGTTGTCATCTATTACCATAATCGTCTGGTTTTTCGGTTGAGCATGGGCGCCTGAAACTATGCTCTGTTCCAGATCGATCGGCTTGTCGACAACCTTCAGGTCGCACAGCGCAAGATGGGAACCACGGCTTTCTATTGATTGCAGTTCAATCGAAAAATCCAAAAGTTTCGCCGTTCTGGCGACAATCGCCAACCCAAGGCCAAGCCCTTCTACGCGATTTGGTCCCTCCGGATTGCCGCGCTCAAACTCACAAAAGACCCGTGATTGCAACTCTTCAGACATGCCAGAACCCTGGTCTAGAACTTCCACTGAAACACAATCGTGGCGCCGACGTACTCCAACCAAAACCCGTTTCCCTCTTGAGTAATTAACGGCGTTGAAAACTAGATTTTGCAAAATAGAAGTCAACAATGCCTTGTCTGTTTCGACCCATACAGAGGTAGCAACATGCGCTAATTCCGTTTTGTGCTCCCTCGCTTCGGGTCGAGCCTGACGCACCACTTGCTCGATGACATCGTTGAGTTCAAAGACACTAATGTCCTCTTGAATGGCGCCGGTTTCAAGCGAGGTGATATTAAGCAATGATTTGAAGAGATTGGCTAAATTGTCAACTGAGGTATCTATGGTGTCGAGTATTTTCCTACCCTCTTCATTTATAGATTGGTCTCGCAAGCATTCAGAGAGCAAACCAATTGCATGGATGGGTTGGCGCAAATCATGATTAGCTTGGACGAGAAATTGTGTCTTAGCCAAATTGGCTGCGTTTGCCTCTTGTGCTGCGCGCTCAAACTTCTGCGCAAGATCCAAATTTTCTACCTTTGTCGCGAGATAATCAGAGAGCTCTTCACTGGTATCATTGGCCAGCCGACACAGCATACCCATGAAAATCAACACCAAAATCCCAAGCAGGATGTAGTCTCCTCCCAACATGAAAATGCGCAGAGCAAGTAGGCCCGTGAAAGGGATGACATAAACATAAAATGAGAACCGAAAAATCCCCAAGGAGCGTGAGGCCGAGGCACAGGCACCAGCAACAATGGCCATTTGAATAGAAAAATGAGCGGGGTTTTCAACATCCAGACCAAGAGCGACAAACAGTCCCCAACTTAAACCCACAACGGCAAAAAGCCTATGCAGACGTATTTGCCATGCGGAAAGATCAAAATCAGTAGTCGATGTTTTTGGCACGGATTTCGTGAGCTGGTGAAGCAAAATGGGGGTTCCAAAGATCTCCCATGTCGCCCAAACGACCAGCACAAAAACGGGTAAAACATCCCACGCCAGATAGGTCAGAACTATAAATGACGCGATATGACCGAAATAGATCTTAGCAGGTGCACGTGCAAAAAGTTTTGCCCGGTCCTCGGTGTAATCACTGGGGGGAATGCGCAATATTGCCAAATGGGTCTCCAATCCAGAGCGCCATCCTACTTGGGTAGGCCTTCAAGGCAACTAGTACATTTACCCTAATATGTTGGTCGACAAATTCGTCGTAGGAACGTGTCAGCGAGCCTCTGAAAGAGAAAAGAAAGATCCAATATGTCAAACTCAATTAGAACAAAGACAAACGCAATAATGGTTGCATCCGCCTTGGCTATTGGCGGTGTGTTTGCAGCGAGTGCAGCAAGTGCACAAGGGGATTTGTACTATATGCATAACGCAAGCGCCTTTTATGTTTGGTCAGACCTTCCTAGATGTGAAATCGATTTGGCGCGCAGTGGCAACACATGTGTTTCCTGGGGAAGCAGCAAATGTGGACGCAAAGTTTGGGCCACTGTGGCGACCACAAACGTTGCACGTGATAAGTTGGGGCGCAATGACGCCGTGGTTTTGAGGCATACCAACGGCAATTCCGAATTTTGTAGACTAGAACCATGATCAGCTTATCGTCAATAAGGTCGGCCGCGGTTTTGGCGTTGACACTGCTCGCAACACAGTCCGCTACAGCAGGATGTGCCTTTTCAAAGGCACCTGCTGCAGGCGAATATGGTGGATTTACATTTTATCGAGGCTTGATGCACCAAAAAGACCCAGAGACAGGCAAGACCTTGGATGCAAATCGAGCCGTCACTGTCGGGCATATCTCAGATTGTGCACAGGTCTGTCTGAACGATCCAGCCTGTACGGGCGTTACCTACCGACGTACAACGGTAGGGCAATGCCTGACCTACGCTGGGTATGATTTTGAAACTGGTCGTCCTATGGGATTGGCCATTTCGTACTCGTCCGAAATCAAAGCAACCTCGGCACTCGTTCGCGCTTGGTTTCAAGGTCCGACATGCCAATAGGATCATCTATGAAACAGAACTCCCCCATCATTCGTTGGATCGGCAGACTTGCCAGCCTGAGTTTGATTGCTGTGCTGGTAACTGGCAGCACAGCATTGGCGCAGTCATGGAAAGCCATTGAAAGTAGAAACCCGATGGGACTTCACTCGCTGTCCCTTTCTGTGCAAAAGCATGAATTCGCCTTGCAAATTGGTTGCGATGAATCGGGACAAGAGACCCGTCAGTTGAAAATGATGTTTTTTGGGCCGGCACTGCCGCGCCTCTATGGCACCGACGGCCAAACCGAAACTCTCTTGCTACATTTTACCCAGGCCTCGGAACCTTCCTACACATTTGAATGGGACGTCTACTATTTTGATGGTGGTCCCGGCGATCAAGCCTGGATCGGCGACCTCACTGTAAATGAGTATTTCTTGCACGAATTCTCACAGGCCATCGATATAGATATCTTGAATTCAGACTTAGAATTGATCTACCGCTTCCCTGCAAAAGGCACTGGCGCGGGCGTCAAGGATATTTGGCAGGTCTGCGGGATTGGCTCAGAATAGCGGGTTCAACGGATTTTGGACCAGCAAGATAAGCTCGAAGTACATCGCGGAATTCTTAGATATTTCCGTCGTTCTCGCAAAAGAAAGATAGACTATCCCGAGCCTTCTAGGCGCTGATAGATATGTAAAATCTGCCGTTTGTTCGAACCGCAGTTAATGTCCACAGTTGCTCTCAGTGTAGTATTCCATTTCTATCCTGGGCTAGGAGTTAACGTTAGACGGGTTTTGCAGGAACGGCCGCAATGGGCCGTTCATGTCCTATCAAGGCGAGCCGCGGCCAGACTTTGCAAGTGCCGCTAACTGCACATTGCTGCCGTTGATGCTGGCTACAGCGAATGGCGGCATTCCACCCTTCAGGCTGAAATGTGCCTGGTGCGGCATTGACCTCAAATGTAGCTAGATCCGGTAGTATTCTGCGTCTCACATGAAAGTCTTGAGTGGGCCGACTGTGAAATCGGCCCAACGTGCTAGATTTCAACGGCTTCAGATATTGCCAGAGCGTCTTCCAGCTCAACACCGAGGTATCTGACTGTGCTGTCCATCTTTGTGTGGCCAAGCAAAAGCTGAACCGCACGTAGGTTTCCCGTCTTCTTATAGATCTGCGAAACCTTGGTCCGGCGCATCGAATGCGTTCCGTAAGCGCTTGGCTCAAGCCCAATGGGTTTAACCCATTCACAAACCAGTCGCGCATATTGGCGTGTCGATATGTGCAAGCGTTCGTGGAACCGCCCCGGCCACAAATACCTGGACCCAATCATCATGGGTTCGTCCATCCAGCGTAGGAGCGATTGTCGCGTTCTCTCAGTGACCTCAAATCGGACTGGCATTTGGGTTTTTATCTGGAGGATCGACGCGCGCTCTTTGACTTGTCCAGCCGCAAAAACGTCAGATCGCGGTGGTTGTTCGCGATCTCCAAGCGAGCGCGAATTGCCCAGACATGTTTGGGCAGAAGCGGTTTCTTTTGTCCAACAATGCGCCCCCTGTTCCATGCCGGGCGGCTAGACCAAATGGCGGGCAAATGTAGTGTTTGCATGATGGTTTCTCCAGTCCTCCACGCCCATCCACACCGCCAACCGGACGTTGACACAGCTGTCTAACACGGGCGGGGAAGGCGGCGCAGTGTAAGCCCGGGTACTGCACCTTACACATTTCGATCTAAAGGAGGGGGCGGACCTTCGCTGCGGTCATCCCTAACGGCAGCAATGCGCAGATAACGACCTTTGCAAAGACTGGCCGCCTCCCCGAAGCGGACGTTCGGTAGCCTAAATACGTTGGCCACTTTGGAGCCTTCCCCACAGTGTTTACAGCTCTGAAGAGACACAGTCTGAAGCATTGATATGACTGCCAGCCTCGCGAACTAAGTCGTGAACACGACCTGCATCATCGATTTCATGAGAGAGTAGCAAAGCTAGCTTCGCGAGAAACAACTCGGACTTGTCCGGGCCTACAGAATCAAGGCTTGCCGCAAGAGTGTCATACACGCGTTCCAAATCAGTCGGGGTCATAGCGAAACTCCTGCCAGTGCATATTTCAGTCCAAGCTCGATAGCGTTGGCTTTGGCCTCAAACCAACGTGCTGCGATATGCAGATCCGGGCGCACCAGGTACGCGCTTGACCTACCTGCCGAAAGCAACTTGGCGGCTTCCGAGCCGGTATCAACGACAATGATATCAACGCTGGGAAAATCCATATTCTTGGCAAGACTTTCATCAAATATTATCAACGAAAAACCTTCACCCAAAGTTTCCGACAGGTAGCCATCGCCCTGTCGTGCCTCGGGCAACACAGCTCCTGCGGGAGGGCCGCCGGAAAACGCGGGATCGTCAGCGCTGACCACCGGGCTGTCGGCATAAGTATAGGGAGTCATTTGGCGTGGGTTTGCCAATTCCCCAGCAAATGAGTGGCTGAGCGCAAGGTTCAGGGCCGCGTTTCGCATCACTTCCCAACCGCGCGTAGGCGGTGTCATGAACCGTGCTGATTTGGTCGCATTTGAAAACACATCCAACGTGGCGCCACGACGTTCCGGCGTATAGCTGTCAAGCAATGCGGCTCCCGCTTTGCCTTGCATCACCCAGGCAAGTTTCCACGCAATATTTTGTGCGTCCGCCAATCCGTTGTTCAGCCCACGTACGCCGAAAATTGGCACAACATGCGCAGAGTCGCCGATAAAGAAAATCCGCCCATCGCGGTAGTCGTCCAAGGCGAGGGTATTAGCAGAATAGACACTCCACCATTCCAATTCCCAATCACCATCATAGCCAACCTCCTTCAAAACGGAGGAGACAGAAGCACGCACTGTGCTTTCCGTCATGGCGTCAGCCTCATCCTCGTTATCGGCCAATTGGTAATCAATCCGCCAGATATTATCCGGCTGTTTGTGAATCAGGATGGTTGCCCCCCGTCTACAATCGGGATCAAACAACGCTCGGCGAATGGTTGGATAGTCATGTGACATTTGCACATCTGCTATTACATACCGCCCCTCGTAGTTTTCTCCTTTGAGACGCAGTCCACGCATCTGGCGCACTTGGCTGCGCGCCCCATCCGCAGCCAACACGTAGCTTGCATCAAGCGCGTAGCTACCATGGGGATCTGTCACTTCAAGTTTGACGCCCTCATCAATATCCCCAACACGCACGACTCTGCTTCGCCAGCGCGTCTCGATCAGGGGGTTGCGCTCAACCGCATCCCACAGAAACTGCTCGATATATTGTTGTTGAAGGTTGTACATCGGGCGGTATTTTTCTTGATCACCATCAGGCATCTGGAATTCCAGAATTTGTTTGCCTCGGTAAAAACTACGCCCGGTGGTCCACCCCAACGATTTTTGCAAAAAAGGTGCGACGGCACCGATGCGATCAAGAATATAAAAACTTGATCGCGCCACACATATTGCTCGGCTGCCATCATTGAACGTCGGCTTTGCGTCGAAAACGACCGACGCTACGCCCTCGCGGGCAAGGGCAAGTGCCGCCGTCATTCCAATGGGTCCAGCCCCGACGATAGCAACTGGGGCAGGGTCTGCCAGGCCAGCCCGTTCGGTTGGCGCATCAAAATGCGGGTAAGTAAAATAGAGTGAATCTGTTTCGCTACGTCCTGCGGGTCTCATGGCATTCTCCAGTAATTCCCCTTCAGACTAAGAAGATATGCGAACAACGTCTGTCCCCTTTAGGAGGGGACATGTTATGGACCCTCATGACCTCGACAGCCCACTATATAGACCTCTGCCTCGCTCGTTTGGGGACAGACACCTTCGCTCAGGCTTTTTGCGACTTCGTTGAGAGACTCGGCACCGATCAAATCATGGTGTTTTCTATCGAAAAACGCCAGGCAACTTGCCTGATGTCTCGCCATTTTAGCCAAACCGCATTGGCCAATGAACTTGCGGCGATGTACCTTGATGGTTGGTACAGAAACGACCCGCTTTTGCCTGAGTTGTTGGCATCCTCGCCCGGTACAGTAACTCTTCGTTCCCTAGATGATGTATCAAAGGACATGGATGCCGAATACCGCCAAAAATTCTTTGACACACCAGGCCTTCTTACCAAAACAACCCTGCTTGGTGTGGGAAGCGATTTGCGGCTCTTCATTAGCCTTTATCAAACGGGAACCTCAACAGCCCCGCTTGATCCTGACTTATTTGTATTGGTAGGCCGGCTCGCACTATTGCATTTCGAACAGCAAGTCGGATCCGACGCACCAGCACTACTGGATGTTCTCAGCACGCGTGAACGCACAGTTTGCCTCGGTATCTTGGCAGGCCAGAAAACGGAACTTATCGCTGCTAATATTGGCGTCGCACCCTCTACCGTCGTGACCTACCGAAAACGCGCCTACAGCAAACTCGGTATAAGCTCGCGTGCCAGCCTATTTGCTCTGTGCCGCACGTCATCATGAACGTCGACTATCATAGTGAAAGGTTTCGGTCCTGGGTCTGAAAAGGGCTGGAACCGGCCATTAGACAGGTTTTGCATAGATGGCGGCTTTGGACCGTTACTCCAGTTGGATCAACAACAGTAATGATGGCAAGGTCCGCAGGCGAGATGGGAACAGACCGACGGCACGCCATTTGGACCGCGCATGCAGTCACCCTGCCCCGGTATGCCAGACTAGAGTTGGCTTTTGGAGCGAATCCTGAGCATCCCGGAAGGTAAGCGCTATACCCCGTTTTATGACGCAGCTCCCGCAAATAGCTGTGGGTGTCTGCGGCTTAGCCCCGCCGAAAATTTGGCAGTATGGTCGCTGTTCCACTGACCACCTTTATCTAGCTGAATGCCTTGGTCTCGCCCGATGACAAGGCGGCAGTGACTGGGCTGATGCACACTTTCTCTCGCGAGTACCGTGACCTTGAACACTTGATAAGGCCACGCGATGACCACTCCTGACCCGCCCCACCCAAAACCAACAGCCCAAGTTGAACTTTACTTCGAGGTCCTGGGCCTGGACGACACTCTCCGGTTTTTAGAAGCCTTCGGTGGCACCGAAATCTATATTGCAGGCAACCCCGGAACCCACTCCAGCGTCGTTGCTGTGGTGGGGTACGACAAGGCCAAGGCGTTGACGGAAAATCTCACCGGTTACAACCTCGTGTCCCTCTGGCCAAAAAGTGGCGGGCCCGCGCGTAAAAAGCCCAGAGTTTGTTAACGGATCAGGTCGCGCGCAAACTCTGTGTGACCGATGTGGCAGTACGGAATTGGCTGAGGGCGGACGCGAACAAGGAAGCTGCCCGCTGAGATTGCCCCCCCCCCTGGCCTCCCATTCAATGCTTCAACCCGTCTTCGATGTTTCGCGACAACGGCGTTCAAAGACGGTTTAAAGACGCGTTCAAACCACCGATTTGAACGGTTTGCCCGCTGTTAGGAGACACTTGATACTGCAGTAACCGGAAGAGCCCAGAGGATGCCGGAAGAACCCGGATAGAACCTTACAAACAAGGGGTTTTGTGACGGTGGGCCGCATCCTGGGTAGGTTTGATGGGTGTCCTTCAAAACAGCTTAAAACGGGCATTTAACGCCGTATGTCCAATATTGAGACATCAAACTTTGCAAATTACCCTGTCCTCCGTGAGAGCCTTATATTTAGGGTTGATCGGCCATTCTAACCGTCTCGGCACCCTACCAAGTGAGCGTCTTCCTAGGGACGGAACTGGGAAATCCTGCGCCAAGTTTATTCACGACTTCCCGGAAAAGGATTAGTTGATAATAATCAAAGAGATATATGCATTTGATAAGTTCCGTTGCGTGCAGGAAGTGGGAAGCGTTTTTGGGGAGAACTGACACATGGTGCCCCCGTCTGGGATCCGAGAACGGCACCAGTTTCGTACACTTTCTTCCGATACCGCCCCTTCGCCGCGTCCAGCACCAACGGCAGCTATGCGCAGATTGCTACCTTTGCAAAGTTTGGCCCGTTTTCCGACAGCGGCCTTTCGTGTCGCGTGCGGCGAAAGCCGGGTGAGAGCCCTTTCTGACAGATGCTGCGGAGCTCACGAATGTCTGCTTCAGCAAGCTTCGGCCTCTCCCACTAAATCAGTTTCACCTGCCATCAAAAAAATGAAATCAATTTTGCTGTCATATGAAAGTACAAAGCGGACGGGTTGACTGCGCTCAGTTCTGCTTTCAACAACTCGCAGATATTTTTCGTTTCGATCACCGCACTGTTTTATTGCCGCCAATCTTCCTTGTGAAACCTCGGCGTCTGCCCACGTGTTGAAGGCATCTATTACTTGACCATAGTTAATGGTGTCGCCGCGACCTTCTGCGGCCAGGCTATGCCACTGAACTTGGCATCCATAAAAGTTGCCTTCATAGGTATTTAAGTCAGACAGCGATACATGCGCATCGAATGGCATCCATGCGCGTCCTGTTGTTGCTCCGATGCTGAGGGCTGTATCTCTGGGCAACGGGTCTAAACCGTTTCCGTTTATAGTCTGCTCATCCAATAATGATGGTACACATCTATCAAAAAACAGCTCGGACATCCAAAGGGCGGGAATGTTCTGTTCGTCGGCGTAGACGGTGCTCACAGAGAACGCCAGAATGACCCCCCACGGAATTTTCAAATATTTGGCAGAAATCATTTGAATTGGCCCCTACTTGTAATGTCACCCGGCAAGTGCCGTAGCTGGCTTTACTGGGCATCTCTCGGTTGAGGCTCAACTATAAAGCAGACCTTGAGTACGAAGTCACGAGTGTCGGCTTTGTCCGCATTCTGTGAACTCGCGACCCGCGCAGCGAAGGTCTGCTGTCGCAAATTAGCATAGACGACCGTGGGTCCGATTCGGGCTGACTGCTGCCGTTAGACGCGGCCACCACCAACGGCAGCTCTACGCAGAAAGCACCCTTTGCAAAGTCTGGCCGCGACTTGCCGTGATATGACGTGAACGGCCCAGACCGGACCTTCGAACGGTCCGCAGCCAACTGCTGGTCAGAGCACAAACTCACTGATGCCGTACTTTGCACCAATATCCGCTTCGGTGCGCAAGTCATGAAGGCTTTTGCACCAGGGCTTTAGTGTGGGGCAGTGGGCGCTGGTTGTAGTGATGCACAATCAGGCGTTTTCGCGCGTATTCGGTCGTTTATCTTGGGGAGTCAACATCGTCCAGACAAGGCGTGAGTTGCTCATCTCTAGTCGCTTCCCTTCCTTCGTCTCTCCCAAGTCTTCGCTGTCAGTCTGGTCCAAGACTTCAAACGGTTGCCGGTTGACCACGTGATTTCCGAAATGCAGCTTGAAAATGCTCCCAGAGTGATGTCGCCCGTTACTGTTTCATCGACGTTCTTTACCACTAGCGCGGTGTGTGTAGGATTTTAGTGTAAAGCGCATGACTTTATTGCCCTCTGTGGTTTGGTTTAGGTGCGCTTGATCCAACAACCAGGGAGAGCATAACATGGGGTGTAATTCAGAGCAAGTTGAGCTAACATCTACAAAGACACCAGAACAGATGCCTTGTATTGATAGAGTGAGGATCGAGATGTTTCGACGTCAATTTGTGTTTTTAACGCTTTTTAGTGGACTATTTTCGGGTTCGTTGGCGAATGCACAGCGATGCGATGGCGGGCAAGTAATTTTCCTAATAAACCCAAATCAAAGTAGAGCGGCAAGCGCTCTGCTGGAAGGGGCAATGGAGGCAGCGGGCGATCAGGATGTTTTACATTGCAATCCAAAAATCGAATACATCGAAATAGGCAACTCCTTTGGAGGAGTGCTTAACGTACTCGATAGAACGTCAAAAGAGTTTGATAACGCGGTGGTTGTTGGAGCCTTTGGTGAGGGTATTGGTCGGAAGTATGCCGCACAGTATCCGAATATTGCTTACTTGGACGTTCTGCCAAGTGGAATAAATGTCAGCGCCAGTACTGAAAACTACTATGCATTAAGAGCTGATGGCTTTGGAAGTTGGGACGTTGACTTTCGAAAACAAGGCATTGCTGCTATGGACTTGTCAGTTGCAATGGCGAATTCGTTTTATCAAAACGAAAATGGTTCGGTACACAATAGGCCGTTCGCGCCCAGCATATTTGGAGACCAACTCGAAGGAGCCATAAACTCCTACGAAATAGATACATATACAAATGAGGTTAAGGTTATTGGAGGTCGCAATTAGAAGATGGCGGATTCTGTTGGGAAGGATTTATTAGGGCCTGTGATCACTATGATCGGTTGGATGACTCCAATCGTTATTGGACTAATAGCTATTGGTCGCAATCCATCTATCTCTACTGAGATAGCTGGGCAAATTTGGTATAGTATGTTTGCTTTTTTAGTAATTTATGCCTGTGCAATCTCGCATATAGTAATTTGCGCGATCGATATTTGGGGGCGTCGCACTCCACCAGTAAGCCCGTTTTTTTCCTTTCTTGCAACTTTCATGCTATTTTCGATGTCAGTGATATATTGGATAGCAATTTTTCTGATTGGGTTTGCAAATGACTGAATTGCTTTCACCAGACCACCGGTATGAATTGCTGCGCTT
Organism: Parasedimentitalea marina; assembly: GCF_004006175.1. Classification (GTDB taxonomy): domain Bacteria; phylum Pseudomonadota; class Alphaproteobacteria; order Rhodobacterales; family Rhodobacteraceae; genus Parasedimentitalea; species Parasedimentitalea marina. Next base: position 2,702,391 of record NZ_CP033219.1, read on the forward strand.
TAATGGACTAAGGGTATACCTTGAGGATCAAGGTAAGAGAAATGTTTTTACTGAAGTAATAGTTTCGTTCAGGGACGACAATCAACAATCGACTGAATTTCTCAACCCACATTTTCAAGTTGAAGTAATAAAAGGGTACCTACTTTTCTATGGAGATGATTTGAAGGATTTGGTGAACCAAATTTTTCCGCAAGCCTCAGATTCCGATAAAGAAAATGTTATGGAGATGATTGCCAGATACTACATTGATGTCGTTGATGGCCACATCCAATAATTTCCCCTTAGAAAGGCGTTCTGGGTTTCTCTCGGTCTGCAAAATCATAGGGCCATAATAACTATCTGAGGGAACCCTAAAGGCGCTTGGACCAACTTGGCATCCAAACTCTAAGCCGACATTGGCGCCGGTGCAGCGAATTGGTGCTTTGTCCGCAGTTTGCCAGTTCATGGGCGGCGCAGCGAACGGCGGCATCCCGCCTTTCTTGCTTCAGACGTCCCCCGTGCTGCATTGCGCACCAATGTCTTAGAAGGGCTGGAAGCAGCCGTTAGACGGGCTTGGCGCGAACGGCGGATTTGGGCCAAGTGCTCCAGTTGGACTGACAACAGCGGCCTATATTGTCCGGCACCCTGGTCGCTCGTGACAATCGCAGTGAATGGCTGCTAAGCATTTCCTATAACTGCGGAGCAATCTGGCGGCTGCAGGAAACCGCCTCCAAGAACTAATAAGAACACTTTCAAAAATCGCTCGGTAAAAATCGTTAGCGTTACATTTTACACCAATCACATCGCCCATATTTTTAGGCCCCTCGAAATGCATAGAGGTAGGGACATTTCAATAAAATTAGGCAATAAGAATATGAACGAACAACCAATAAACGCCATGGATTTGCTAAATATCGTAGCATTGGTCGAAGCTTTGGAAAAGACACAGCCGGGCTGGGGCATTGAACAATTTCGCAAGGCAGTAGCCCGAGTAAAACTACTCGGGGCGAGCGCTCTGCAATAGGCGACTGACCAAGCCGGCTTCTCTCTCAGATAGAGTGGACGCTGCTTCAACGACTTCCCGCATTTCCTTGTTGGAGGTCGTACTCGAAAATAGGAAGACCGGATCAATATTTGCAATTCTGCAAATCGTCAGAATTTTATCGACTGTAGGATTGATCCGCCCGTTCAGCATCCTACTGACATATTCCCCGTTAAAACCAGCCTCCACTGACAGCGCCTTGTAGCTAAGGCGCCGGTCATCAATCGCTTGTTTCAAGCGTTCTCGCCAAGCATCTTCTGGCTGTGCATCTATCTTGGGGTCACTTTTCATCTGGCCATTGTGGCATGGAAATATAGTTCCCGCAAATGGAAATAAAGATCCTGACAGCACCGAGCTGAATACATCAAGTGGTTTTATATGTCTAGTTTCTTGAATTAACTGTTGTCTTGTTAGACTTATATGCATATCCTCCATACCTGAATGGAGGACTGATGACAGGCAAGACCAACATTAGACAATTAAGCGGCCTACAGTTTGCCGCCTTCTTGAAAACGGAGATGGCACACCGCAATGCTGGCCTAGGTAGGCTCACCTATGAAAAACTGGGCAGAGCTTGCGGCGTTTCGGGAAAACGCCTTAGGCAACTTGCCGACGAAAAAAACGCAGGCAATCCTTCGGCACTTACAATCAGACTCGTACTTTTCACATTGGGTTATGAGGTTGACAGCCCAGAACACGACGTGGTTCCGCACCTTCAAGACAAGGGTGCGTATTCCGAGGGTATCCATGGAAAAACTCGCCAAAGATCGGGGGCCTCCAACGCACCGCCGACTCAGAGGGTTTCATGACCTTCACCCACACTCACTCCCGATCCAACCACGCCCCTGCTCGGGCCCGGTTGGACAACTCTCCCGGTGGCCATGGGGATGCGCCACTGGGGGCTTTTTATTCACGCCCAACACTCGCGGAGACGGGCCCCAACCATTGCACATTACTGCAGAGACGCTGGGGCCGACGCGCTTGGCTTGGCACCGCCCTTTTCTGGCTCGGCGAGATCCTCGGCGCGGCCTCACTTTTCATAATCATGATTATTGGACTTTTTGCAGGAGACATTTTTCGATGAGTTTTGAACAGCAATGTCAGGCCATGGCGACAGCGCCAATGACCGCGCCAGAACGCCTATCCGGCTTGATAGAAGCCGCTGCCAGGCACACACGCCTCGCGGCCCTCAGAGCGGATCTGACAGAGCAACTGACCTCAGTGAAATCCGGGTCTGCATCCGCAGAGAGTATTGCCCACGATCTCGACGACACAGTCGAAGCAGAATGCCTGGCACAGGAAAAGGTGACCGCTTGGGCCACAGCATTATTAAACGACCGAACGCTTGCCGACTGCCAGCGTTTCCTCGCTAACCGCGACCAGTTCCAGAAGGCTGTTGAGCGGGAAAAACTGGCGCGTACACGACCAAAAGATCGCACTAGGTTCACTGCGCTCTGGAACCGTCTTGTCGGCAATCGCAAGGCCGCCCAGGCCCCCTCCCCGACCCGCTAAATTTTCATTTAGGAGCATCCCCCATGCGTCCCCCACGCCTGATTGAAGTTAAAGACATACCACTTGAAGAGATTGACACATCGAACCGGTTGCGCCCGGTGTCTGAAACGGCAGTTAAAAGCCTGTCACACTCGATTGAGACCCAAGGTCTGATGTCCGAGATCCAAGTCCGCAAAGTCAAGAAAACCGGCAAGCTGCGGCTGATTGCCGGCGGTCACCGGATGGCAGCGTTTCGCGCCCTGGGCCGCACTGAAATTCCCGCCAAGGTCTGGGACTGTACAGATGACTGGGCAATGCTGGCAGAGATTGACGATAACCTTGCCCATGCCGAGCTTAACACTTTGGATTTGGCAGTATTCCTTGCCCGTCGCAAAGAAGTATATGAGCGGGCCTATCCTGAGACAAAAGCAGCAACCGGGGCAGACTTGGTCGCAAAACGTTGGGATACGGCGGACAACATGTCCGTCGTATCATTTGTAACCGCAACAGCCGACAAAATGGGCGTCGACGAGCGCACAATTCGACGGCTTGTTGCTGCGGGCCGGTCCCTTGGCCCCCGCGAGATCCAAGAGCTACGGGACGCCCCAAAGAGGGTGTCCCTTTCCGACCTGCAGACAATTGCCAAGTGCGGATCAACAACGGATCGGTATGACATTTGCCGCGCCCTGGGCGATGGTACCGCCAAGTCCGCCAAGGAGGTTTTGGCCCGTAAGAAAGCCCCCGGCGCTACGGTAAAAGACCCCGTTGAGAAAGCCCATGGCAAGATCAGTGACGCCTATACACGGGCACCAAAAGAAGCCCGCCGGCGGTTTGCCGATGAACACCGCGACGAGTTGCTGGAGCTATTAGGCGCAGACGTCCCAACTGTGAGCGACGAGACCCCCGAAACAGACGCCGAAATCCTCCCATTCAACTCAAAACGGGCGGGTTGATCCGATGGGCATTATTGAACCCAAACAAATCTGGTGGACGGCAGAGGAGCTGGCCAAGGCTGGTCTGCCGGAATTGCCGGGCAGCAAGCGCGGCATAAACTCGATTGCCGAGCGTCAGGAATGGCGGTCCATTGAAGGTTGCGCCAAGCGCAAAGTCGGGCGCGGCGGTGGCTGGATGTATCATTGGTCTCTGTTACCATTGGCGGCGCGGCTCAAGCTGTTGAAAGAGGCCGCCTCGATCCCCGACGCGCGCCCGGATCGGGGGGTTGCCTGGGCAACGTTTGATCGCTTGCCCGAGAGCGTCAAGGCAAAGGCCAAATCGCGGCTGGCCACCCTTCAAATTGTCAACACTCTGCACTTTACCGGCGTGACCCATGTTTACGCGGTTGCCGAGGCCGCGCGCCAGTGTGGATCGTCGCCTCGCAGTCTCTACAACTGGCTTGAGTTGATCGAAGGCATCCCCCCAGAGGACCACCTGGCCTATCTGGTGCCGCGCAATCGCCTAGCGATACGAAAGCCCATCAAAGCACCCAGCAACCAAGCGTTTATGGACTATTTGAAGAGCCTTTACTTGCGCCTTGAGCAGCCGACTTATGCCCAGTGCTATCGGCTGGCGTGCAAGAAGGCCGGGCAAGAAGCCTGGGAGGTATTGGCCAGTAAGACGGCACAGCGCCGTTTGAACGCAGAAGTGCCCCGTGTCTCACAGGTCTTTTGGCGCGAAGGCGTCAACGGTTTGATGCGCTGTTACCCAGCACAGATCCGCGACAGATCGGCCTTGACCGCCCTAGAAGCCGTCAACGCTGACTGCCACAAGATCGACGTCTTTGTTGAGTGGCCAGACGGCACCATAAACCGGCCGCAGATTGTGGCGTTTCAGGACTTATACTCAGGCAAGATCCTGTCCTGGCGGGTGGATCATGATCCAAACAAAGTCATGGTTATGGCTGCCTTTGGGGAAATGGTTGAGAACTGGGGTATTCCACGGCGCTGCCTTTTCGACAATGGACGGGAGTTTGCCAACAAGTGGATGACGGCGGGTGCGCCAACCCGGTTCCGGTTCAAGATCTGTGATGACGATCCTAAAGGCGTCTTGCCGCTCTTGGGCATTCAGATGCACTGGGCAACCCCGGCCCATGGCCAGGCTAAGCCAATTGAGCGGGCGTTTCGCGATCTTGCCAGCGACGTGGCCAAAGACCCGCGCTTTGCCGGGGCCTATGTCGGCAACCGCCCGGGCGCCAAGCCTGAGAACTACATGAGCCGCGCCATAAAAGCGGCTGAGTTTATAGATGCTCTTGAAGGTGGCATTCTTGAACACAACGCCCGCCCCGGTCGGAAATCCCCCACCGCCAAAGGCCGCTCATTTGATGAGACCTTTGAAGAGAGCTATGCGATTGCGCCCATTCAGAAGGCTACTGAGGAACAACGCCGCCTTTGGATGATGGGGCAAGCCAGCGCCAAGCTGCACAAAAACAGCGGCCAACTGACCTTCCACGGCAACGTCTATCACTGCGATTGGATGAGCCAGGACGCCGGTCGCAAGATCATTGTCAGGTTTAACCCCGAGGATCTGCACAGCGGCGTCCACATATATGGCCCCGAGGGCGACTATCTTGGCTTTGCCGAGTGCCAGCAAAAGGTCGGCTTCTTTGATCTTGAAGGCGCGCGGTCCACCGCCCGCCGCCGTCGCCAGATTGTCAAAGCTGAGAAGGCCCTGCGCGATCTGCACCGACCAGTATCAATCGACCAAATTGCGGCCGATATGAACAAGACCCGCGCCAAGACCAGCCCCCTGATGGAAGCCAAAGTGGTGACAGGGATGTTCCCAAAGCAGCCTCAGGTGAAGACGTTTCAGGATCACACGAACCGAGACGCGACGGACGCACGGGACGCTTTGATCCTGGAATATTCCACCAAGAAACCGGAGCGCGCCTCAGAAGCGTTTGAAGTCGCAAGAACCCCGGATGGCCGGTTCAAACAGGTTCAGGACATTCAAAAGCGCCAGAAAGCCGGAACGCCAATTGGCACCCGCGAAGCGGCCTGGTTGGAAGGCTTCCTGAACCACCCCGAATATGAGGGCCTGTTGGCCGTCAAGCAGAGCATTGGCCGAAACACCGGAAACAAAACTGGCCGGTAGCTTCAAAAAGAAACGCCGCCTGGATGACCCCCAAAGCGACGACAAGCAGTGAACGAGGAGTGAGCATGTCATACCTATCAGAAATCGGCAACGCCGTCAGGCCGCTGACCAACGTGGCCAAAATGGCTGGGCTGCTCAAAGAGCTGCAGAGTCGCACCTGGGGCGCACCAGGCTTTGGGGTGTTTCATGGGCCGCCCGGATACGGAAAGACCTTTGGGGCCATTTTCTGCGCTGATCAATTGGATGCTATCCATTTGGCGGTCCAAAGCGAATGGAGCAAAAAATTCTTCCTGCAGCAGCTGTTGCGCGAGCTTGGCCGCCCGATCAAAGGGACGGTGCCAGAGCTGGTCCAGATGGCAAATGAAGCGCTGGCGATAGATGCGCGACCGCTGATCATTGATGAGGCCGATTACCTGATCTCAAAGGGGATTTTGAATATCGTCCGTGACCTGCACGACGGGTCACAAATTCCCATCTTGCTGATCGGCATGGAAAACTTCCCCCAGCTTCTGAACAGACACGATCAATTCAAAAGCCGGGTGCTGTCCTGGTCCGAGGCCCTGCCCGCCGACATGACTGACGCCCGCCACCTGGCGGATATGGTTTCCCCTCCGGGCATCACCCTTCAGGACGATCTGTTGGCGATCATTCGAGAGCGTCACACCGGCAACGCGCGTTGGATCGTTAAAGAGGTCTCCCACGTCTGCAGCGAGGCCAAGAAACTGGGCTTGGTCGATATTTCCAAAGCCACGTGGGGTGGTTTGGACTTTATGCGCGACACCGCGCCGGTTCCGAGGGGTGGCTTGAAGTGATCGAAGTGCATGTCAGACACGGCGTTGAGCAGGAATTGCTGGACTTCATGCGCTCACAGTTGCGGTTTACCGAGCTGGATGTCGCCACCCACTGCTCAGCCAAAGACACTGTGCGCGACCGGTTCCTGCAGATGATGCGAGAGATTGGCGCTATCGTTCCTTGTGGCAGTGACGGTCGCCAGCACTTCCTGACCACCTGGGGTGAAGCTGAAGCCGCGAACATCGAAGCTCTGGCAAAAGCTGGGTCTCTGTCCGACAAGACGCCCCATGCCCGGCTGCTCGACCTGATAGAGATCGCAAGCACCGAGGGCGTGCACGTCGATATTCCAACCTGGACACCACGCAGCCCAGAGGAAGCGAAGATCTGGCGTTATATCGCCAAGCGCCCTTACTTCACCGCTGCGGATGTTGAAGCGGTTTTCCCACTGGACCCCATCATGCGGACGGGCTTCCTGCGCAGGCTGAAGGCCGCAAAGGTTATTCGGTTTTGGGGCCGTGACGGCGCCAAGGTCTATTATACAACGCAATCAGCCAGGGACGGCCGGAATACGGCGCGCGACCTGCGCGCCACAGTCGAGGGTGCGATCTGGACCGCTATTCGGATCAAGAAACGGTTCCGGCCCAATGACCTGCTCACGGCCCTGCGCCAGTCTCGCCAGGACATCACGATGGGTGATGTAACACGATACTGCCGCACGCTAACGCTGGCTGGCTTTATCAAGCCGCCAAAGCCAACGGCCAGGATCACTGGCGACACCCCGTTGCTGCTGATCAACAACGCCGGTCCCCTGCCCCCACAAAAGCGCAGCATGACGGTGATCGTCGATCCGAACGAAGACAAAATCGTCTACTCACCGATGGGACAATTCCAATGAGCAACCGCTTGATCATAGCGCAAGACGGCTGGGGCGAGATCATTCCTGATTGGATCGAGGTGCTCATCCGCGAATGTGACCAGACCTCCCAAAACCGCGTGGCCAAGCGGCTGGACCTCAGCGCCGCCGTCGTTAGCCAGTCCATTCGCAACAGCTATGCCGGCAACCTGTCGCGCATCGAAAGCACTGTCCGCGATACCTACATGAACGCCCCGGTGGACTGCCCGGCGCTTGGCGGCAAAGTCGAAAGCCCAACCTGTCTGAAGTGGCGTCGCCGCGCCGACAAGTTGGAATCGTCAAGCCCAATGCGGGTGATGATGTTCAACGCCTGTCGCGCCTGCCCGCGCTATCGCAGCCAAGCCGAGGGAGACGACGATGATGTTTAAAGGCAATCAAGATCCGCAGAAGCTGCGCGATGTTCTGGGCGCGAACCTCAGACGGCTGACCAAGGGGTTAAAAATCACTCAAGTGGCCCGTGATCTGGACATACACCGCACCCAGTTCAACCGCTACCTCCGCGGCGAAAGTTTCCCAGGTCCTGAGTTGCTGGCACGGATTTGTCGTCACTTCAAAGTGGACGCCAACATCATGATCCGGCCGATTGATGAGACGCCAGAGACCCCCGAACGCATCGCCCTACGCCATGCCATTCAGGCAAGTCGGTTTGATTGTGCCGGAGATTTACCGCTGACGCTGACCACTTTGCGCGCGTTTCGCTCAACGGAAACCGCCCGTTTCATTCTGGCCCAAAGTGCTGGCACGGTAAACGGCTGCGAGTTCGACCTGCTGGCTGAGGAAGCCGGGTTCTCTGGCCTCCCCCAGAACCCCGCCTTGATCCTTGAGGCCGCATCCAAGCCACCCCAAAACGAGGTAGTACAATGACCAATCCCCCCTCCAACCAATTCGAGCCTGCGCCGATCCCAGACGGTCGCGTCACTGCAAACGGCAATACCTACATGACGGATGCCAAGGGCGGCCTGATACCGATAGACCTGGTCAAAGCTCAGGATCAACTCCAGGACGAAACAGTGCGCAAGATAGTTAGTCACGGGCTAGCCCTCAGTGCCCAGACCTCCCGGTTCAAAGAGCATGTCTTTGACGACATCGGCTCCTTTGAAGCCATCCTGGAACAGGAATACGGATCCACCATCGGCGGCGCGAAGGGCAACAAGACGCTGATGAGCTATGACGGATTGTTCAAAGTTCAGGTTGCCGTTGCCGACAAGTTTGACTTTGGCGCGGAGCTGCAGGTCGCCAAGGGCATTGTGGATGAATGCCTGAATGAGTGGTCTGCCGATGCGCCGGTCGAATTGCGGGCCATCGTGACCAACGCCTTCAACACCGACAAAGAAGGTCAGATCAATCGGGCTGAGATCTTCAAGTTGTTGCACCTGGAGATCCAGGATGAGCGCTGGCAGCGCGCCATGACAGCCATTCGCGATGCCATGCGAGTGGTTGGCACCGCCACTTATGTGCGCTGCTACTAGCGCCCGGCTCCTGATGCCAAGTGGCAGCACATCACCATTGATCTAGCCAAAGCCTGAAGGGGGAATTCCTGTGCCCAAGTCTAAGGAAAAATACCGCCTAAAGCTGCGTCAAAATCTCAGCGCCTACGCGACCAGCCAGACCCGCGCGTCGATGACCCTGGGAGGTCGGCTGACAGTTCTCAGGCTACAGGCCACTGTTGCTGGCCTGACTGACGTCGACCTTGCAGACATTACCGCCGAGGAAACCGCACGGTCGGATCGTCGATTGGCGCGGATCACGGCTTTGCACCCTGTTGGACCCGTCGTTCATGTCGAGGACATCCAATCATGACCCGCGCCCTGCAACAAAAGATCCACGTCGGTTGCCGCCAGCTTGGTTTGGACGGTGACGCCCGCCGCGCTCTGCAGCTCGCTGTAACCGGCAAGCATTCCATGAAGGACATGGACCACGCCGAACTCTTGATGCTGATCAAACGGCTTAATAGCGATGGCTTTAAACCCTCTTCAAAGGGTCCCAAAAAACACAAAGCCGCCTCACGCCCAGATTTGCGCCTAGTCCACGTTCTTTGGCGCAAGCTTGGCGAGGCCGGCGCGTTGCGCGATCCCAGCCGCGCCGGGCTGAACAAGTTCATTCGCGCGCGGTTCGGCAACACCTGGGGCTCGGTTCCGGCTGATGTCGACATGCTCCGCCAGTGGTCCCAGATCAATGCCGTCATCCAGGCGCTCAAAAATTGGGGCGCTCGGGCTGACATCGACTTTGACTGGGCGGAGCATCGCAAGTGAGCAATGGCTTCAAGCCATATCTACCCGGCGTTCTGGCGCTGATCGCTGACGAAATCAGCGTCGACCTTGCGGTACGCCTGGCCAAACAGCGCGGCGGCCGCGAGATCTATATCGCCAAGGACCCTGCCCCCGGTTGCTCTCTCTCAAAAATCGTCGGGCAAGCCAATGCGCAAAAGCTCTACAAACTGCTCGGCAGCGGCAAGATGTTGGTGCCCGCCGGAAACATCTGCGGTCAAACCGGACGCCGCCAGCGGATCGCCATGCTGCTGGACCAGGGCTTGAGCCATTCGATCATTGCCGCAGAGGTCGACGTTCATATCCGGACTGTGGAACGCATGTCAGCAGAACTGCGCTGCGCTAAGGATCAGCGCCAGTCCGATCTATTCCTCTAAATCCTGATCGATCTAACTGGTGATCGCGCCGGATGATCTCCGTCGTCTGCAGGCCTGTTGAGAAAATCCACCCTCCCGCACTCTGGTTTTCATTCCTAAGCAGGAAAAAGGCAGTATTTTGCCTATTCAATCCGTTTCACCCCAGCAAGCAGAGAACTGCAGGCCGGACCTGTTCTGAGGATCGCCGTTAAATACCACTTAAACGGGGCAGCATCGCGGTTGTGATAATTTCCGCCCCGGAGTAGCGTTCAGGCGGAAAGTGACCTCAGCGGCCCGCATATCGAGCCCCTGAGATCTCGCCAAATCTCCGACAAAATTTGCCCACCGCGTTTTGGCTTTGGACCCGACACGTGACGGGGCGGTACGCACCGACGAGTGTCGGCATCAAGATCCTATGCCAGACACACACGCCCCCCCGAACCTACTAACCTGTGATGAAATGATTGATCTCGGGATGACCGTCCCTGAGATCCTCGAAGAGCTGGAAGACAGCCTTGGTCCGGACGCCGTCTGGAAGCTCACAGGCCTCTTTGGCGGCACTGAAACCAACATCCCACATCAGCACAGCCTGGCGCGCTCAATCCTAACCGAGCAGCTTGGTGATCAGATCAGCCATTGGCTGTTCAAGACCTATGGTCCGGGGCGGATCCAAATCCCGCTTGGGCCGCATTCCAGCCGAGCCCTTAAAATGGCCGCCTTCCGAGCCGCGCTTCTCACCCGCCAGCCCCACCGCAAAATTGCTCGTTCCCTGGGTTGCCACGTTCGTACAGTTGAGCGGGCCAAGCGCGAACTGGTAGCAGCTGGGTTTATCTAGAGCGGTTGGGGTTTGCCCCAGACACGACCTTTCGCTGGCGCTACATGTAACGAACGACCCAAAGCCGCCATCTATGCCAAACCCGTCTAACGGCTGCATCCAGCCCTTTTAAGACTTTGGTGCGCGGTGCAGCATCCGACACTAAGGGCGGACAGCGACCCCTCGCTGCGAGATCCGCTCCAACGACGGCTATGCTCAGTAAGTGTGCTTTGCAAAGTCACGAGTGTTACTAAATTCCATCGTTGATTGTCCCCATGGAAATAACAAATTTAGTGCGTCCTGCGTCGCAGAAGCCAGACGAAAAAAACGCCGCCAATCAGGCCAGTGACAATCCCGATGGGCAAGTCATCAGGTGCCATTATCGTACGTGCGATGATGTCCGACCAAAGTAAGTATATTGCGCCAAAAAGACCGGCTATTGGCAAGACATGCGCGTAATCTCCTCCGACCATCAGCCGAACAATATGAGGGATCATTAGACCAACAAAGCCAATGATCCCAGAAAATGCGACCATTACGCCGGTTATCAACGCGCCGGTCATAAAGATCATCAACCGAAAGCGGCTAACAGAAATGCCAAGGGTTGATGCTGTTTCATCACCGATGGTCATCGCATTCAAATTAGCTGAATTCAGCCAAAGATATGTGCCACAAAAGCACAAAACCACCAACGGATAAACAAGCTGTCCCCATTGCGCGAGCCCTAGTCCCCCAAGCATCCAGAATACGACCGTATGGGTAGCGCGCGGATCACCTAGGAAAATCAGAATGTTTGCCAGTGACATAATGATAAACGACACTGCAACCCCGGCAAGAATAAGCCTGTCTGCACTGGTGGCAGAGGCAAATTGTGACACGGCAAGAACCAATACCGTCGCCCCCAACGCCCCAAGGAACGCCAGCAAAGGCACAGTCAAAAGGCCTAGGAACATACCCGTGTGCAAAAGCGCAAGGATCGCCCCAAACGCTCCGCCTGCTGAGATTCCAAGCAAATGAGGGTCCGCCAAAGGGTTCCGTGTGACGGCTTGCAAGCTTGCCCCAACCATTGCTAGGCCAGCGCCAACAAGACATGCCAATAATGCACGGGGAAACCGTATATCCCAGACAATTGCTTCGCGCCCGGCGGACCAATCTTGGGTAATGAATCCGGGGAGAATTTTGTTCAAAAGGATTCCCCAGACTGTTGATAGCGGAATTGAAATTGCGCCAACGCTGACAGCAATCGAAATGGAGAGGACAAGAACAATCAGCCCGCCACCCATAACGGAGCCAAAGCCTACCCAACTTGTTTTCTTTAACTTTCTTGCCCTCTCAACAGTCATCATTCAGTCCGGAATGCAGCTGAAAGTGTCTTTACAGCAGCAATGTTTCGCGGACCTGGGGTTGCCTCAACATATTCCAAAGTTACAAAACGGTCGTTTTTGACGGCATCAATGTTTGCGAAGGCTGGGTTCGACATCATGAACGCGCGTTTCTCTTCAGCCGTTACTTCGCCGTAGTTTACGATGACAATGACTTCAGGGTTACGTTCGACCACTGCTTCCCACCCAATGGTCGACCAGCTTTTTTCCAAATCATTCATAACGTTGATGCCGCCAGCAGCCTCAATTAAGGCATTTGGCATTGCATATCGCCCTGCCGTAAAAGGCACATCTTCACCACTGTCATAAACAAACACACGGGGTGCTTGCGGTAATGGCATAAGGCCAGCAGAAAATTGGGCAAGGTCCTCTCGGTATCCAAAAACAAGGGCTTCGGCAGTATCACTTACGTTAAATATCTTCCCCAAATTCAAGATGTCATTATACATGTCATTCATGCTGACGGCATCTTTCTCACCGATGTGAATGCAGCTTTCCGTCAGCTCATAGACATTAATCCCAAAGGGCGCGAGGGTCTCTGGCGTGACTTCGCCACCGACCTTCATGCCGTAATTCCAACCGGCAAAATAGAAGTCGGCATCGGCACCAATCAACACTTCTTTATTGGGATACTTGGATGACAGTTCAGGTAGCTCTTGAACGCCTTCGGTCATGGTTGCATCCAGGGTCTTCCAGCCCGAGATTCCTGTATAGCCAACCATCCGATCCGCAAGGCCCAGTACTAACATCATCTCGGTCAGATTCACGTCATTCGAGATTGCAGCCTGTGGAGGTTTGTCAAAAGTAACCGCACGATTACAGCTTTGCACTGTGATTTCTGCAAGCCCACTGTTGGCAAGAAGTGTTGTCATCATCGCGGACGCGAGTGCTGTATACATAAGTTTCATATGGTGTTCCTTTGGTCAGGTAGGTGGAAAGAAAGATGTTGTGTATTGCTTGGGCGCAGGTATTCACGACGGGCCTTAATACGAAAAGCTTCGGAAACCTGCGCCTCTGTCAGCACCGTGTCAGGACGACCGAACCCGATTGTGTGACCATTCTCCAAAAGCAAAATTTGGTCACAGATCTGCGATGCCATATTCAGGTCGTGTAGCGAGACAATAATAGTCAGGTCGAGTTCCCGGATCAGTGCCAGAACCTCTAACTGGTGGCGGATATCAAGGTGGTTTATTGGTTCGTCCAACACCAATACTTGCGGCTGTTGTGCCAATGCTCGCGCCACCATTACCCGTTGGCGCTCTCCGCCTGATAAAGTCAACAAATCGCGGAAAGAAAGGCTCTGCAGGCCAAGCCGTGAAAGCACCTCATCCACGATGTCTGCGTCTCGCGCGCCGGGCGTCGAATATCCCAATCGATGCGGAGTGCGGCCCAATGCCACGACCTCCCGCACTGTTAAACCAAAGGACGTTGGTTGTTCCTGCAACACGGCGGCAACTTTGCGAGCCGCGGAACGCGGTGGCATGCCCCATATATCTTGCCCATCAATAAGGATGTGTCCTGATGAGGGGGAGTAGTAGCGATAAATCATCCGCAACAGGGTAGATTTCCCCGCGCCATTGGGCCCAACCACCCCCAAGACCTGACCAGCGTTCACCTCGAAGCTGGTGGGTTGCAGCAGGAGCGGTTGATTTTTACGTGGGGCCCAACTGAGGTTTTCAGCGATAAGACTAGCGGCATTCATGATAGGCGCACCTCGCTGTCTTCCAGCGCTATGATGGCCGCTGGCAGACGGGCGAGTGTGCATTTGCGCGGGTTTTCCGGGCGATCAACTGATGAACACCAGGCCTCTCTCTCCACCGCATACTGACGGGCAAAGACGACCAAGTCATCGATGTCATCGCCAGGGTCAATGTCGCCAAACAGATGCGTCGCGTTACGCGTCCCATGATAGGCAACTGTACAGGGCCGATCACATCCCACCATATAGGCAACGCCTGATACAACGAACTCTTCAGAGATTGCATCTCCCCCAGCAAAAATGGCCGCGCGCAGCTGCGCAATCAATTCATAGCCGGGCCTGCATAGGGTGCCCTTATGCTTGCATGACGTGCATATTGTAATTCTGTGTGTTGGTGATCCCATGTCGCCCTCCGCGAAAACGCGGGGTACAAAGCAGACATGTATTTCCGAACGGAATAATCCGTAAAGCCATCATGGCCTCCTGTCCGGACACCCCGCCCGGGTTGAAGTTGCATCGATGATGGCAGGTCTCCTGACTTGTGGGTTTTCGCTTGCCCGAACCTTCCCAAACGCTTGCGCGTTCAGTGGTGTTCACCGGGTTTGCTCGCCACTTACAGTTGCGGGGGCAGTTACGGATTCGGCGCCTGTTGGCTATTCCTCACCGTATTCCCATTTCATTCTGGAATCACATTCGGCTTCCAGAAACCATCAATGCGGTATGTCCGGCAAAAAGTTCAAAACGTCAAGAGCTCTGCTCGTCTCTTTGAGCTGAAAGTGTGAATATGCTGCGCCAAGGTCCAACGGCAGGTAAGGGCCGTTCATGCACTCTCGTGACGCATGAGGCTTCGACTTTGCAAAGCCCGCTATCTGCGCATTGCTGCCATTGGTGGTGATCGCGTCTAATGGCTGGTTCCAGCCCTTCTACGACGTTGGTTCCGGGTGCAGCATGACGCGGCATATGGGGCACAAAGGGCGGAATGCCGCCGTTCGCTGCGCCGCGCATGAACTGGCAAACTGCGGACTTTGCCGACCTCCGGTTCTTGTACTTCGCTTGCGCAGCAATTACTCGCGCGTGCAACAAATATACCGCTGCGGCGCGGCGCTTGTCGCCGAAGCCGCCATTCAGCAGGGTCATGAGACGCAGAACTCAGACTGTGGTTTCGCCGCAAGCCGCGGGAACCATCGGGACGTGGGCTTTATCAACCTTTGGTTCTCAGTCTTCGCCGGCACAGCATCGCTTTCCACCTATTGAGGACAAAATGTAGCAAATCAACTAACCTGCTCCTCACTGAATCCATGCTTGCGGCACGCCTCAGCGGTCGGCACCCAGACTTCCCCGCTCTTTGATCACCCTGTGATTTGGGTTTCCGTGAAACGGCACTTTCACATTCGTTTCCTCTTAAGAAAGGTTGAGCAAACTTAACATCAGAACGATTCATGTTACGGGGGACAGATCACTTGACTCCACAGCTTCGAACGGAATTTCCCTGTCACGCTGGTCTTGGCCACAGTGCAGGTTCGTGACATAGCTCAACATTCAAACCGGGCGGAAACTATGGTTGCGATCAGCGAACTATTTTCAGACCTAAATCCGATGAATGTCCATTTCGAAAGGAATCGCAATGTTCTTCAAAAACCCTCTCGAGAAGTATGCATCTTCTCTTTCCAGTAACTTCTTGAGGGCGATCAACGGTCCATACTTCTGCAAGAGCCTGCGAGAGATTTCAAAAGCCCGTTATGAAGATATCGCAACACAACCCGAAAACGAAGTCTACCTCGTTGGAAAACGAAGCGACCGCGAAGACGAAATGCTGAATGCGACCCTGACGGAGGACCAGCTTTTCTACCGCCAGAATGGCTATGTGATCAAACGGAATTTCATTCCCCATGATCTGATTGCGGAGTATCTGGAACTTCGCAAGAAGCTTAATCTGGGTGATGCGGGCTTTGGCACTCCGGTCAGTTATGTAGAACACCCCGAGATCCGGAGGATCGCCTTGTTCCCTGAACTGGTGAAACTGTTCCGCGATCTGCATGGCATGGATATGGGTTTACTGGTGACACACACCCGCCATCGATCGACGGAACGGGGATGGCATCCGGACGGCTATCTTGACGCCGCGGAGGCGCTGCCCCGGGCCGGAGTCTGGTTTGCTCTTGATGACATTGACCCGCGCTCCGGACCTTTTGAGTACATCGCAGGGAGCCACCGATGGAAAATGGTCAACAATCAGATGCTCAACACTTTCCTCAAACCCGAATACAGATGGCCGCAGGCGCATTTCGGAGCGCAGAAAGGTGAATTGACTTGGGGTGGCATAGTTGAGGCTATCATCGACCCAATTGTCATGAAGAAAATCGAGCAGGAAAACCTGAAGGTCGAATCCTTTTGCCCGACCAAGGGTGATGTCTTAATCTGGCATGGAAGGCTGATCCATCGCGGCGCCGTGCCAGAGGTGCGTGGACTTTCCCGACCATCCATTATAGGGCAATACGTTCCACTGCACGAAAAGGGTCGCGGCATGTTCATGCGGAATCCGGAAGGCGGATTCTTTCTTGTCCGACCTTCTCTTCATGACGCTGTAAAGTTCTGAGATCTGCCCTCAAACGCGTACTTCATTTTCAGCGCCGCCAATTTGTCGGAAGCTCATAGCCGAGTTCTTCGACCTCACTGGCGATCCGTTCGATGTCAGTGTCAAACAGTTCAGGAAAGAAATCCGGCATTGGTCGCTCGGCGGAAACGTTCACTTTTTTGACAATTTTTTCTGAGGGATATTCGTGCGCACGAATCCCCAGGAAATCCTCTAGGGATGCAAGCGCTTCGTCAGGGCGAGAAAAGAGATCTTCGTAGAATTGAACATACAACATCTGCCGTGAAAGTCCGGCAGTCATCTTTCGAAGCGCGTCGCCATATTCACAATTGTCCCAGATGAAAGGCCGCTTTGCGAACGCATAGAACTCCTCGGGGCTCCAGCTATCAAGCTGATCTGCCTGCCCGGTCACCTGTAGGTGGAATTTCAGGTGGCTCCATAGCCGGTCAAGCGGGTTGCGCATTGTATAGAGCACTCTCAGCTTGCCACATTTGCCTGCGATTTCATGCCATGCATGGGCCGGTAGCAGCGCGTGAAAATTGGAAAAATCGCAACTATACTGACCGGGCCGCTTTGCGCGGAACAGATTGGCGTACCATTTGTCGTCAACCGGATCGTCAAAATAGGCGTCGAGGAACTGCAGGTTCCGTTTTACGACCCGTATATTCGACCGGGCAGGGTCAATGCGGCCAAGAACACGAGCATTTGCGTTCGCCATCCTGCGTTCATCGCTCAGAATTGCCTCGTGACCGTAACTGAAGTGAAAGTAGTGGAGTTCTTTTTCCGGTGTGAAATACAGTTCTGGATGCGCCTGCATGACGGAATACAGCCATGTCGTCCCGCACTTCGAAGCCCCGACGCTGAGGAAGAGGGCGTCAAACGGTCTGTCTTCGGTCATCCGGTCGTTTCCTTGTCGTGTTCGCCCTGCACTTGCTGCCGAACGGCGCTTATCCCACTTCTTAACGCCCGCCCCATCAGCATGTCTTCCCATCTTCCAAACTTGCCCACAAGGTGAACATCGGATGCCGCCAGAGCATTATGAGCCCGCGCAACAAAATTCGGAGTGTCGGCATTCATAATGATCGCCGAATGCTCGACGGAAGCGGTATCGGTAAAAGCAAGCTGTGCATCGGGAGTTATCATTCCCAGTTCGATCAATTGCCTTATTGCGTCTTTCGGATCCGTGGCCAGAGATTTTTGCGCGCCGGGTACGCGGCCTGCCTCTAGCATCAGCAGGGCCTCACCTGGAGGACAGCAATGGTCAGAGTAGGCGGACAGAACCGTAAGGCGGTGAAAACCAATGTTGTTTGAGGCGATCCGTGCAAAGTCATAGTCGCGCGTCCAATTTTCCCGCAGAGCAAGATAGATAATGTCAGAGCTGGCATAGGGCAATGCTTCCTCAATCTCGCGAGAACTGAACGGGCACTCCTCCAGTAGTCTTAACAACTCAGGCAGGGGCAACGATGAATAAAGGGATGCAAATTCCACGCTTGACCCGTCCGACAACCATGCCCTTTTTTCCTTGAGAGACAGACGAACCAACTTGCAATCGTATAGCAGTCGCCGTTGATCGAGCACTTTCAGCAAATGTGTGGAGAGCGCGCCCACACCCACATTCTCGGGATAAAGGTAGGATGATTCACCGACGTTCGCCTTGCATGCTGGCAGAACCCGGCGGTTCCACTTTGGTGGCAGGGTCTCGAGATCGACGCAAAGTCGCTTGCGATCATACGGAATTAGAAAGCGTGCTGCGATGTCAAAACCAAAAGTGTCGATGAGGTAGCTTAGGTAGTTTGGAACACTTTGATCAGAGTGACCGGTCGCCACTATATCCGGCAGCGATCCGGCATTGTCACCCAGCGGAAGATGGACGGGAACCGGATGACCGTCGACATCGCAGAAGAAGACGCTGTTCGAGCGATGATGCCGAACCCGGATATCCTCTCCCAATGCCATCCAACGCAGCAGATCGGCGTCGAAATCCAGCATTATATGTGGTCCGTAGTCGAGCCGGTATTCATTGACCGTTCTGCTTTGCGCCCAGCCCCCCGGCTCTTGTTTTGCTTCGATGGCCAGCCAGTCTTCCCCGGCTTCATCCAAGGACCGCGCGGCGCCGATGCCACTCATGCCCAATCCGACCACAAGGTGTATTTTGCCTTCGCTGGTTTTAACGCTTCTATTGGTCATGAAGCACCTCGTCGTAGATCTTTTGCAACTCCTTGTATTGGGTAGAGACGGGTCGCAGAGATGCGGTTGGTGGGGGAGTCGTGAACCGGAGAGGGTCGCGATCCAGCGCGTGTAACAAACCAATCAATTCCTCTGCATTCTCCACGCCGAAAGTGTAGCCGTTGATCCCCGAAACGATGTGATCCGCAGCGGCCCCCAGATTTGACGCAAGGACCCAGCAGTCGGCCAGACTTGCCTCGCGCGACACCAGGTTAAAGCTTTCCGGCCAAAGCGACGGAACGACCACAACATCAGAATCGGCGTACAGTGATGCTACTTTCTCAGTCGGTACATAGCCAATGGTGCAGACGTCGGTGTCGCCCCACCTGCCATCGCGTGAGAACCCCTCACGACGGGCGTGGTCGATCACCGTGATATGGACATGAGACAATTGCGCTTTCAGAACAGCCGCACGCAGTAGATGATAACCCTTCCGCGCATCGACCCCTCCCATATAGAGAAGACGCACTTTTTTGGTGGCAGATTTTGACTGCGTTGCAAAAGGAGACACGCCATTTTCATTAACGACAATTTCGTCGCACAGCCCGGTGGAAACCAGAATGTCGCGAAACGTCTGTGATACAGTGAGAACCCGATCGAACTTCGAAATGGCGGCACTCAACGCATCCATGCGGTTGCGGGCCGCTGCGGGTTCGCGCGCGCGATAATTATAGATGGCCGGTTGTAGATCTTGGTCAATCATGAAGAGGTCGTCTGCTACCCACCAACCGTCATGCATTGTCAGAATTGACGGGATGCCGCGCGCCTTGACCGCTTCTACCAATTCCAGCCCCATTCTCTGGATGCAATGGAAATGGACAAGATCAGGCTGGACACGGTCCAGAAAGCGGGTGAAGGGCCCCACGATGTCGTCACGCTGAACAAGACGTTCCATGTCATCCAGCCAAGGGCAGGCCACGGCAAAGATAGGAATCCCGCGATGAAGCCAGGTTTCGTGCCGGTCGGGCTGATTGTTTCCAAACAATGTGCAGAACACCCCGCAAGCATCGTAACGTTCGTCCGCTATCATGCAGTCGATATTGTCTTCGATTACGCGCGATGCGCCGCCCTTGGATTGCGGCGGAAAGCTGACATTCACAATGAGGACGCGGTGGCTCATGCGTAAAGTTCGATCTGTGCAATGATGTCTTTCAACGTCGCGCATTGTGAATCGAAAGAAAACCCTTCTGAAACGGCACGCTGCGCCGCATCTCCGATGCGCCTGCGATCAGATGCCGATGCAGAAAGTGCGCTGATCGGGGTCACGAAATCGTCACCATCTACCAACAATCCAGTAACACCGTCCTCGATACATCTTTCATAGGCAGATGTCGGCGCCAGGACAGACGGAATTCCCAGCATGCTTGCTTCCAGCCACTTGATCTCGCTTTTGCAGTCGGTGAATGCACTTTTTTCGAGCGGGACTACATTCAAATCGAAGCCCGCAAGTGTGGAAAGATATGTTGGATAGTCCCAGCCAAGGTTGATGTGGCCGATTGATTTCCGGGCCGTCTGGTCCAGTTGGTCAAACAATTCGTCGAACGAGCCGCAAAGCGAGAAATGAACTTTGCCCTGAAACGCTTCGGCGATCTTGATGGCTTGCGGTACAAAGACCTGTGCAACGTAGTCCTTGTGCGACTTGGTGGCAGAGCCGACGAACACCCGAATGAGGTCACCGTCGCCCGGGTCAGGCACCGGACCAAGCGAACGCAGCGCGGCCTGATGCACTGAATCAATCCCGTTTGGAAAAACAAAGGACCGCTCTGACCGAACAAGCGCCCCTAGATAATCTGAAAGCGCTTCTGTAGAGGCGATTCCAAAGTCGCAGCAGCGGGCGACAGCTGCGTAGAGAAACGGCAGGACCCTTAGTTCGGAATACTGTTGATCGTCGACTCCTGCACCGTAACTTTCGCGCGCCTCGGGAAAGAAATCAGGATCCAGTATCAGGTCGTCAATTTCAAAGACCGTGGGTATTTTCAGGGCTTTGGCGCGATTAAGCAGCTTTAGCACGCTATAGTAAGCGGGAGTTCTATATAGAATCCAGATATCGAATAGAGCACTTTCTGCAGCTGCTTTTTCGGCTTCACTGTGGACATTGAAAACAGTTGCATTCAGTCCGAGCGTCTCAAGATACTCCAACTTCTGATCGATGCGGTAGCGCTTGCATTGAGGCAGTGACATGTCTGCCAGTATGCCTATCCGTCGCACTTGCGGTTTGCGGAGTGCGTGCTGTTTCTTCCCCAGACCTGACCGGAAAGACGGGATCGCGCTCAAAACCTCAACAAACTGACCTGAGGTCTCCCGTTCGCCTGGCATCGTACGATCCGACTTGGCCGTGACCTGAAGTGCTCTATGCACCTCCCTATGCCAAAGGCTGACGGTCTCGTGGATCTTGTCCATTGCGAAAACGGATCCACTTTCATGACCCGCGGCCTTCTGCGCGTGGCGGACGGCTTGAGGGTGTTTTCCTTGTTCCGCGAGCACCGAGGCCATATGGAAATTGTTCCAAAAAGCGGAGAGGCTGTCGTGAGGTGCCATGTCTCTGGTCGGCGTGGCCTCGCCATGTGAGAGCGCATACTGGCATGAGAACCTGTCGATCACAGCGCTGCGAACGCCCGCCTTTCTCAATTCGAACGCCGCATGCAAGAAACCGCGTGATTTGATTTCGTCCAGACGCTCCATCCGCGCATCAATGATGCTGACTAGTGCGATGCTGTTGTCCTTTGGCAGGTGGTAACCGTGTTCCAAACCAATGCTGATGAAGTGCGCGAACGCCTGAATTTCGTTGAATTCGCTGCAGGCACCTTGATTCCGTGTAACATACTCTCGGTGGTCAAAACCGTCATAGACAAGGGCGCCGTCGCCGCAATAATGCTGCAACAAGTGTGCCATGCTTACAAACGTCTGGTCGCCGCTTGAAGAATCTGCCCACTTTTCCTGTATCTCTAGCGCACTCAATTTGCTGTCGTATAGAGCGTTGTAAAACTCCACATCCGGGGTAAGTTCATACGAGAATGGCAGGATGTCCGTCGAAAAATTCTCAGCGAAGTGTCGAATTGCACTCGCGCGTGTCGGATGGCTTATTCTCCAGTGATTGCACGTTCGAATGTAGCTCAAGTCGATCGTGTTCGCCTCGAAGCTCGACCGCATCCAAAATGCACGACTACGCCCAGGCGTTCTTCCAGCTAGGCGAACGAGCGTGCCCCGAGATACTCTGGCGAACTTCTTGAGGAGACCCAATTTCCGTTCCAAAGCCTCGTCGGAGCCAAATACGACAACCCATTCATCACGGAAACGTCGGTTCGAGACGGTGGACGACAGCTCCCTGCGTTCGAACAACCCATGGGACAAGAAATGCAGGAACGGACATGCATGGGCAGCAGCTACGTCCGTGTTTGCCGCCAAATAGTACGCGTCATCGAAGTACCGATCGATAGATCGAAGAAGTTCAACTGTCCGGTGATCAAGGAACATCCACTTCAACAGGCGATCCAAAAAGTTTGTTTTTGTTAGTAACAAATCTTCCAACATCAAATTTTTCAAGGCATCAACAGCCAGTTACTATCTTGAAGCTTCTTCTGCAATGCTCCACTCTTGATTGCACTCTAACGCGTTCCGAGGCTTGATTCTAAGTGTTTTCCGCCAAGAACTACAATGCTGCAACGTTCTCCTTGGTCTAGTTGCAGATCCTTCTTTCGAGATGCACGAACGGCCGCTTCTCCCTCTGTGCGGCGGCATGGAAATCTTCGCTCATACCGCATTTTTGTGCTGCGAGCGCACGCAGCGAGAAAATTCAAGGTACAGTTTGGGCTCCAACCTGCAGTTGGCTGCAGACCGTTCGAAGGTCCGGTCTGGGCCGGTTGTCTCATTTCAAGACATCTGGGGCGACCACTTTGCAAAGGTCGGTATCTGCGCATAGCCGCCATTGGAGGTGACCCCAGTGAAGGTCCGGAACCCGCTCTTTGTGTCGAAATGAGCTTGGTGCAGTCCATTAGGAGACTTACTTAGCAGCGCTCTTAACTTCATACTTCAGACCCTTGGCAGTGTTCTGCGCAAAGCCCTTCCAGTAGCTGTGGTCTTCCTTAGGGGTGCCATCCTCATTCATCGACCAGACACCGGCGTTGGAAACCTCAACCAGATCAAGGTAGGTGGCCTTCTCTGAGTCACCTTTCAAATGGGTATCCATCCACGCGGTGACAAAATGCTGGGCGATATTATTCATGCGCACCGTGTCCCAAACCGGATCAGAATAATGCTCTGAGATGTTAAAGCCCTTGTCTTCGCTGAAGTAATAGCTCTCCTTCGGCGCTGGCATTGGTGCTGCGGAATTGTGACCGCCATTCACATAGGTCAGCAATGCGTGCGGCAGACCTGACGCGTTTTCCCAGATCGCCCGAACGCCCTCTTCATAGAGCGACGTTTCATCCTGCGACCCTGCGATGAACATCATCGGAATCTGAATACCTGCCAAGCCATCAGCGCTCCAGAAGCCAGTGTTCATGCCCCATGGGCCAATGGCCACTGCAGTTTTAATACGTGCGTCGGGCAATGCGTTATGTGTATCGCTGCCTGCCTGGTGGATACCAAGCGTTCCATGCGGCCCGCCCCAAGAATAGCCAACGGAGGCTTCTGTTACGCCGCCGCCAGCTGTAACGATCGCACCATATCCGCCCATGGAATAGCCGATGAGCCCGGCATTATCCGCATCATAGAGCCCGGCAAAATCGCCACCCTCATCAGTCATCTGCGCCATCTCTTCGAGCACAAACAACTGATCGAGCGAGCGGTTCACAAGAGTGGAGCCAAAGGCAGCCTGCGTCCGGTACGTGCTATCAGTGTGGTCAATTGAAGCCACGACATAGCCCTTGGACGCGATATTCTCTGCCAGATGTGACATCAAAAAACGGTTTCCGGGGTACCCGTGGCTGATCAAAATCAGCGGATAGCCCTTTCCTGCAGGGGCTGCATCACGCACCGCGCGACCTTTCAGCGTCACTTCAGTGGCACCATCGCGCAGAAACGCTTTCATAGACGTATCGCCTGTCGCGCCTGCCTCAGCCGGATACCACATCTCAACCGTCAAAGGACGGTCATAAGTCGGGAATGTCGCAGGTCTGGCAGCGTCTGGCTCAATGGACAGGATATCAATTTGACCGGGGTTCACCATTTCAAGCTGGCGTACTCCAACTGTCATATCTCCATATCCGGCCAATTCGGGCGCATTGGGCAATTGAGTATCGATTGGGTTGTCAGCCATCAGGACGCTTCCTGTCATCGTCGCTACAAGGGCAAAAGGTATCATCGCTTCGGTGCGTCGTGTCATAATAGCTTTCCTCCAAAGTACTTGGATAGACCTAACGGGCATCCCGCCGAACGCAAGCATCACAGACATAACGTTGCGATACATTGCCAGCTACTGTCTCAAACACATCCCGCAGCACATCTCTGTTGTGGAAACGACTAATGCCATTGATCCCCTACTGCCCGACGCCCGTATCACGGCACAGCGTGTCCAAGAGGCTTGATTGGGGCACAAAACAGCGCCAAGATGCAAGGGAAGGCACTCTACTTGGCGAATGTCGGTTCAGCCTTTGGAGGCAACCATGGCCATTACTGTTAAAACCAAGATCCCCAAGCCTGCCAAAAAAACATCCAACGTCTCCGGTGTCGATATGGCGGCGCTGGAAACCGAGTTGGACAAAAATTCTAGCTGGGGCAGCTATGCGGCGGCGCCAGTATTTTCGGCCAAATTTGATAAGTCGAAAAAGGTGAGTGAGATCACCGTGGCACTAAAGCCGGTAATCACGGTTCCAAAATGGAATGAATACGCCAGAAGCACCAAGAAGCGGCAGGCGGAATGGGATCGGATGATCAAAGCGCTGGAGAAATATCTGTCCAGCCTGCACGCCCTGATGTTAGAGGCAGTGGCCAAGTTTGCGGCAGAGATGAAGGATAAGGATTTGGATAAATCCGGACTTGGGGCTGCCACCAAAGAGGCCAAGGCGGCTTTTGCCAAGGCAGTTAAGGATTATACCAGCAAGACCTCGAACGGCAGCTCGGTGGGGGTGTACCTAGACTATATCGAACCGGACCCTGCGACATTCAAGAAAACCGTGCCTGCGCCAAAATCCTCGACCTATACTGTGGCAGGCAAAACTATCGCGGCAGTGTTCAAGGTGCTGGACAAGCGGTCCTTTTGGGGGCGCTACCGCTCGCACCCCAAATACAAGGCGAGTTTTCAGCTGGATGGGCATGTAAAAACATTCACACTGACCAGCAAGCCAACAATCATCATGCCCAAGTGGAAAGACTACTCCAAGGGTAACAAGGGTCAGAAAGCCAGTTGGGACAGTATGTGGAAGAGCCTCGATGTCCATGAAAAGCACCACCACACTATTTTTTCAGACTGTGTGACGCAGCTTGGAAAGACCGTGATTAGCACCGAGATACTTGAGGAGGATCTGGAGGAGTTTTGGAAGGATGAAACCAGCAGCTGGCAGGACAAACAGGACGCGTTTGACGACAAAACGGATCACGGGGCCAACAAGGGTGTGGTGCTGGACGCCTCTTCTGATCCGTGATGGCGGCGTTTAGGCGCAAGTATCACCGTTGCAGCTGATCAAACGCCGTTTTTTTGCTTCGGCCTCAGTTTTCCGTGTATCAACGATGGCCTGATATTCCCATTGCAGTAGCTCGCCGATACGGTTGACGGGATGATGCTGGATGCGTTCGAAGACCCAGGCAAGTCACGCTTCAGGATTAACACCGTTGAGTTTGCAGGTCTCGATCAGGGGATAGGCAATGGCGGCTGAGTTACCGCCAGTTTCCGAGCCCATAAAGAGATAATTCTTGCGGCCCAGAGCCACCGGCCGGACAGCGCGTTCGGCAGTGTTATTATCCAACTCCAGAACGCCGTGATCCAGATAGGGCCTCGCCTTGGTGAGACAGGTGAGCGCATACCTGATTGCCTTGGCCAGTGGCGTCTTGCCGGAGAGTTTAAGGCCTAGGGTTTGTAAACGGTTCAGATCGCCCGCAATCTCTGCGTGACCGATATGGCAGTTCTTAATTGGCTGAGGGCTGAAGCAAACAAAGCCTCTGCCCGCTGAGATATCCATCGCCTGCCCCCCTTAGCCTCTCATTTAGGACTTCAACCCGTCTTCGGTGTTTTGCGACAACGGCGTTCAAAGACCGTTTAAAGGCCGTTTAAAGACGCGTTCAAACCGACGATTTGAACGGTTTACCCGCTTCCCGACTGGTTACTGCAATAATCTCTGTCCCAAAATGCCGATGCCGTACTGTTCAAACCTGAGCCCCGACGACACCTCAGATCACCGCCCGGTGTCCAGCGTTTGGAAAGGTTGCGCAATTGCAGTTTGAAATATGGAAGCACTTCCAACGCTCTGAGGGTGACCTCCGTCAAAACTGCCGCTAGGATGCCCTAAAACCCAAAAACAAGTTGCTGCAACTTTCTCTGTCCATCCGTGCAATAAAGTCTGTCCGGCTACAACAACGCTACATCTGGCTACAATCTCGCTACAACAAGATTCTTAAGTTCATTTGCAGTCAGAATTTGCAAATTTGCAATAATTGAAAACAACACTCGCGAACTCTTCGGGAGTGAACGGTTTGCAAAACTTTGCAGGCCGGGAATTACAAAATATGCAAATTCCACGCAGTTATCTGACGCTTAGTCCCGCAGGCGCCTTGCCCGCGCGCGTTTCTTCCGCCTAACTCTTGCCAGCGAGGTAGGAGGAGCACACGATGTCATACCAAGAACTCTATGAAGGCTGGAAGACCGATCCCGAAGGGTTCTGGATGCAGGCTGCAGAGGCAATCAGCTGGGATCAACGCCCAAGCAAAGCGCTGTTCAATGACGATGCCCCGTACTACGAATGGTTTGCCGATGCCCGTGTGAACACCTGCTACAATGCCGTTGATCGTCATGTCGAATCCGGACGTGGTGAACAGACGGCAATCATTTACGACAGCCCGATCACCCACACCAAGCGCGAAATCTCATATGTTGAGTTGCGCAACCGGGTGGCCAGTCTGGCCGGCGCTTTGCGGGCCAAGGGTGTTGAAAAGGGCGACCGGGTCATCATCTACATGCCAATGATCCCCGAGGCTCTCGAGGCGATGTTGGCCTGTGCACGGATCGGTGCGGTGCATTCGGTGGTATTTGGCGGTTTTGCGGCCAATGAGCTGGCAGTGCGGATTGATGACGCAAAGCCCAAGGCCATCATTGCGGCCTCTTGCGGGTTGGAACCCAACCGGGTGGTACATTACAAGCCTTTGTTGGACGGTGCCATTGATCTGGCCGATCACAAACCTGATTTCTGCGTGATCTTTCAGCGTGAACAAAATGTTGCACAGCTGGTCGAAGGTCGCGATGTCAACTGGCATGGCTTTCAGTATGGGGTCGAGCCAGCCGAATGTGTCCCGGTTGAGGGCAACCACCCCGCTTATATCCTATATACCTCGGGCACTACAGGGCAGCCAAAGGGCGTCATTCGCCACACCGCCGGTCAGTTGGTGGCGCTGAACTGGACCATGAAGAACATCTATAATGTCGATCCCGGCGATGTATTCTGGGCGGCGTCCGATGTGGGTTGGGTCGTGGGGCACAGTTACATCTGCTATGCGCCCCTGATCGCAGGCAACACGACCATAGTGTTTGAGGGCAAGCCGATAGGCACTCCGGACGCCGGTACGTTTTGGCGGGTAATATCCGAGCATAAGGTCAAAAGCTTCTTCACCGCGCCAACGGCATTTCGTGCCGTCAAACGCGAGGACCCGACCGGTGAATTCGTCAAAAAATATGACCTGTCAAACCTGGGCCAGGTCTATCTGGCCGGTGAGCGCGCCGACCCGGACACTATCTTGTGGGCACAGAAGCATCTGGGCGTGCCGGTGATTGACCACTGGTGGCAGACCGAAACCGGCTGGTCGATTGCGGCCAATCCACTGGGCGTCGAAGAACTGCCGACCAAGCTTGGCTCTCCGGCGGTTCCCATGCCCGGCTATGAGATCGATATCCTGGATGAGGGCGGCCATCCGGTGGCCAATGGGGAGCTTGGCGCGATTGCGATCAAACTGCCGCTGCCTCCGGGCACCCTGCCCGGGTTATGGAACGCACCCGAACGGTTCCAGTCCAGCTATCTCAACGCCTTTCCCGGCTACTATGAGACCGGCGACGCGGGCATGAAGGACGACGATGGCTATCTTTATATCATGGCGCGCACCGACGACGTGATCAACGTGGCGGGACACAGGCTGTCCACCGGCGGCATGGAAGAGGTGCTGGCTGGTCATCCGGATGTGGCCGAATGCGCGGTGATTGGCGTCACGGATCAATTGAAGGGCCAGATGCCGGTGGGGTTCTTGTGCCTGAATGCCAACACCACCCGCGAGCACGGCGAGGTGGTCACCGAAGTGGTCAGGTTGGTGCGCGAAAAAATCGGCCCTGTGGCGGCGTTCAAGCTGGCTGTGGTGGTCGATCGCCTGCCTAAAACCCGGTCCGGCAAAATCCTGCGCGGCACCATGGTGAACATCGCCGATGGCACCGCCTACAAACCGCCGGCCACCATCGACGATCCAGCTATTTTGGACGAGATCAAAATAGCCTTACAAACCATTGGGTATGCGGCGGACTAATCCCGGCCAAGTCACTGTAACCGGCCTTGCTACATAAACAGGGCCGGTTCAAACCCAAACAGACCACGGTCTTCGGCCCTCTCATTTAGTATCTTTGAACACGCGTGGCCATGGATAGACCGCATTTGTGACCTCGGGTTTTTCTTGCAACTCCCTTGTCGCTGCCTAACCTGCACCGCAGGAGATTAGTGACATGACACACAAAGATATTTGGCGCCTCAGCGCAACTGAGACCGTTGCCCATACCCATGCTGGCGACTTAAGCGCCGAGGCGAGTATTGCCGCCTCGATCAGCCGCATGGATGCTGCGAACCCTGCGCTGAATGCAGTGGTGGTAGATTTGAGAACTGAGGCGTTGGAGCGGGCTCGCGATCTAGACAAGGCTCGCACGGCTGGTGCAACGCCTGGACCGCTGCACGGGGTGCCTGTCACCATAAAGATCAACGTCGATCAAGCCGGTCAGGCCAGCTCAAACGGGGTGTTGGCGCTAAAGGATCTGATTGCCCCGGCTGATGCCCCGATTGTCGAGAACCTGCAAAAGGCCGGCGCGGTGGTGATTGGACGCACCAACACGCCCGAGTTCTCGTTTCGCGCGGACACCGACAACCCACTGTTTGGCCGCACTTACAATCCTTGGAGCAAACATATCTCGCCCGGCGGCTCATCAGGTGGAGCTGGGGCTGCGGTGATGGCGGGCATTGGTGGCCTGGCGCATGGCAATGACATCGGTGGCAGCCTGCGTTTTCCTGCGGCGGCCAATGGGGCTGTGACGGTCAAGCCGGGCTTGGGCCGTGTGCCTGCCTATAACCCTAGTCAAACTGCCGAGCGGGGCATGCTGGCGCAATCCATGTCAGTGCAAGGACTGCTAACCCGCAGCGCCGCCGATCTGCATCTGTCGATGCCCACGATGATTGCACCCGATCCGCGTGACCCCTTTCACGTCCCTCTGCCCTGGCGCGGCGCCCCACTAGAGGGACCACTCAAAGTCGCCTTTACCAAGAACACTTTTGGCTACGACTTACACCCCGAAGTCGAGGCCGCCTTGGATGACGCCCGGTATGCGCTGGTGGATGCCGGGTATATCGTTGAAGAGGTCGAGCCGCCCAATGTCTTTGACGCCGGGCGCACCGGCTATCGGGCTTTGATGGGCGAGGTGTATACGCTGATGAAGAAAGATATCGATGCAGCCGGCTCCCAAACCGTGCGCGATATCTTTTCGGTGTATTTCCAAGAGTTCCCGCCATTTCAGGACACCGAGCTGCTGCAGATGATGGCCAAGCGCACCTATTACGCCCGGCAATGGTCGCTGTTTCTGGAGCAATATCCACTGGTGCTGACCCCCTTTCTGCCGCAACCGTTTTTCAAGCCCGATCGCGACACCGAGGGGGCCGAGGGCGTGCACGAGGTTCTCGGCTGTGCGGTTTACTCCTATGCGATCAACTATATGGGCCTGCCTGCAGGCTGCGTACCGGCGCGGCTTGCCGACTTGCCGCATGGACCGCAGCCGATCAATGTGCAGATCGTGGCACGGCGTTGGCGCGAAGATTTGGCGGTAGACGCCTGCGCTGCAATCGAAGCCCGCGCAGGCCGCATGTGTGACTTACTGTGGGACCGTATGACGCAATAGCGGCCAACAGTCGTCCCCTGCGTCACGTGTCGGGGATTATCTTAATCAAACACAACGCGGGCGTGGGGTTGGGGCCCCACGCCCGACGCTTGTTTACCAAACATACTCGTTCACAACAATACGGCCACGGGTGGAGCGACCGTCGCTGCTTCCAGCTCGACTTAGGTAGTGTAAATCTGAGAGTTGTCCGCACTGGCGACATCACGTCTTCGTGATCCGCAGTGATCAGGAAAATTGCTCGGAAATCAGTCGCTCTTCCAACCCGTGACCGGGATCAAACAAGATTTTGTGCTGCACATTTGTTTCGGTGCTGATCTCAACCCAATCAATGTCAGCAATCGACTTGGAGATTGAATCCGCATCCGCCATAACAGGCCGTTTCTCTGCCTCGATCACGTCAAATCGGACAGTCGCATGGCTGGGCAAAAGGGCCCCACGCCAACGTCGTGGCCGAAACGCAGCAATGGGAGTCAAGGCCAGCACATCCGAACCAATTGGCACGATTGGTCCATGAGCCGAATAGTTATAGGCCGTGGACCCGGCCGGCGTCGCAACAAGGGCGCCATCACAGACCAGTTCCTCCAGTCGCTGCCGCCCATCGATGGAAATTTTCAGCTTGGCGGCCTGCGGTCCCGCACGCAGCAGCGAGACCTCATTGATGGCCAGGGCCTGGTGCAGATCTCCATGTTGATCCATCGCACGCATAGCCAGCGGATTGATGATTTCTTGTTCGGCAGCCTGTAGCCGCTCGATCAAGCCGTCTTCGCTGTAGGTGTTCATCAAAAAACCAATAGTGCCGCGGTTCATACCATAGACCGCTGCCGGCAGGTCCACAGTCGCGTGCAATGTGTGCAGCATAAACCCGTCACCGCCTAAAGCGACAATTACATCCGCCTCTTGCGGAGCCACCGAGCCGTATTTTTCGACAAGGGCTGTCAGGGCGGTTTGTGCCACCGTAGACGAACTGGCCAAAAAGGCGATTCTCATGCTCATCAATTCGTTTCCGGTATTGCCCAATTGGTTCCGAAACAATCACACCTTTCCTCGGATAGCCAGTCTTGCCGCTCTATTGCTGGGATTCGTCGCAATACAGCCTTTCAGGCTTGTGGTGTTTCCTATAGGAAATCCTCAATTCCAGTCCAACTCTACGGAGCCATCATGACCGAAATCACCAGCGACCCCGGCTTTTTCACCCAGCCTCTGTCTCAGCGCGACCCCGAGCTTTATGCCACGATCACCAGCGAACTGGGCCGTCAACGCGACGAGATTGAACTGATCGCCAGCGAAAACATCGTGTCCGCCGCCGTGATGGAGGCGCAGGGCACTGTGCTGACCAACAAATACGCCGAGGGCTATCCAGGACGCCGCTATTACGGCGGTTGCCAGCACGTGGACGTCGCTGAGCAATTGGCCATCGACCGTGCCAAGCAGTTGTTCGGCTGTGAGTTTGCCAATGTGCAGCCCAATTCCGGCAGCCAGGCCAACCAGGGTGTGTTTCAGGCCTTGATCCAGCCAGGTGACACCATTCTGGGTATGGATCTGGCCTCGGGTGGTCACCTGACTCATGGCGCACGCCCCAACCAGTCGGGCAAATGGTTCAACGCGGTGCCCTATGGTGTTCGGCGCGACGACAACCTGATCGACTATGATCAGGTCGAGGCGCAGGCCAAAGAGCATAAGCCCAAGATGATTATTGCCGGCGGTTCGGCTATCCCCCGCCAGATCGACTTTGCCCGCTTCCGCGAGATTGCCGATATGGTTGGCGCCTATCTGATGGTCGACATGGCGCATATTGCCGGTCTGGTCGCCGCAGGCGAGCACCCCTCGCCGTTCCCACATGCCCATGTTGCCACCACCACCACCCACAAAACCCTGCGCGGGCCCCGTGGTGGCATGATCCTGACCAATGACGAGGCGATCGCCAAGAAAGTCAACTCGGCGATCTTCCCCGGTATCCAGGGCGGCCCGCTGATGCACGTGATTGCGGCCAAAGCCGTAGCCTTTGGTGAGGCGCTGCAGCCCGAGTTTAAAAGCTACCAAAAGCAGGTCCGCGCCAATGCTGTTGCACTGGCGGATCAACTGATCAAAGGCGGGTTGGACATTGTCACTGGTGGCACCGACACCCATGTGATGCTCGTCGATTTGCGCCCAAAAAGCGTGACAGGCAACATCGCGGACAAAGCATTGGGACGCGCCCATATTACCACCAACAAAAACGGTATCCCGTTTGACCCGGAAAAGCCGATGGTCACGTCCGGCCTGCGCCTGGGCACGCCAGCTGGCACCACACGCGGGTTTGGCGAGGCCGAATTCCGCTTGATCGCCGACCTGATCGTCGAAGTGATCGACGGCTTGGCCGCCAATGGGGATGACGGCAACGCCGAGGTCGAGGCCGGTGTTCGCACCAAAGTCGCCGACCTTTGTGCCAGGTTCCCGCTATATCCGAATCTGTAAACGTCGGATTTCAAGTAGCGAAACCGTCGTGGCCCATGGCCGCGGCGGTTTTTATTGCTCAACGTCTCCCGCGCCCTGTTCCTGCATCAAAGATGCCCGAACAAAGGCCTTGGGCATGGCAGCCCTGCGGGCTGGTCTCTCTGGGGTGTGCAACCGCGCCGCGCGCCAGCGCGGCGCCATGCCCAAGGCTTTTGCCTGTCGTTAGACTGGTAAAAGGCACGGGAGTGCATCGTCTCCTGCCCGACAAGCGCTGGACCCCATTGAAATTGGGTGATTAAGTGCGATCATGGACAAAAATGTTTTATCAGCCCAAAGCAAATTTTTAAGCTATCTACTGCGACATAAACCAGAAAGTTTACACTTAACGATGGATGCCCATGGATGGGTTTCAATTGACCAACTTATCGAGAATTCCATCCCCTCAGACACCCCACTCACTCGGGCACAATTAGAGGACATCGTGCGCAACTGCACCAAGCAGCGCTTTGCCATATCTGCTGATGGCGGAAATATCCGTGCCAACCAAGGGCACTCGGTCCCCGTCGACCTGGACCTGTCACCCTGCCTGCCTCCGGAAAAACTGTATCACGGCACCGCTGAGAAAAACCTGCTCGCCATTCAAGCATCGGGTCTGAATCGCCATGCACGCCATCATGTACATCTTTCCTCAGATCCGGAAACTGCCCGGAAGGTCGGTATGCGCCATGGCAAGCCGATTGTGTTCACAGTTCAAGCCAGCGTCATGCAGACCCATGGCCACCAGTTCTTTCTAACCGACAATGGTGTCTGGCTGATTGAAAGCGTTCCACCAGAGTTTTTGCAGTTGTGACGAGACATCAAAACCGCACCCGCCAATTGGAACGCCGACTGGGAGATTGGATGCGGGCCCGGCTACCGCATTTTGCAGCAGAATTGGTCATGTTCACACTAAAACAGGGCTGGGCCGCGCTCTTGGGCGTGCTGTTACTGGGCGGTATGATCCTGACCAGCAACATCTGGCAACCTGACTGGCCACTGGCCCGCTATGACGCCTTGCTGCTATATGCCTTGACTTTACAGGCGCTTTTTCTGGCCACAGGCATGGAGAGCTGGCGAGAGGCGCGGGTGATCTTGTTGTTCCACCTGACCGGGACTGCAATGGAAATCTTCAAGGTCCATGCCGGCAGCTGGGGCTATCCCGGCGAGGGCCTGATGAAACTCTGGGGCGTGCCACTGTTTTCAGGCTTCATGTATGCTTCGGTTGGATCCTACATGGCGCGTGTCATCCGGTTGTTTGATATGCGGTTTGCCCCCTACCCGCCATTCTGGACGACAGTTGTGCTGGCCGTGGCCATCTACGGCAACTTCTTTGCCCATCATTTCCTGCCCGATATCCGGCTGGTCCTGTTCGCTGCAACACTTCTCATGTTTGCCCGCACCCG